>JBEHWY010000022.1:0-31101 GCA_048498975.1 Actinomycetota bacterium | reverse complement strand
GTGGGGGTGCGAGCAGGGGTGGGTCGTCGAGTACTGCCTCGCTTGGTCCTGAGCTAGGGTCGCCAGATGGCTGAGTCCGACGCACGCGAACGGATTCTCGAGGCCGCCTGCGACCTGGTCGCGGCGGAGGGGATCGACGACGTTCGCATCGCCCGCGTCGCGATGCGGGCGGGCGCCTCGACGGCGCTCGTCCATCACTACTTCTCGACCCGCGAGGAGCTGCTCGAGCAGGCGCTGCTGCATTCCTTCGAGCAGGCCGGCGACGAGCGCTTCGCCGAGGACGTCGCCTCCGGCTCGGCCCTCGCCGGCCTGGCGCTGGCGATCGACGAGTGCCTGCCGGTTCCCGGCCGCGCCGAGCGCGACTGGGTGCTGTGGGTCGAGCTCTGGCTGCGCGCCGCCCGCGAGCCGGAGCTGCGGCCGATCGCCGGCCAGCTCTACGAGCGCTATCGGGAGTGGATGGTGGGGGTGATCGAGGCCGGGGTGCAGAGCGGCGAGTTCACGGCGCCGGCCGACGTCGAGGGCCTCGCCGACCGGGCGATGGCGATGCTCGACGGGCTCGGCCTGCGGGCGCTGCTGCGCGACCCGCAGATGGACCTCGACCGCGCCCGTTCCCTGGTCGCCGAGATGTTCGCCGCCGAGCTCGGCATCGACGCCGCCGAGCTGCTTGCGCAGCGCCCCGCTTCGGGTTAGTCTGAACCGGCGTTCAGGAAACTACCCGGGAGGAGGCGGGGAGCGTGACTCCCAGGCCCCAGATCGATCACATTCGCCGCCCGCAGATCCTTGCGGCCGCGGCTGAGGTGATCGCCGAGCGCGGAGTTGCGGCGACCCGGATCGCCGACGTCGCCGAGCGCTCCGGGGTCAGCCCGCCGGCCGTCCTCTACTGGTTCGACTCGAAGGAGAAGCTGCTCGCCGAGGCGCTGATCGCCGACGACGACCTCTTCTACGAGCAGCTCGAGGAACGGCTGGCGCCCGCCACCTGCGCCCGCGAGCGGCTGGCGCTGCTGATCGAGGCGGTCGCCGACGACGCGCCGAACTTCGCCCTCTGGATGGAGCTCTGGACCCTCGCCCTGCGCGACGAGCAGCTGCGGGCGGCCCGCGAGCGCTTCGACTCGCGCTGGCGGGCCGAGATCGAGGCGATCGTCCGCGCCGGCCAGGAGGAGGGGGACTTCGGCGACGCCGACCCGGCGAGCGCGGCGCTGGCGATCGCCGGTCTGATCGACGGCCTCACCGTCCAGGTCGCCCTCGGCGACCCGGAGGTCGACCGCCGGCGGCTGCGCGAAACGGTGGCGGTGAGCAGCGAACGCTTACTCGAAACCGAGCTCGACCTCGACAGGGTGGGCGGGCGAGCATCGCCCTGAGCGGCCGACAGCCGCTGACGCGCCGCCGCTTCCTGCAGGGGAGCGCCGCGGCCGCGCTCGGCCTGACCGCCGCCTCCTCCTTCTACGGCTGTTCCGACACCACCGTCCCCGGCGGGCAGGAGCCGAACCTCGCCCCGGGCGGGCTGCCGCTGGCGCGCCCCGACAACCCGGTGCAGCTGCCGGTCTACCCGGACAACCCGCGCATCCCCTCCGGCCTGGAGCCCGAGGACGGCCCGCTGCAGCTCTACAACTGGGCCGAATACCTCAACCCGGCGGTGGTCAAGGGCTTCGAAAAGAAGTACGGGGTGGGGGTCGAGCTGAGCACCTTCGCCACCGTCGACGAAGCGATCGCCAAGCTCGCCAGCGGCGCCGTCGGCTACGACGTCTTCGTCCCGACCCAGCCCTACATCGCGATGCTGGTCGCCGGCAAGATCGTCCAGCCGCTCAACCACACCTACCTGCCCAACCTGCGCAAGGAAGTCTGGCGCTCACTGCAGAGTCCCTGGTACGACGTCGGCTCGCGCTACACGGTCCCGTACACGATCTTCTCCACCGGGATCGGCTGGCGCAACGACTTCCTCCCCGACTACGACCCGAGCAAGCTCGCCAACCCCTACCAGAGCTTCTGGGAAGCGACCGACATCGCCGGCAAGGTCGGCCTCCTCGACGACCAGCGCGAAGGGCTGGGGATGGCGCTGCTGCGCAACGGCATCACCGACGTCAACACCGGCAGCCAGCAGCAGATCGACGGCGCCCGCGACGCGCTGAAGGAACTGATCGACCTCGTCAACCTGCGCTTCTACACCAACGAGTACCAGCACCTCGCCGACGCCTCAGTCTGGCTGCACCAGGCCTGGTCGGGCGACATCGTCGCGATCCCCTACTACCTGCCGGAGGGGACCCCGGTCACCTCGGTCTCCTACTGGTGGCCCGAGGACGGCCGCGGGCTGATGGGCAACGACACCTTCGCCGTGTTGAAGGGGGCGCCGCACCCGGTCCTCGCCCACCTCTTCCTCGACTACCTGCTCGGCATCGACGTCGCCCTGCTGAACATGGAATTCACCGGCTACCAGCAGCCGCTGACCGAGATGACGCCCGAGCGCGTGGTCGAAGAAGAACTGATCCCGGAGAACCTGAAGACGGCGATCGTGCGCGAGGCCCAGTTCGAGCACGGCTACCTGCAGGGGCCGCTCAGCGCCGAAGGGATGGGGATCTGGGAAACCGCCTGGTCGGAAGTGAAGACGACGTGAGGGGGCGGGCGTGAGAAGCGAAGGCGCGATCTGGCGCAGTCTCTCGATCCCCGGCGTCGTCTGGCTCTTCCTCTTCGTCGTCGTCCCCGCCTACGCGGTGGTCGCGGTGGCGATGGGAAAGATCGACACCCTGCTGCAGCCGGTCCCGGTCTGGAACCCGCTCGACTGGAACGTCGGCTTCGTCAAGGAGGCGTTCCGCAGCGTCTTCCCCGGCGGCACCTACTGGTCGGCGACCCGCAACACGATCCTCTACGTCGCCACCACCGTCGGGCTCTGCTTCGCGATCGGCTACCCGGTCGCCTATTACATCGCCCGCTGCGCCGGCCGCACCAAGGCCCTACTCCTGCTGCTGATCTTCCTCCCCTTCTGGGTCAGCTACCTGATGCGGATGCTGGCCTGGATCGGGCTGCTGGCGCCCGACGGCTACGTCAACGAGGTCTTCGGCTGGCTCGGCCTCGGCCACCCCGACTGGCTCAACGGCAACCCGTTCTCGGTGATCGCCGCCCTCACCTACGGCTACATCCCGTACTTCATCCTCCCCGTCTACGCCGGCCTCGACCGGATCGACATGCGGCTGCTGGAGGCGGCGCGCGACCTCGGCGCCTCGCGGCCCTGGACCTTCCTCCGCGTCACCCTGCCGCTCTCCTGGCCGAGCATCCTCGCCGGCACGATCCTGATCGTGCTGCCGATGTTCGGCGACTACTACACCAACGACCTGATCTCGGGCTCGCCGCACACCAACATGCTCGGCAACAGCGTCAACCTGCTGGTCCAGGGCGGCTCGCAGAAAAACCTCGGCGCGGCGCTGGTCCTGGTGCTGATGACGATCCTCGCCGTCGGCATGCTCTATTACCTCTGGGAGACGCGGCGCCAGGAGAGGAGGCTGGCGTGAGCGCGACCGCCGCCGAGCCCGCTGCCCCCGCCCGGCCGGCGCCGGTGCGCCCGAGCCGCCTGCCGAGCTGGCTCTCCAACCCCTGGGGGCGGCCGCGCTTCCTCTCGCTGACGACCTGGCTCTACGTCGCCTGGTCGCTGGTGCCGGTACTGGCCGCGGTCCTCTTCTCCTTCAACGATGGCCGCTCGCGCAGCGTCTGGCAGGGCTTCTCGACCCGCTGGTGGTGGGGCGACGAAACGCTCTCGGTCTTCCACGACCCGACCTACACCAACGCCCTGGTCCACAGCCTCGAGCTGGCGGCGCTCGACATGGCGATCGCGACGCCGCTCGGCTTCATGCTGGCGATCGGGCTGAGCCGCTGGCGCGGGCGCGGCTCGGGCAGCGCCAACTTCCTGATGCTGGTGCCGCTGACGACGCCGGAGCTGGCGATGGCGGTCTCGCTGCTGCTCGTCTTCACCCAGCTCTCGCTGCTGCCGTTCACCGCCGTGCACCTGGGGACGCCGGCGCAGGTGATCGGCCAGGTCACCTTCTCGGTCTCCTACGTGGTGGTGATCGTGCGCAGCCGGCTGGCGGCGATCGGCCCCGAATACGAGGAAGCCGCGCGCGACCTCGGCGCCTCCTCCTGGCAGGCGCTGCGCGACGTGCTGCTGCCGCTGCTGCTGCCGGCGGCGCTGGCCAGCATGCTGATCGTCTTCGCCCTCTCGATCGACGACTTCGTCGTCACCCAGTACATGTCCTCGGGGGGCGAAACGACGACGGTGCCGATGCTGCTGTACGCGAACGCGCGCGGCGGCGCGACGACGCCGGCGCTGAACGCGGTGGCGACGATCATGGTCGTGGTCACCCTGGTCGGGGTCGGCGGCGCGTACTTGATCCTGCGCTGGTTCTCCCGCCACACGGGCGAGTCGGCGGCGGGCACGGCGGCGATGGACCTGACCGGGATGGAGTGAGGAGGGAGCGCGATGGACACGACTGAAGCGACGGGAGCGGTGGTGGCGGAGTTCGCGGGGGGCGGCGGCGAGGTCGAGCTACGGGCCCTCTGCAAGCGCTTCGAGGACGTCGTCGCGGTCGACTCGATCGACCTCGACATCGTGCCCGGCGAGTTCTTCTCGCTGCTCGGCCCCTCCGGCTGCGGCAAGACGACGACGCTGCGGATGATCGCCGGCTTCGAGCGGCCGACCTCGGGCGAGATCCTGCTCGACGGCGTCAGCCTCGCCGCCGTGCCGCCCGACCGCCGCAACGTCAACACCGTCTTCCAGAGCTACGCCCTGTTCCCGCACCTCGACGTGCTCGACAACGTCTGCTTCGGGATGCGCTACCAGAAGGTGGCGAAGGCCGAGCGCCGGCGGCGGGCGATGGAGGCGCTGGAGCTGGTCGAGCTCGGCGACCTGGCGGCGCGGCGGCCGAACCAGCTCTCCGGCGGCCAGCAGCAGCGGGTGGCGCTGGCGCGGGCGCTGGTCCTGCGCCCCTCGGTGCTGCTGCTCGACGAGCCGCTCGGCGCCCTCGACGCGAAAATCCGCCGCCAGCTGCGGATCGAGCTGAAGGCGCTGCAGGAAGAGGTGGGGACGACCTTCATCTTCGTCACCCACGACCAGGAGGAGGCGCTCAGCATGAGCGACCGGATCGCCGTCATGCACGGCGGCCGCGTCGACCAGGTCGGCACCCCCCAGCAGGTCTACGAGGACCCCGCGACCCTCTTCGTCGCCGACTTCCTCGGCGTCGCCAACGTGATGGAGGTGCAGGCCAGCGCCGGCGAGGCCGGCACCTGCGCGATTCGCGTCGGCGAGTTCACCCTGCGCGCCGGCTGCGGCGACCTCGCCACCCGCGGCGCCGCCTCCGTCGTCGTCCGCCCCGAGCGCCTCGAGGTGATGCCCCATGGCAGCGGCGAGCGCCCCAACTGCCTGCCCGGCATGATCGACCGCACCGTCTTCGTCGGCTCCAACCTCCAGGTCATGGTCCGCCTCGCCACCGGCGCCCTGCTCCAGGCCTCGATCCCCAACGACGGCGTCGACCTCGCCTTCCACGAGCAGGGCCGCCCGGTCTCCGTCCACCTCCCCCCGGAGGCCCTCCGCGTCCTCCCCCGCAGCGCCTGAGCCAGACCGATCAAGACCCTCTAAGATCGACCCCTGAGCTGCCCGGATAGCTCAGCTGGTAGAGCACTTCCATGGTAAGGAAGGGGTCGTGGGTTCGAGTCCCATTCCGGGCTTGGAGAAGTCGCTGTAAATCGGCCCCTTTTCGGGGCCGGTTTTGGGTTTGAGGGGCTCGTCGGCGATGCGGAGTAGTGCCACTAGTGGCAGATAGCGCAGCGATTGGCTCCCATTGAGGCCGATTTCCCCTGTCTTGTTTTTTTGGACCGCGCTATCATTGCTATCACCGTGGCGCAGCTACTTGTACGAGACATAGAGAGCGATGTCGTGCGCGAGCTGAAGATCCGCGCCGCTCAGCACGGCCGCTCCGCCGAGGAGGAGCATCGGCAGATTCTGCGTGAGGCCCTCCGACCCGGCGGCTCAGCCAAGTCCCTCAAGGACCTCCTGCTCGAGATGCCCGATGTCGGTGAGGACCAGGACTTCGAGCGTCCCGAGGACCGTGGCCGCCCGGTCGAGCTTTGAGCTACCTGCTCGATACCAACGTCATCTCCGAGCTGCGCAAGGGCGAGCGCGCCGACTCCAACGTCACTGCCTGGTTCGCCGAGCTCGCCGACGAGGAGATCTTCTTCAGTGTCCTGACGATCGGCGAGATCCGCCGCGGGATTGAGAGCGTGCGCCGCCGCGACCCCGACTCTGCGGCCGCCTTGGACCGCTGGCTCGCTCTCCTGAGTGAATCCCATGGTGACCGGGTCCTCCCGATCGACCGCGCGATCACCGAGGAGTGGGGAAGGATGAACGTCCCAGATCCTCTGCCCGTCGTCGACGGCCTGCTGGCTGCGACGGCCAGGGTCCTCGGGTTGACGCTAGTCACCCGCAACGTCGCCGATGTCAAGGGCATCGGCGTCGAACTGCTCGATCCGTTCGCGCGCTAAGACGCCATCGCCTTCCGCGGCTCCGGTCTCCGTAATGCCTGCGATCGGGCGTTGTCCTCAACTAGCTGACTGTCGAGCAGGGGCGCGCGGACTGAGCCGCGTTCTAGACAAGAGACTCCTGCGTACGAGATCGCGTCCTAGCCCTGCCAGTAACGGCGCATCCGCTGGAACTACGCCCTCATGAACGATCGCCTCCCGCGCCGCGCGGAACTGCCTATGCTCCGATTCGATCGATTGACGCTCGGCAGTGCCGTGCGCTAGAAGCTTGGCTAGCTCCTTGCCCTGCTTGTCCCCGTAGTGCTGCGAAGTCATCGACTCAAGGGCGATCGCGTAGTCGATGATCTGATCGGTCGGTCGTACCCGCTCGGTGCGCGCGAGAAGGAAGCGGCGGGTCGCGACGCCAAGTCGAGCCAGGTTCCTTCCGCCCAGCGCGACATAGCACTCACGAACTCGCTCGACGGCGGCATAGTCCAAAGAGAAACTGGGGAGGGCAACGATTGGTCCCGTCTCTTCTGGCAGTCTCCCGCTACCGCCGCTTCCGAAGTCGACTTCTTTCATCACGAGCTGCTCTTGGATCGGGGCACTCGTATTGAGCGCGACGGCAAGCAGGAAACGGGTGAGACGGGTCTGGTGCGAGGTGTCAACGTCGGCGATGAAGTGATCTGGGAATGAGAAGCCGAGTGGTCCGGCCGATGCCGGAAGATCAGTGCCATATTCGAACACGATGCCCGTAGGGGTGGCTCCGCCGATGGGAACGTGGAAATCAGCGCCCGCCGCGGGACGTACGACTGCGTCCTCCAATTCGAAACCGCCATCTGCGAGGGTGATTCCTGCGAACGCTGACCGAACCGTGCAGCGGACCCGACCGTCACGAACGCTGAGGACATCCAGAAAGCGGTCGACCTCGCCTTCCCAGCTAGAGCGATCAGAGCCGAGGGCAATCACGGTGCGTTGAAGCAAGCATCTCAACCACGGATCCAAAATCTCGAGGCCGCTTCCCGCCGAAACTCCAGCCACGTGTAGGAATCGGTTGTTACCGACGTTTGTGCCGATCACCGGATCCGCGTGCAAGGCCTCGATCGCCTTCGAGCGGAGTTGCGCACCCTCTGCACGCATCATCCAAGAATCTGGCGTATCGATTTCCGAACGTCGCGAAGCGCCCTCGCAAAGGTTGAGGAGAGCGTCCTTCGCGCACTCGTTCCCGCTGGTGGCCTGGTTCATCTCAGGAATACATCGAGTGTATGACCGCGAAGCGGCTAAGCGCGCTCGAACCTGGCCTCCGGCCCGGCCAATCGGGCGGCAGACCGAAGATCGAGGCCGGGCTTTCGGCACGACTTCGTTAGCCGCCGCGTCGTCCCACCACGCCGCGCAGTGAACGAGAAGGTGTCCTCGCCATATCGCTCTGGATCTGGATTTGTTCGCTCCTTGTCGCTGAAGAGGTTCACAGCAAAATTGGGGTCGCGAGCTGTGGCCACCGTGTCTCCGAGCCCTGATCGGGTCCAGCGCCGGCGGCCACCGGATCGGCTACGCCTCCCTGCTGACCGTGATCGCGCTTGCAGCCGGTGCCTCGGTGCAGCCATTCGTCGGACGTATCGGCGCCTGGACGGGGCAGCGTCAGCTGCTCGTCGGCATCGGTGTGATCTTCATCGGGATCCTGCTCTGTGCGCTGGAGGCGGCGCTGCTCTCGCCCGCTCTCGCGATCGTGGTCGCCATCGTGCTCGGTCTCGGCTACGGGGTCTCTGTCGTCGCCGGTCTCGCCGAGGTTCAACAGATGGCGAACCCGGACCAACTTGCCGGACTCACCGGCGTCTACTGCTCGATCACCTACGCCGGGTTCCTCCTGCCGGCTGTCCTCGCCTCCTTGGCCGCCGCGCTCTCCTACGTCGTGCTGCTGGCGATCGTCGCCTCTGCCTGCCTGATCTCCTTCCTGCTGATCGGGTGGAACCTACGTGACCGTTCCGGGGAGAGTCCCCTCATCCTGCTGGAGGCTGGATAGGTCGCTTGGATTTGCCTGCGAGGGGTGATGGCCGATCTCGGTGTCGGCGTTCATCGGGGTCGGCGAGTTGGCGAGGAATTCGAGGGGCGGCACGACCAGCGCCGAACGCGCGCCGGCGTGCGCCTCAACCTACGATGGCGTGCAGTTCCTCGGGAAGCTGGGCGCGGATGTCCTCGATCTCTCCCGCGGAGACGTGCCCGCGCAGCACGGCGGCGGCTGCGGCGACCGCGTAGGAGGCGGACGTCTCCCCACCCAACTTCGCCTCGGCGGCGACCCGGTCGAGGAACTCGTCCAGGTTGCGGTAGCGGATCGGGGTCGAGCTGGGGTCCCAGCCCTCGTAGTAGATCCCCCTGATGAGATCTGGGAGCTGCGCTCCGAGCTGCGCTGCCTCATCGACCGTGAGGCGGTCGCGAAGGGCCTGCAGATAGGCGCGCAGGACGCGGTAGGCCTGCCGGTGGTCGGTGTCGCCGAGCTGCTCGGCAACCTCCTGAAACCAGATGTGGGCCTTCTCGACGCTGCGCTGGATGATGCTCGGCTCTTCCATGCCACGACGCTACGGCCACCCTCGGCGCTCGTCATCGGTGAAAGGCCGCAGCCCGGGCGTGCGTTGCCCCCAATGGCTCGACGCGCGAGGACGCGCGAGCCCAGCTAGAGGATGGCGATCACCTTCGAGCTCGCGGTACGGCAGGCCGGCGAGGGACTCACATGCGCGTAGTAGGCGCCCCGCCTGGCCTTCACTCGAATCGAGTAACTCCCTGACCGGGAGGTCTTTGCCCCGCCGACCCTCCGGTCGGGGCCCTTGCGACGGCGCAGCACGACGACCCACCGGTGATTGGCGCAGACGGGGTCGATCGACCTCAGCCTGCCGCTGAATCGGTGGCTCCCCTTCTCGTGGGAGAGGAACAGCGCGGCCGAGCTGCGCCCGTTCAGCAGCACCGAGACGCTTCTCCCGTCACCGACGACGAGATCGGGGCGAGAGTCGCCGTTGAGGTCGTCGATCACGAGCGAACCTGCCAGAGCGCCGACGGCGAACAGCTTCGGCCTGCCGAAGCCACCGCTGCCGTTGCCGAGCAGGACCGAGACGTTGCTCGCCCCCTGGTTGGTCACCGCGAGGTCGGGAAAGGCGTCGCCGTTGAGCTTGCCGATCGCCACCGAGTCGGACCCGGCGCCGGCAGCGAAGTTCTGCGCCGCCCCGAAGCTCCCGTCACCGTTGCCGAACAGGACTGAGACCGCCTTGGAGTCGTAGTTAGCGACCGCGAGGTCGGGTTTGCCGTCGCCGTTGAGATCGCCGATCGTGAGCGAAGCGGCGCCGCCGCCGATGCCGTAGCCGGTTCCCGGACCGAAGCTCCCGTCGCCGTTGCCGAGCAGGACCGTGACGGCGCCCCCGGTCGATTCGGGGGAATCGACCGCGAGGTCGAGCTTGCCGTCGCCGTTGAGGTCGCCGATCGCAATCGAGGTGGGTTCGGAGCCGGCGGCGTAGTCGGTCGCCGGGCCGAAGCTCCCGTCACCGTTGCCGAGCAGGACCGAGACCGCTTCCGGTTTGCCGAAGGCGCTCCCGTGGGTGAACACGAGGTCAGGTTTGCCGTCGCCGTTGAGATCGCCGATCACGACCCCACCCGCGGGCGTGCCGGCGGCGAACGACTGCGGCTTGCCGAAGCCACCCTTGCCGTTGCCGAGCAGCACCGAGACGCCGCCGGGGCCAAGCTCGGGGACCACCCCGGGGTGGGTGACCGCGAGGTCGGGATTGCCGTCGCCGTTGAGGTCGCCGATCGCCACTGCGGACGAGGGGGCGCCGGGGCCGATCAGCCTCGACTTGCCGAAGCCACCGTTGCCGTTGCCGAGCAACACGGCGACGCCGGCACTGGCCACCGCGAGGTCGGGATTGCCGTCGCCGTTGAGGTCGCCGAGCGCCATCGAGTAGGCCCTCAGTTCGGTGGCGTAGCTCTTCGCCTTGCCGAAGAAGCCGAGCGCGGGGGGCGGAAGCAGGCCGGCGACGATGCCAACCAGAGCGATTCCCAGCAGCAGACTGCGCCCTGCGGGGACTCTCGTTCGGCAGGAGAGCGTCACGGTGCGCGGTGACCGCGGTTCAGCAGCACCGCGACGGTGTTGGAGCCGGAGGGTGCGACCGCGAGGTCGCGATAGGGGCCGGCGTCGAGCTTGCCGATCGCCACCGACTGAGGAGAGGAGAGCCCGGAGCCGACGCGGAGATGCCGCGGCGCGCCGAAGGTGCCGCCGCCCTTTCCGATCAGGATCGAGACATGTCCGAACCCGGACCCACTGGTGGCGTTGGCCACCGCGAGGTCAGGCTTGCCATCGCGGTTGAGATCGCCGATCGCGACCGAGTAGGGGTGGTAGCCGGCGGCAAAGCTCTTCGGCGCCCTGAAGTTGCCTTCCCCGTTCCCGAGCAGGATCGAAACCGTGCCGGGCTGGTGGTTGTGGGAGCCGCTGTTGCTGACCGCGAGGTCGAGATTGCCGTCGCCATCGAGATCGCCGATCGCGACAGACGACGGATAGAGGCCGACGACGAAGTGCAACGCCGCTTCGAAGGTGCCGTCCCCGTTGCCGAGCAGGACCGAGACGACATTGGTCCGGCGGGCGGCCGCGAGGTCGGGAATGCCGTCGTCGTTGAGATCGCCGATCGCCACTGAGCTCGGACCGGTGCCGAGGGCGAGGTACGTGGCCGCCCCGAAGCTGCCGTCGCCGTTGCCGAGCAGCACCGAGATCGATTTGGAGCCGGAGCCGGAGTTCGCGACCGCGAGGTCGGGCCTGCCGTCGCGGTTGAGATCGCCGATCGCAACTGACTCGGGGTAGCGGCCGACCGCGAAGCTCGTGGCCGCCCCGAAGCCGCCGTTGCCGTTGCCGAGCAGCACCGAGACCGAGTTGGAGCCGGTGTTCGCGACCGCGAGGTCGCGCTTTCCGTCGCTGTTCAGGTCTCCGATCGCAACCGACTGCGGGGCGGAGGGAGCGGCGAAGTTCCTCGCCTTGCCGAAGCCGCCGTTGCCGTTGCCGAGCAGCACCGAGACGTTGTTGGAGCCGGTGTTCGCGACCGCGAGGTCGCGCTTTCCGTCACCGTTCAGGTCTCCGGTCGCCACCGAGGCCGGGCCGGTGCCCACGGCGAAGTGCCTGGGCTTGCCAAAGGAGCCGAACGCCTGGACGGCGAGGGCGGCAACGCCGACGCCGACGCACAGCGCGACTAGCAGCATCCTGCTGCGGCCTTGGATGACTCTGGCGATACGCCTCTTCACTTTCGCCTCCCGCCTTGCCTCTCACTCGAGAGCGCCCCTTGGCGCTCAACGAAAACGTAGCGCCCAGAATCGGCCCGGCATCCGGGGTCTTCCACAGAGGGTGGAGCACCGGCGGGTCGGGCCAGGCACTCCCCGGCTCGCTTCAGCCCGGGATTCGCAGCGCCAGCATGACCTTCTTCGTCACCGTCCGCGCATCGCCCCCGGTCGGGGTGAAGGTGACTCGCGCGCGGAGGGTGACCTTGCCGGTGCGCTGCAGGGCGCGCTTCCACTTGCCCTTGGCGGCGATCGCCAGGGTCGTCTTGCCGGCCTTGACCTGGCGCGGCTTACGGGTGAGGAGGCCCTTGCCGGCGAGCGCCAGGGTGCCCGGGCCGGGGAGGATGACGGTCAGCTTCGCGGTCCCCTTGTGCGGGTTCCGCTTCAGCTTGCCGAGCTTGAAGGCGTTGGAGGGTTTCGGGCAGGCGACGGTGGGGACGAACTCGTAGGCGCCGATGTCGGGGATCGGGGTGCCGCCGATGCACTTGGGCAGCGAGCGCGGCTGGCCGGCGAGGTCGAGGCTGCCGATCAGCGCGTCGCTGAGGCCGGCGTCGACGGTCGGCGAGCTTTCGAGGACGCGGAAGTCGCCGCCGGCGGCGTCGACGAACTGGGGCGGCGCGGTCTGGTTGCCGTTGGTCCCCGGCGCGGTGAAGGTGAAGTCGGTGCCGGTGCTGAGCGTGGTCGCGACCGTGGCGTAGTTGGAATGGGTGAACGTGGCCGCCATCGAGCCGCCGCTGGAGACGTCGACTTCGAGGTCCTTGTTCTGGGAGATCGAGTGGGCGATCACGCTGGCGGCGTCGAGCGAGAGGGAGCTGCCGGGGCTGGCCCCGATGAGCAGCGGTATCGCGGTCACGTTGCGCAGCGTCACCTTCTGAGTCCCCGGTTCGGTCGCGAAGACGTTGAGACCCTCCGGGCAGAGGCTGTCGCGCAGCGTTCCGCCTTCGACGGAGCAGCCGCCGCCTTTGTGCTGGGGGTCGGCGATGACCCGTTCGACCGTGCCGGATCGGAGCGTGAGCGCGTAGGCCATCGCTTCTTTCGTCTCGGTCAGTTTCAGGTCGTGGACCACCGCGCCGGCGTTGTTCACGACCCATTGCCGTTCGACGAGTCCGACCACCGGCCGCGCCACTCCTGCTTCGGGGCCGATGTCGATCGGCTGACTGATTTCGATTTCGCTCGTGACCGCGTATTCGCCCGGCGCCATGACCACCCGGTCACCGGCTTTCGCCGCGTTGACCGCTTTCGCCAGCGCGCACGGCGTCGGGCTGCAGGGCTCGGCCCCGGAGGCTCCGGGCGCCGTGTAGCGCACCGCGGCCACGGCGCTCTGGCCAGCGCCGAGCAGGGCGACGGTGACGATGAAGGCGGCGGCGAGCGGCTTCCAGAGACTCAAAGCCGCGCGATCCTAGCTGTCCCCGCAGCCGTTGACAAAGAATTTTGTCTTTGTGCGGCCGAGCTGAGGGAAGCCCCCGTCCTGGCCAGGCAGCCAGGACGGGGGCTGTCCATATAGGCTGCCGCCGTGGACTTCGCCCTGACCGACGAGCAGCAGGACTTCGTCGCCGCGATCCGCGACTTCTGCGAGCGCGAGTGCGGCACGCAGGAGCAGCGCGAGCGCCTCACCGGCGGCTACGCCGAGCACCACAGCTTCGAGCTCTACGGGAAGATGGCCGAGCTCGGCTGGCTCGGGGTGACGATCCCCGAGGAGTACGGCGGCTCGGGCGGCAGCATGCTCGACGCCTGCCTCTTCATGGAGGAGACCTCCCGCGGCCTGGCGCCGATCAGCGGCTACGCGACGACCCTGATCGTCGCCGGCGCGACGCAGCGCTTCGGCACCGAGGAGCAGAAGCAGGAGGTCCTCGGCGGGATCGCCGGCGGCGCGGTCGAGGCGATCGCGATGACCGAGCCCGAGGCCGGCTCCGACGTCGGCGCCCTCAGTTGCTCGGCGACGGCGGTCGACGGCGGCTTCGTCCTCAACGGCCAGAAGGTCTTCTGCTCCAACGCCCACATCTCCGACCACATCCTGGTCGTCGCCCGCACCACCCGCGGCGAGGACAAGCACGCCGGGCTGACGATGATCTGGGTCCCCCGCGACGCCGCCGGGATGGAAGTCGTCCCGATCGACACGATGGGCGGCCGCGAGACCAATTACCTCTACTTCACCGACTGCGCGGCGCCGGCCGAGGCCGTGCTCGGCGAGGTCGACCAGGGCTGGATGCAGCTGATGGCCGGCCTCAACGTCGAGCGCCTGATCCTCGCCGCGACGATGCTGGGGATCGCCCAGCGCGCCTTCGACGACGCCCTCGCCTACGTCAAGGAGCGCAAGCAGTTCGGCCGGCCGATCGGCTCCTTCCAAGCCCTCCAGCACCGCCTCGCCGACCTCGCCACCGACCTCGAGGCGGCGCGGCTGATGACCCGCTGGGTGGCGACGCTGACCGACGAGGACCCCGACCGGATGTTGCCCCAGCAGGCGTCGATGGTGAAGCTGTTCGTCACCGAAGTGGCGAAACGGACGACGCTGGAGGGGATGCAGCTGATGGGCGGCTACGGCTACTCCTCCGAGTACGACATGGAGCGGCTCGTCCGCGCCTCGCTGGTCTCGACGATCTACGGCGGCACCTCCGAGATCCAGCGCACGATCATCGCCAAAACGCTCGGCCTTTAGAGCGGAATCCCGCATCGTCTGAGGGGTGGCGCCCGCCGCTCCCGACCTTTAGCCTGGGCGCAGGCTTTGGACGAATCTCCTAGTGAGGGCCTCGAACATCTGTGGTGGCATCCCCGGGGCCAGTCAAGACGAGCCCAGCGGCTCCAACGAGAGGGATTCGAGTGATGTCGACCGCAACGAGCAGGGACCGTTCCGCGAACCGGGTGCGCAGCGGCCTCGTGGCGATCGCCGCGGCGGCCGTGCTCGCTGCCGCCCTCGCTCCGGCTGCCAGCGCCGAATCGGCCACCGAATCCCCGCTCGGCCCCAGCATGAACCTCACCTTCAACCGCGCCAAGGCCAAGACGGTCGGCAACGGCGCCCTCGTCTCGGTCCGCTGCCAGGGCCCCGCGGGCGGCACCTGCGTCGGCACCGTCACCCTCTTCACGGGCACCGGTCCCCACAAGGTCCCCTTCTCCGTCATCGGCGGTCACGAGCAGAGCCTCTTCGTCCCGACCGGTGACCTCGCCGAGCAGCGCTCGCCGGGTCGGGTCCGCGCCGTCGCCAAGACCGTCCAGCCGCTCGGCGCCTGCAGGGAAACCGAGCGTTTGCTGCGGCTCCGTTAGCCCTACATCCCGGTTCTTTGCCGGGCTTGAGCTTTTTCGGTAGATCTGGACGCATTTACTAGATCTTTCTCCCGATACTGCGCACTCGTTGGCCTAGCCTGCCCCGCGTTCGAGCAGGGCCGGGTGGCGATGGCGCTCCCGGTTCGGACACCAGTCACCGAAGGGAGGCGCCTTGAGCGCAGCAGTTGGCAGGCAGAAGTGGACCGATGGCGCTTGGACCCAGTTCCGCGCCCGAATCGCGACGTTCGCCCTGACGGCGTTCGCCGCCTTCTTCCTGCTGGCCGCAGCGGCAGGCGCCGATGCGCTCGGCCCGATCGGGTTCGAGGCCCCCGGCTACACGGCGACCGACATCAACGGCCAGAACGGCTGGTCGAAGACGGGTCCCTTTGACGTCGCTGTCGCCAGCGTTGCCAGCTTCCCCGCCGCCGGCTCTTACGGCTTCGGCGGCCAGGCGCTGCGGATCTCCAATGCCGTCACCAGCGGCTCCTTCGGCGACCAGACCTTCAGCCCCGGTCTCTCGATCGCCGCCGGCGAGTCGGCGCCGCGCACGCACTTCGACGCCAGCTTCCAGATCGGCACGACCAAAGCCACCGAACAGCCGGGGCTGGCGATGTCGGTCAGTCCCGACGGCGGCGACGGCTCGCGGATGAGCTACCTGCGCTTCGAAGAAGGCGCGGCCGGCACCGAAGTCTTCTTCGATGACGTCACCGACTCGGGTCCGCTGTACACCAAAGCCGAATTCAACGAGTCGGACATCGCGACCCTGAGTCGCGGCGTCGTCCACACGGTCCGCTTCTCGATCGACTTCGCTCCCGGCCCGGGCGACGACGTCGTCCGCATCTACATCGATGGTGCGCTGAAGGTGACGGGCACGACCTGGGAGGACTACTACCGCTTCGACGAAGAGCAGAAAGGCAACGGCAACGTCGTCCCCAACGTCTCCAAGCTGCTCTTCCGCACCGGCGGATCCGCCGCTCCCGCGAACCTCGGGCAGGGCTTCCTCGTCGACGGCGTCTCCCTCTCGAGCTCCTTCGCCTCGCCGGTGACGGTCAACGACGACACCACCGGCACCGGCCCGGCCGGCTCGCACTGCGCGACGCCCGACTACCCGGGGATCAGCGCCGCGCTCGCCGAGGTCCCGGCCGGCTCGACGATCCTCGTCTGCACCGGCACCTATGACGAAAACGTCACCGTCGGCAAGGCGGTGACGATCCGCGGCGACGGCGCCGGCACCGTGGTCCGGCCCAGCGCCCACAACCCGAACTGCAGCGGCGGCGGCGAAGGCTCGCTCTGCGCCGGCGGCACCCCGGCCAGCGTCGTCTTCCTGGTCCGGGCCAGCGGCGTCGGCATCTCCCGTCTCACGGTCGACGGCGACAACCCGAGCATCGGCCCCGGCATCGACGCCCGCGACGGGATCGAGACCGACACCGACGCCGTCTACAACGAACTCACGATCGAAGAAACGACCGTGAGGAACATCTACCTGCGGGGCATCTACGCCTCCAGCGGCGGCACCTTCACCTTCGCCGAAAACGTCGTCGAAGGCGTCAGCTCCGACCCGGCCTCGATCGCGATCTTCAACTACGGGGGAGCGGGCACGATCACCGGCAACACGGTCAGCGACGCGAACGACGCGATCTCCGCCAACCACTCGCGGGGGACGACGATGACCGGCAACGTCATCACCGACTCCGGCAGCGGACTGCACACCGACAACGCCGGCGACGGCGGCGGTGTCGCCGACGTCATCGCGAACAACGAAGTCAGCGACTGCAAGGTCGACGGCTACGGGGTCTGGGTCTTCGTCCCCTACGTCGCTCCGAGCGTCCACGACAACACGGTCAGCGGCTGCGCCGTCGGCCTCGGCGCCTTCGGCGGCAAGTTCCCGTCGGGCTCGCCGGTGACGACGACCTTCACCCACAACTCGGTCGACGGGACCGCTGCCACCACGTCGAAAGCGGAACCGACCGCCGGGGCCTGGCTCGACACCACCACCTTCTATTGGGGCGAGACCGACAACAGCGTGCAACTCCTCGCCAACACGATTCGCAACTTCGACGAAGGCATCCACCTCGGCGAGGGCGAAGGCGCCAACCTCCTCGCCTCCGGCTCGTTCAACCGCGTGGTCGACAACCCGGTCGCGATCGAAGCCGAGCCGGGAACGGTCGGCAACCTCGAGAACAACTGGTGGGGCTGCAACGCCGGCCCCGGCAGCGAAGGCTGCGGCACCGCCACGGGCCCGGCCGACCTCGACCCGCGGCTCGTCCTCAAAGCGAGCGCGTCGCCGCTGTCGGTCCCGACCGCCGGCAACTCGACGATCACCGCCGACCTCACCCACAACTCCAGCGGGGCGCTGGCCGGGACCGAATTCCCCAACGGCGTGACGACTAAATTCGCCACCAGCCAGGGCACGATTCCGAGCCCGAAAACGACCGCTGGCGGCCAGGCGACGAGCGTCCTCACCGCCGGGCTCGCCGCCGGCAAAGCTCACGTGACGACGACCGTCGACCACCAGACGGTGGCGGTCGACGTCCACGTCGGCAGCGGCTTCGTCGTCAACGACGACACCGTCGGGCCCGGTCCGGCCGGCGCCGACTGCGCCAACCCCGACTTCTCGACGATCCAGGGCGCGGTCTCGGCCGTCCCCTTCGGCTCGACCATCCTGGTCTGCGCCGGCGTCTACAACGAACAGGTCCACGTCGACCACAAGCCGCTGACCATCAAGGGAGCGGGACCGGGCCTGACGACGATCTACTCGCCGCCGCTCGGCTCACTCGCCAATACGTTCGGCGCCGACGCCGGCGGCGACCGCCGCCCGATCCTCTACGTCGAGGGTCGCAGCACGACGATCGAAGGGCTGACGGTCGATGCCCACGCGCTGCTCAGCGGCGGCTGCGAACCGCTCGTCTACGGCATCGCCTACTACGACGCCGGCGGCATGATCAACAACGTCGCGGTCAAGGACGTCCGCTACCAGCCCCTCAACGGCTGCCAGAACGGCCTCGGCATCTACAACCGCAACGGCGACCATGCGAACCGCAACTGGACGGTCCAGAACAGCGTCGTCAGCGGATTCCAGAAGAACGGGATCACCGCCAACGAACAGGGCCTCAACGCGACGATCATCGGCAACACGGTGCAGGGCGCCGGTCCGGTGCCGATCGCGCAGAACCTGGTCCAGCTCGGCTTCGGGGCGACCGGCACCGTCACCGAAAACACCCTCGACGGGGCCGAGTGCGAAGGCATCCCCAACTGCGGCGCCGACCCGCTCGCTCCCGTTGCCTTCGAACAGGCGGCCGGGGTGCTGCTCTACCAGGCGCCTGACGGCACGGTCGTCAACCGCAACACGATCAGCAACAGCGACATCGGCGTCGCCGACAGCGTCGGCAGCGGCACCCACACGGTTGCCCGCAACACGCTCAAAGACAACCGCTACGAGAACCTGTTGATCGACAGCGGCACGATGAACGCGACCGGCAACCGGGTCTCCGGCGGTCGCTTCGGGGCGATGGCGCTCTCCTACGGCGGCGCGACCAGCTCCAACCCGACCCTGCACCTGACCGGCAACACGATCACCGGGGCCAGCAAAGCCGGTGTCGCGGCGCTGCGCGAAGAAGTCGGCGCCGATCCGCCCAACGTGACGGCGCACTTCAACCGCATCGCCGGCAACGCGATCGGCGTCGCCAACACGGCCGCCGTCACGGTCGGGCTCGGCGGCGGCGGCGCGATCGACGCGACCGACAACTGGTGGGGCTGCAACGCCGGCCCGGGCCAGCCCGGCTGTGACGCGATCGCCGAGGACGGGCCCGGCTCGGTCCACGCCAACCCCTGGCTCGTGCTGCGGCTCAGCGCCTCGCCCTCGACCGTCTACCGGTCCGTCGGCCAGGCCCAGCTGACCGCCGACCTCACGCACGACTCCAACGGCGACGTTGCCGGCACCGACTTCCCGAACGGGACGCCGCTCGCCTTCTCCGGCGCTCTCGGCGCCGTCGCGCCGAGCACCGACGCGACCGTCGCGGGCCGCGCGACCAGCACGTTCAGCGCCGGCGGCACCGTCGGCGCCGGCAAAGGCGCGGTCAAACTCGACAACCAGATCGTCGAAGCCCCGATCCAGGTGATCGAAGCACCGGAAGGCGCCACTGGCGCGACCGGGGCCACCGGAGCGACCGGCGCGGTAGGCGCCACCGGCGCCACTGGCGGAACTGGAGCTACGGGCGCCACCGGCTCGACCGGCGCCACGGGTTCGACCGGCGCCACGGGTGACACCGGCGCCACGGGGTCTACCGGCGCGACCGGAGCCACGGGATCGACGGGCGCAACCGGTGCGACCGGTGCAACCGGCGCGACTGGGGATACCGGAGCCACGGGAGCCACGGGAGCCACCGGCGCCACGGGTTCGACCGGAGCCACCGGTGACGCCGGCGCTACGGGCCCAACCGGATCGACCGGCGCGACCGGAGCTACGGGCGCGACCGGGGATACCGGCTCGACCGGCGCCACGGGTTCGACCGGCGCCACGGGTTCGACCGGCGCCACGGGTGACACCGGCGCCACGGGGTCTACCGGCGCGACCGGAGCCACGGGATCGACGGGCGCAACCGGCGCGACTGGATCAACGGGCGCGACCGGATCCACCGGAGCCACCGGCGCGACTGGTCACACGGGCGCGACCGGGGATACCGGAGCCACGGGATCTACCGGCGCGACTGGGGCAACCGGCGCAACTGGTCCGACCGGTGACACCGGCGCTACGGGCGCGACCGGATCGACCGGAGCAACTGGTGACACCGGCGCAACCGGAGCCACGGGCTCGACCGGGGATACCGGCGCCACGGGCGCGACTGGCGCCACGGGAGCCACGGGTGACACCGGCGCGACTGGAGCCACGGGTGACACCGGCGCGACTGGAGCTACGGGATCGACGGGCGCTACCGGCTCGACGGGATCGACGGGCGCAACCGGAGCCACCGGTTCAACCGGATCAACCGGATCGACCGGCGCAACCGGGGCCACGGGATCGACCGGGGGTGCCGGCGCCACCGGCGCGACTGGCGCCACGGGTTCGACTGGCGCCACCGGCGCCACGGGTTCGACCGGAGCCACTGGCGCAACCGGAGCGACCGGGTCGACTGGCGCAACCGGAGCGACCGGCGGAACCGGGCCCACTGGCGCCACCGGCGCCACGGGGTCGACCGGCGCCACCGGGGCGACCGGGAAAACCAACACCAGCCCGATCGCGGCGAAACGGAAGATGACGATCGGCTTCCCGAAGGCTGTCGCCAAGCTGGTGGGCGGCAAGGCGCTGGTGCGGGTCAAGTGCAGCGGCACCGTCGCCAAGCGCTGCATCGGCACGCTGACGCTGAAGATCGCCGGCAACGTGCACAAGGCCAAGTACTCGGTCCTGCGTGGCAAGCTGGCGACCGTCAAGGTCACGCTCGGGGCCGACCTCGTCCTCGCCGAGGAAGGCACGCAGACGCCCGTCGCCGTCGCCCGCACGAAGCAGCCCAGCGGAGCGCCGACGACCAAGCAACGCAAGCTGCGCCTCGAATAGGCGCGGGGCGGAGGCGGTTCCGGGCAGGGATCCGCCTCCGCCGCACCTACTCAATTTCAGTCAACGTTCGTCCAGGCACCCTCGTGACGCCTGCGCAGACGCCGCCGATCGTCCGATGCGGCGGGTGTGGAGGCACGAACCCGAGCATGGACTTCGATCGCGCTGGCGCTCTTCCTGGCGCTGGCGCTGGCATCGACCGCCGTGGCGGCGACGCGGGAGCCGCTGGCCCGCGCCTACGCCGCGCTGCGCGATCCGAGCACCGTCCTCGACGCGAACGCCAAGCCAAGCCGCAGTGCGCTCCAGCAGGCCCGCCAGAGCCAGAGCCTGAAGCGCACGACCGGGACCAACGACGTGCGAATCACCTCCGCCCAGTACGGCCAGGCGGAGATGGACGCCGTCGCCGCGACCCTGGGCTCGCTCGACCATGGCCCCGAGCTGTCCCAGCTCTCCGTCTTCCTGGCGACCCCGGCCGAAATCTCAGAAATCTGTGGCGCCACCGTCCTTGCCTGCTACCTGCCCGATGAAATGGAGATGGTCGTCTCCGGGATCGACCGCCCGGTCGCCGGCGTTCCCCGCGCCTTTGCGATCGCCCACGAGTACGGCCACCACATCGCCAACACGCAGGAGGGCACGCTCTTCGCCCCGATCGACGTCGGCACCGTGCGCTGGGCGACCTACGAGCGCGTCTGCCAGTTCTCCCGCGCCGGCCGTCTCTTCCCCGGCAACCAGGCTGCCCACTACTGGCAGGACCCCGAGGAGGCCTTCGCCGAGTCCTACGCCCACCTCAACGAGCCCGAAGCGAACGTCTCCTGGCAGTACACGTCGCTGCTGGCGCCCAACGCGGCGGCGCTGGCGAAGATCCGCGCCGACGTCAACCGACCCTGGCAGGGCCCAGTGACCTCGACCCTGAGCGCGACCGTCGCCGATCCGCCCGCCACGCCTCCGCCCGCACCGCGCCGCTCCCGCGGCCCCGTCGGGATCGGCCCCGCCGCGCTGATCTCGAAGCCGTGGATCGTCCAGCAACGCATCGCGATGCCGCTCGACGGCCGCGTTTCCGTCTTGGTGGAGGCCCCGGCCGGGGCCGAGCTCGCCGTCGCCCTGCGCGCGGCGGACGGCGGCCAGGTCCTCTCCCGCGGCGTCACCGGCAGCGGCGGCTCGACCGAAATCTCCTACGCCAACTGCGGTCACGAGGCGCTCGAGCTCGAAGTTCGCGCTCGCCAGGGCTCGGGCACTTTCGAGGCAACCGTCGTCCGCCCATAAAGGGGCGCTATCCTAGTCTCAACCTCGGCCCTCGGGCCCGGGGTTTTCTCTTGTAACGGCCGAGTAGGGAAGAGGAAAAGATGGCTCGCGGAGATGTCCGCATTGCGGTGACTTTGGCTTGCGAAGACTGCAAGCGACGGAATTACCAGACGAACAAGTCCCGGCGCAACACGCCGGACCGGATCGAGATGCGGAAGTTCTGCCGCTGGTGTGGGCACCACACCGCTCACAAGGAGACGCGGTAACCGGCCATGGCCAAAACCCGCGCACAGCGGAAGGCCGAGCGCCGGGCTCGGGAAGCTGAAGAGCGCCGCCGCTCCGACGGCGAGCGCGACAGTACCTCGCGCGCTCAGCACGACACGCAGGTACCGGTCTCGGGCGACATCGCCGAGATCGAGGCGGTCGAGGCCGGGATCGCCGCCGGCGCTCCCGAAGCCGATCTCGAAACCCCGGATGCGCCGAAGATTTCGCGCGCTGAGCGCCGGGCGGAAGCCAAGGCTCAAAAGGAAGCGGAGAAACGGCAGCTCGCCGAGCGCCGCCGCCGCGAGGCACAGCAGCTAGAGAAAAAACAGAAACAGGCGAAAGCAGAACGCGCTCAGCGCGGCGGCGTCATCGGTTTCCTGATTTCCTGCTGGGCCGAGCTGAAGAAAGTCCAGTGGCCCGACCGCGAGACGCTGATCCAGGCGACGGCTGTCACGATCCTCTTCGTTGCCGTGGCGGCGATCTACCTCGGCGCGCTCGACTTCGTCTTCAAGGAACTCATCAAGCAGATCCTGTAGCTACGGGATCCTCAAAAGCAAAGGCTTCGCAAAGCAGATGTATCGCTGGTACGTGATCAATACCTATTCCGGGCACGAGAACAAGGTCAAGCACAACCTCGAGCACCGGGTGCAGACGATGAGCCAGAACCGCAACGTGCGGCAGGTCGTCGTCCCCACCGAACAGGTCTCCGAGATGAAGGACGGCCAGAAAGTGCAGTCCGAGAAACGGACGATGCCCGGCTACGTCCTCGTCAACATGGAGATGACCGACGACGCCTGGGGCCTGGTCAAGAACACCCCCGGCGTCACCGGGTTCGTCGGCGCCCGCAACAAACCGGTGCCGCTCTCCAAACCCGAGGTCGACCGCCTGCTCCACCGCGAGACCGCCGAGCGGCCCCGCACCCAGGCGCAGTTCTCGATCGGCGAATCGGTCAAAGTCATCTCCGGCCCGCTCTCCGATTTCTCCGGCGAGATCGCCGAGATCAACGAGGACGCGGCCAAACTCAAGGTCCTGGTTTCCATCTTCGGCCGCGAGACGCCGGTCGAGGTCGGCTACGACCAAGTGAAGAAGATCTAGGTCTCGGCCCGCAAACCGCTACTCTGCGCAACCCTCATGGCGAAGAAAGTCCTCACCCTCATCAAGCTCCAGATCCAGGCTGGCAACGCCAACCCGGCGCCGCCGGTCGGTCCCGCGCTCGGTCAGCACGGCGTCAACATCATGGACTTCTGCAAAGCGTTCAACGCGCAGACGCAGGGCGAAGGCGGGACGATCATCCCGGTCGAGATCACGGTCTACGAGGACCGCTCGTTCACCTTCATCACCAAGACGCCCCCGGCCGCGGTCCTGATCAAGGAAGCGATCAAAATTCCGAAGGGCTCCGGCGAGCCCCACGTCAACAAAGTGGGGACGATCACCCAGGACCAGATCCGGGCGATCGCCGAGCGCAAGATGCCCGACCTCAACGCCAACGACATCGACGCCGCCTCGAAGATCATCGCCGGCACCGCCCGCTCGATGGGCGTCGACGTCAAATAGGAGATTTCCCGTGGCCCACGGCAAGCGATACCGCGAGCAGTACGCCAAGATCGACCGCGACCGCGCCTACCCGGCGGCGGAAGCGATCGACCTCGTCAAGCAGACCGCCAGCGCCAAGTTCGACGAGACCGTCGAGGTGCACCTGCTGCTCGGGGTCAACGTCCGCCACGCCGACGAGCAGCTGCGCGGCACCCTGGCGCTGCCCCACGGCCTCGGCAAAGACGTCAAGGTCGCCGTCTTCGCCCAGGGCCAGCAGGCGCGCGACGCCGAGGCGGCCGGTGCGGACTTCGTCGGCGGCCAGGACCTGGTCGAGAAAGTCCAGGATGGCTGGACCGACTTCGACGTCGCGATCTCGACTCCCGAGATGATGAAAGCCGTCGGCCAGCTCGGTCGCGTGCTCGGCCCGCAGGGCCTGATGCCGAACCCCAAAGTCGGCACCGTCACCGATGAGGTCGAGAAAGCCGTCACCGACTCCAAGGCCGGCAAAGTCGAATACCGCACCGACCGCCAGGCGATCATCCACATGGCGATCGGCAAGGCCAGCTTCGACGCCGACAAACTGCTCGACAACTACACCGCCGTGCTCGACGAGATCGTCCGCGCCAAGCCGTCCTCGTCGAAGGGCAAATACATCGTCTCCTGCACGCTGTCGAGCACGATGGGTCCCGGCGTCCGCGTCGACACGACCAAGTCGGCCGAGCGCGATGCGGTAGCCGCCGCCCCCGAGGCAGAGCCGGAGCCCGCCGCAGCCTGAGATTCTCTACACTGCGTCGCCGCTAACCGGAGACCACCGGCGGGCTGAGTCCGTAAGCCCGGTGCAGGTAAGACGATGAACCGCGAAGAAAAGTCAGCAACCATCCAAGAGATCGCCGCCCAGATCGAGGCATCTGAGGCGATCTTCGCTGTCGATTACCGCGGCATCAGCGTTTCCCAGGCAGCCGAGCTGCGCTCCAAACTGCGCGAGGCCGACGCCAGCTTCACCGTCGTCAAGAACCGCCTGACCAAACTCGCCGCCGAGAAAGCTGGCGAGGAACGTCTCGCCGAGCTGCTGCAGGGCCCGACCGCGCTGACCTTCGTCCGCGGCGACACCGCCCAGGCGGCGAAGGCGATCACCAGCTTCAACAAAGAGCACGAGGTCCTGACCTACAAGGGCGGCTTCATGGAAGCCACCGTGCTCGACGACGCGGCCTTCAAATCGATCGCCAAACTGCCTTCGCGCGACGTCCTCAACGGCCAGTTCGCCGGCATCGTCGCCAGCCCGCTGACCGGCCTGGTCCGCGGCCTCGGCTCGCTGATCCAGGGCCTCGCCCTGCAGCTCGGGCAGATCGCCGAGAAAGGTCTCGTCAGTGGCGAGGCCCCGGCCGCCGCGCCCGCCGAGGAGGCACCCGCCGAGGAGGCAGCCCCCGCCGAGGAGGCAGCTCCGGCCGACGAGGCTCCCGCCGAGGAGCCGCAAGCTTCAGCAGAGGAGCCCGCCGCGGAGGAGGCTCCGGCCGCCGAGGAAGACACTTCAGAAGAAGATTCAAACGAGGAAGAGGGGTAGGACCAGATGGCAACCAAGATTTCGACTGAGGACTGGATCGAGGAGCTGAAAGGCATCTCCGTCCTGGAGCTCTCCGAGCGGATCAAAGCGCTCGAGGAGGAGTTCGGCGTCTCCGCGACCGCGGTGGCGGCGGCTGCTCCGGCTGCGGCTGCGGCCGGCGGCGATGGCGGCGGCGGCGAGGAAGAGTCCTCGACGGTCGACATCGTGCTGTCCGAGGTCGGTGGGCAGAAAGTGCCGGTGATCAAGGTCGTGCGCGCGGCCACCGGACTCGGCCTGAAAGAGGCCAAGGCCCTCGTCGACGCTGCTCCGGGCCCCGTCAAAGAGGGCGTCGAGCGCGACGAAGCGGAGAAGATCAAAACGGAACTCGAGGAGGCCGGCGCGACCGTCGAGCTCAAATAGAGCTCCGCGCCTGCTCCCCGCAAACCCAGCTGGGGAGCCAACCTTGAAGCCGAGCGCGGTCGTGTGTTATTTTTCGCGGTCGCGCGCCTTTTGAAGTTCCCCTGCCCATATTTGCGCTTTATTACGTCCCTCTGACCGCCCGAGGAGTCGCCGACTTTGGCACGTTCCAACGCTGCCCCAGTAACCCGTAGGAGCTTTTCCCGCCTAGAGAACCCGCTTGAAGTACCACACCTGATCGATATCCAGCGTCGTTCCTTCGAGGAACTGACGGACCCGGAGAACGGTGGGCTCCGAGAGACTATCGATGACATATCCCCGATCGAGGACTACACGGGGAACCTGCAGATCGTCTTCGGCAAGTTCCAGTTCGAGGAGCCGCCGCACTCGATCGAGGAGTGCCGCGAGAAGGACATGACCTACTCGCGCCCGCTGACGGCGACCGTCGCCTTCCAGAACAAGGAGACCGGCGAGATCCGTGAGCAGGCCGTCTTCATGGGCGACTTCCCGTGGATGACCGAGCGCGGGACCTTCATCATCAACGGCACCGAGCGCGTGGTCGTCACGCAGCTGGTCCGTTCCCCGGGTGCCTACGTGATGGCGCCGAAGGACCCCGAAAAGCAGGTCTTCATCGCCAACCTGATGCCGGCCCGGGGCTCCTGGCTGGAGCTCGAAGTCGACAAAAAAGGCAAAGTCTTCGTCCGCATCGACCGTAAGCGGAAACTCCCGGTCACGGTCCTGCTGCGCGCGATGGGCTACGTCGAGGACCAGCAGCTGCTGGACATGTTCGACAACTCGATCTACATCCGGCACACGATCGAGTCCGACACCGAGCCGACCCGCACCGAAGAGGGCGCCCTGATCGAGCTCTTCAAAAAGCAGCGTCCGGGCGAGCCGCCCTCGGTCGACGCCGCCCGCGGCCTGCTCGAGCAGCTCTTCTTCGACCCCAAGCGGTACGACCTGACCCGGGTCGGGCGCTACAAGCTCAACGCCCGCCTCGACCTCGACATCGACCTCGAGACGCGGGTCCTCACCCACGACGACATCATCGCTTTGGTCAAGGAGCTCGTCTCCCTGCCGAAGCTGCTCGGGATCCCCGAGGAGGTCGACGAGGAGAACCCGATCAAAGACTATGCCGCGGAGGCGATCACCTACCCGCGCGAGGCGGTCTACGAGCACCTCGACGAGTACGAGCACTTCGGCAACCGCCGTCTGCGCACCGTCGGCGAGCTGATCCAGGAGGCGTTCCGGATCGGGCTCTACCGGATGGAGCGCGTCGTCCGCGAGCGCCTCACCACCGAGGACGCGGATGCGATCACGCCGCAGACGATCATCAACATCCGCCCGGTCGTGGCGGCGATGAAAGAGTTCTTCGGCTCCTCGCAGCTGTCGCAGTTCATGGACCAGACCAACAGCCTCGCCGGGCTCACGCACCGGCGCCGGCTCTCGGCGCTGGGCGCCGGCGGTCTGACCCGTGAGCGCGCCCCGATCGAGGTCCGCGACGTGCACCCGACCCACTACGGCCGGATGTGCCCGATCGAGACCCCGGAGGGTCCGAACATCGGCCTGATCGGCTCGCTCGCCTCCTACGCCGAGGTCTCCGAGCACGGCTTCGTCACGACCCCGTACCGGCTGGTCGAAGACGGCGTCGTCAGCGACACGATCGTCCACCTGGATGCGACCCAGGAGGAGGACAAAGTCATCGCCCAGGCGAACTCGGAGTTCGACGAGAAGACCGGCAAGCTGAAAGGCCCGCAGGTCCTCGTCCGCGCCGGCGAGCAGGAGTACGCGACCGCGACTCCCAAGGAAGTCCACCTGATGGACGTCTCGCCGTCGCAGATCTGGTCGGTGGCGACCTCGCTGATCCCCTTCCTCGAGCACGACGACGCCAACCGGGCGCTGATGGGCTCGAACATGCAGAGGCAGGCGGTGCCGCTGCTCAAACCGGACCCGCCGCTGATCGGGACCGGCATGGAGCGCCGTGCCGCGGTCGACACCGGCGACGTCGTCCTCGCCAAGAACGCGGGCGAAGTCAGCCACGTCGACGCCGACCGCATCGTCGTCACCGGCTCCGCCGGCAGCGACGAGTACCCGCTGCACAAGTTCATGCGCTCCAACCAGGGGACGATCATCCACCAGCGCCCGATCGTCGACACGGGTGCGCAGGTGAAGGAGGGCGACGTGCTCGCCGACGGCTCCTCCACCGGCGGCGGTGAGATCGCCCTCGGCAAGAACTGCCTGGTCGCCTTCATGTCCTGGGAGGGCTACAACTTCGAGGACGCGATCATCCTCTCCGAGCGCCTGGTCAAGGACGACGAACTCACCTCGATCCACATCGAGGAGTACGAGATCGACGCCCGCACGACCAAGCTCGGCGACGAGGAGATCACCCGCGACATCCCCAACCGTTCCGAGGAGAGCCTGCGCAACCTCGACGAGCGCGGCATCGTCCGCGTCGGCGCCGAGGTGCAGTCGGGCGACCTGCTGGTCGGCAAGGTGACGCCGAAGGGCGAGACCGAGCTGACCGCCGAGGAGAAGCTGATCCGCGCGATCTTCAAGGAGAAGGCGCGCGAGGTCCGCGACACCTCGCTGAAAGTCCCGCACGGCGAGGGTGGCGTCGTCATCGACGTCCTCACCTTCAGCCGCGACGACGGCGACGACCTGCCGCCCGGCGTCAACGACCTGGTTCGCGTCTACGTCGCGACCAAGCGCAAGATCGCCGAGGGCGACAAGCTCGCGGGCCGTCACGGGAACAAGGGTGTGATCTCGAAGATCGTGCCCGAGGAGGACATGCCCCACCTCGCCGACGGCACGCCCGTCGACGTCATCCTCAACCCGCTCGGCGTGCCGAGCCGGATGAACATCGGCCAGATCCTCGAGACCCACCTCGGGTGGGTCGCGGCGAACGGCTGGTACGACGACGGCTCCGAGGCCTACAAGCAGGCCCACTCGCCGCAGGGCGACGGCCGCGTCTACGTCGCGACGCAGGTCTTCGACGGTGCCACCGTCGAGGATGTCGACGAGGCCCTGGTCTCCTGGCAGAAGGAGAACGAGGAGCGCGGCATCGACCTCGGGATCGACGAGAGCGCCCGTGCGGGCGCCCGCGCCTCCGGCACCGCTCAGCTCTACAACGGCCGCACCGGCGAGCCGTACGAGGGCAAAGTGACGGTCGGCTACATGTACATCCTCAAGCTGCTGCACCTGGTCGACGACAAGATCCACGCTCGCTCGACCGGTCCGTACTCGCTCGTCACCCAGCAGCCGCTGGGCGGCAAGGCGCAGTTCGGCGGTCAGCGCTTCGGCGAGATGGAGGTCTGGGCCCTGGAGGCCTACGGCGCTGCCTACACGCTGCAGGAGATGCTGACCGTGAAGTCCGACGACACGGTCGGACGGGTCAAGGCCTACGAGGCGATCGTCAAGGGCGAGAACATCCCCGAGCCCTCGATCCCCGAGTCCTTCAAAGTCCTGCTGAAGGAGATCCAGAGCCTCTCGCTCGACGCCAACGTCGTCTCCGAGGGCTCCGACGTGGAGATCTCCGACGAGGAGGACGACCTGCTGAAAGCGGCCGAGGAGCTCGGCATGGACCTGACCGGCGTGCGCGCCGACTCCTCCAACGGAGCGGCCGACGAGCAAGAGGAGCAGGTTGTCGCCGAGGGCGAGGGCGGAACTGATGGTGAGAGCGCCGACGAGGTTGAGGAAGCCACGCCGGCCGAGGTGGAGGACTGATGATCGACATCAACAATTTCGACGCGATCGAGATCGGGCTCGCGTCCTCGAAGAAGATCCGCTCCTGGAGTTGGGGCGAGGTCACCAAGCCCGAGACGATCAACTACCGGACGCTGAAGCCCGAGAAAGACGGGCTCTTCTGCGAGCGCATCTTCGGTCCGACCAAGGACTGGGAGTGCTACTGCGGCAAGTACAAGCGGGTCCGCTACAAGGGCATCGTCTGCGAGCGCTGCGGCGTCGAGGTGACGCGTTCCAAGGTCCGCCGTGAGCGGATGGGGCACGTCGACCTCGCCTCGCCGGTCTCGCACATCTGGTTCTTCAAGGGCGTGCCCAGCCGGATCGGCTACCTGATCGACATGGCTCCGAAAGAGCTCGAGAAGGTCCTCTACTTTGCTGCGTCGATGGTCACCTGGGTCGACGAGGAGGCCCGTGACAAAGACGTCGGCAAACTCGAGAAAGAGGTCAAAAAAGTCACCGACGCCTACGAGGCGGAACGGCAGAAACGGACCCAGGAGCTGAACGAGTCGCTCGAGCGGCGCCTCCAGTACCTCGAGGACGGCACCCAGGACAAATTCGACGACGAAGACCACATCTGGGCCGATTCGCTGAAACTGACGGCGACCCAGCTGCGCAAGCTCAAAGACGAGGACCGCGCGAAAATGGCCAAAGAACTGCGCAAACAGTTCGAGGCCGAGATCGCCGACACCGACGCCTACCTCGAAGAGGCGATCGAGCGGATGGGTGAAGTCTGGAAGATCTTCACCGAGATGAAGCCGAAGGACGTCATCAACGACGAGACGGTCTTCCGTGAGCTCAAGGACCGCTTCGGCTCCCCGTTCGGCTGGGGCGAGTACTTCCGCGGCGGCATGGGCGCCGAAGCGGTGCGCGACCTGCTCGAACAGGTCGACCTGGCGGCCGACTGCGAGGAACTGGAGCAGATCATCAACAGCTCCAAAGGCCAGAAACAGGCCCGCGCGGTGAAGCGACTGAAAGTCGCCTCCGCCTTCCTGCACTCCGAGAACCAGCCCGACTGGATGATCCTCGACGCGGTGCCGGTGATTCCGCCGGAGCTGCGGCCGATGGTCCAGCTCGACGGTGGCCGCTTCGCGACCTCGGATCTGAACGACCTCTACCGCCGGGTGATCAACCGCAACAACCGGCTGAAAAGGCTGCTCGACCTCGGCGCGCCCGAGATCATCGTCAACAACGAGAAGCGGATGCTGCAGGAGGCGGTCGACGCGCTGTTCGACAACGGCCGTCGCGGTCGCCCGGTCACGGGCCCCGGCAACCGTCCCCTGAAGTCGCTCTCGGACATGCTCAAGGGCAAGCAGGGCCGCTTCCGGCAGAACCTGCTCGGTAAGCGCGTCGACTACTCCGGCCGCTCGGTGATCGTCTCCGGCCCGAGCCTGCGGTTGCACCAGTGCGGCCTGCCGAAGCTGATGGCGCTCGAGCTGTTCAAGCCGTTCATCATGGCCCAGCTCGTCGAGCGCAAAGCCGTCCAGAACATCAAGGCGGCGAAGAAGATGGTCGAGTCGATGATCCCCGAGGTCTGGGACGTGCTCGAGGAAGTCATCCACGAACACCCCGTGCTCCTCAACCGGGCGCCGACGCTGCACCGTCTCGGCATCCAGGCCTTCGAACCGGTTCTGGTCGAGGGCAAGGCGATCCAGGTTCACCCCCTGGTCTGCCACGCCTTCAACGCCGACTTCGACGGCGACCAGATGGCGGTCCACGTGCCGCTCTCCGCCGAGGCCCAGGCCGAGGCGCGGATCCTGATGCT
>JBEHWY010000021.1:0-32605 GCA_048498975.1 Actinomycetota bacterium | reverse complement strand
TCGCCGGTATTCGGATATCTCAGCGAAAAAACGGAGTCTATTATAGAAGGAAAAGAGTATCCTTTCAGCTTTGCTCAATTGATGAAGGATATCAGCCGTGGTGTTAAACTCGCATTAAGAAATGCATTGTGGCAAACCGTATATGCCATATCTATTTTAATTATTTCGTTTATACCTGTGGTAGGCTGGATAACGCCCATGCTCGCACTTTTTGTAGAATGTTATTATTATGGATTTTCAATGCTTGATTATAGTTGCGAAAGGCAAAAGCTTTCTCCCTCGCAAAGCATGGAGTTTATAGGAAAACACCGCGGGCTCGCTATAGGCAACGGACTTGTATTTTATCTTATGCATACCATAATAATAGTAGGTTGGGTGCTGGCTCCGGCTTATGCTGTGGTGGCTGCCACGTTGAGTTTGTATCCACAAAAAGAGAAATAACACTCCTTCATTTATCTTTATTGCAGTTTTAATCACTTTAAGCGATTATTATGAGCGATAAAGCAAAGGGAAGTGTTTATTTGATTCCCACAGTTATTGAAGAAAATGCGTTAGATACCATTCCATCTTACATTTTGAATGCGGTTAAACAGTGTGACGTTTTTTTTGTAGAGAATGAAAGAACTGCGAGAAGATTTTTAAAAAGCATGTGGAAGGAAATGGTGATTGATAATTACGAATGGCATGCCATACACAAAGCCGAAGGAACCGTAAGAGCAATGTTTCTTTCGGCTTTAAATAATGGAAAGAATGCAGGTATTATAAGCGAAGCGGGTTGCCCGGGTATAGCCGATCCCGGACAGATATTGGTAGATGCAGCACAACAGCAAAGTATAACCGTAAAGCCATTCGTGGGTCCCAATTCAATTATTCTGGCACTGATGGCAAGTGGCATGAATGGACAGCTTTTTAAATTTGTGGGTTACCTCCCGGTTGAAAATCATGAACGCATTAAAGCGCTTAAAGCCCTTGAAGCTGAGGCGGTGAAAACCAATTGTACACAAATTTTTATAGAAACACCGTATCGTAATAATCAAATGCTGGATGCAATACTCAAAACATGCAATGCCGCAACGAGATTATGTATAGCGGCATCTATTACGTCACCAGCCGAATATATAAAAACAAAGATTATAGCAGATTGGAGAAAAGAAGCTGTAGACATCAATAAAAAGCCAGCAATATTTTTGTTGAGTAGCAGTTAGAGGTTTATGATTTGTAGTTTATGCTCATTTCACCTTTCACGTCTGACGTCTATCGTCTCACTTTTCACGATTCACCATTGCCATTCACCTCACAATATTCCCAGTTCCCGGATCTTTTATCGCCACAATACTATCCACCACATATTTACTAAACCCGCGCCATGGTAATGCGCCTTTAAATTCTTTATAATGAAGATCAAAAATCTTTCCTGAGTTTGCCATCAGTGTTTGCGCTACCTTTTCGTTGTCAACAGAAAATTCAAAGTCGTAAGATTGTATGGTATTGGGTGAAAGAGATCTTATACCCGATTGTATAAGCTTTCCCTCGTAGGTTTTAAATATATAACCCTTTTCAACGCAATAATTCAATTCGCCTGATTTTACGCCTTTGCCAAACACAAAATAATACCGGAAATATATAAACCCGATTAAAAAAGCAACCACGATGAGCAGAAATATCCTGAAGAACTTTCTCATAAGTTTGATTTGAGATTCAAGTTAATAAATGTTACTGAACTAAGGTTCAGCCAAAGAACTATTAGTAGAAGGATAATATATTAAGCTGGTTGCACCATTTTTTTAATATTTATCTTTGCAAATCTATAAATAAACAATCGTATGAATATAGGTATAGTTTGCTACCCAACTTTTGGTGGCAGCGGGGTTTTGGCAACAGAATTAGGAAAAGCTTTAGCCGAAAAAGAACATACTGTTCATTTTATTACATATCAGCAGCCAGTAAGGCTTACAGGCTTCAGGGCAAATATTTTATATCACGAAGTTCGTGTGCCCACTTACCCGCTGTTCGATTATCCACCTTACGAATCAGCATTATCGAGCACACTGGTTGATGTGGTAAAGAATAATAAGATTGATCTCCTCCATGTGCATTATGCTATACCACACGCTTCTTCAGCATATATGGCTAAAAAAATTCTGGAGAAAGAAAATCAGTATGTTCCCATCATCACCACTTTGCATGGCACTGATATTACACTCGTGGGCAGAGATAAAACTTATGCGCCTGTTGTTGCTTTTTCCATCAATCAAAGCGATGCAATAACCGCAGTTTCCGAAAATCTGAAACAGGAAACATACAAAATCTTTGATATTGAAAAGGAAATTGAAGTGATCCACAACTTTGTCGATGTGCGCCGCTTCAGTAAAAAACCAATTGATGCTTTCAGAAAAGTAATTGCACCGAACAACGAGAGAATTATACTGCATGCATCCAACTTCAGAAAAATAAAACGCATACAGGATGTAGTTTACATCTTTAAAAAACTCAATGATAAAATTCATTCAAAACTATTATTGGTAGGTGATGGCCCGGAAAGACCGATGGCAGAAGAATTAGCGCGGGAACTGAACTTAATGAACGAAATACGATTTGTGGGCAAGCAACAGGATATGGAAGAGATTTTTGCCATAGCAGACTTGTTTTTACTGCCTTCAGAATACGAAAGCTTTGGCTTATCAGCACTCGAAGCTATGGCAGGCGGTGCGCCGGTAGTATCAACTAATGTTGGCGGTTTGCCTGAAATAATCATTCCCGGCGAAAATGGTTATATGGGTGATGTGGGCAATATAGAGCAAATGGCAAACTATGCGATCGATATCCTCAAAGATGAAAATACATTTCAGCGATTTAAAGAAAAAGCAAGACAACAGGCTGAGAAATTTGACATCACAAGAATAGTTCCGCAGTATGAAAAATTGTATCAAAACCTGTTCGATAATTTTTGCAGAAAAGGATGTATTCGTGAAGTGAAAAGTGAAACGATAGATGTGAAATAATTTAGTTTTCACCTCTCACGTCTATCGTTTCACCTCTCACGTATTCATTGACCATTCACTATTCACTTCATGCCTCCACCCATCATAGACTCCCACTGCCATTTATATTCCGATGATTTTGCCACGGATATTGAAGATCGGGTGACTATCACCCGAAATCGGCCCGTCGGCGGGCGTCCCGTCGTGCGGTTTGTGGTGGGGGGAGTCCTGGCGGCGGCGGTGGTTGGGGTCGCGGCGCAGCTTGCCTTCGGCTGGGACTGGACGCACGCCTTTGGGCTGGCCGGGGAAAACCAGGACCGGACCAGCTACATGAGCATCCCGGTCACCTTTGCCCGCCTCGCCGGCCTCGACTCCGACCCCGTCCGCGCCGCCGCCCTCGTCCTCTACGCCCTCGCCCTCGCCGGCCTGCTCGCCTGGACCTGGCGCGGCGGGGACTGGGTCCGGGCCGCCGGCTGGGCCGGCTTCGGCCTCCTCCTCGCCACCTCCTGGCTCCTCCCCTGGTACCTGGTCTGGCCGCTGCCCCTTGCCGCCGTCGCCCGCGACCGCCCGCTGGCGCTGCTCACCCTGGCGCTGACCGCCTACCAGCTCGGCGCCCGCATCCCCCTCTGAGGGCTAGCCTTCATCGCCCCCAACCCGGGCGAGCACGCCCGGGCCTCAGAGGATTTCCGGCGTGTGGAGCTTCTCCGGCTCCTCCTCAGCCTCCTCGGGGGAGGGACGGAGGATCCCGGTGGCGACGCTCCACCCCTGGCGGCGGCCGATCGCCGTGACCGCGCCGACGTAGAGCAGTTCGGCGACGGTCATCACACCGCGCACGACGATCGCGATCAGCGAGCCGACGGCGAAGCTGCGGCCCGGCAGCGCCTCCTTCATCGCCCAGGCGAAGGCCGCGTCGCGGATGCCGAGCCCGGCCGGCGCGACCAGCGTCACCAGCGCCGCGAAGTACCCGATCGCCTGCGCCGAGCCGACCAGCAGCAGGTCGTCGAAGGAGATGAAGGTGACCGAGCGAGCGACGAAGTAGAGGCCGAAGGCGACCACCAGCCAGTTCAGCGAATAGACGACGATCAGCCCGATCACGTCGCGCAGCCGCATCACCGCCGGCAGCGGCTCGCGGCCGAAGGCGGCGAGCAACTTGGCCGAGAGCGGACCGAAGACCCGCGGGTGGAGCATCACGAACGCGATCGGGATCAGCAGCAGCACCGCCCAGCGCCAGGGCTGCCCTTCGAGGTCGGGGTGGTTGATCACGAAGTAGGAGGCGACGACGACCGCCGAGGTCGCCGAGATCGCCTGTTCGTAGACGATCGAGGCGAGCGTGATCCGGCGCGGCACCCCGGCCCGCTCGGAGAGCAGGATCCGGCCCAGCACGTAGAGGACGCTGCCGGGGACGTAGCGCGCGAGCAGCGGCTGCCCCCAGGCGACCTGTGCCTGGCCGAACCCGATCCGGTAGCCGAGCGAACGCAGGATCAGGTCCCAGCCGAAGGCGCTGATGACGAAGAAGGCCGGCAGCACGGCCAGCGCCGGGATCAGCCAGCCGACGTGGAAGTGGACGCCTTCGCTCTTGATCTCCGACCACTGGTTGATGACCGTGAGGACGAGGAAGCCGAAGACGACGACGGCGAGCCCGATCTGCAGTGCCAGGCGAAGCCGCTTGCTCCGCGGCGGCTTCGAGCCAACCCGCGCGCCGGCTTCGCCGATTCGATGCAGAAGTGGTTGGCGGCCCGCCACGTCCATCCGCACCTTAATGACGCAAGCAGAGCCGACCGGTTGCGGTCGGCGACCGAAGAGGTCTGAGATATTCACCGCGTGGGCGAGTTCGAGCTACTGGCGAAGCTACGTGAGCGCCTACCCGCGTCCGGGCCGCGGGTGCGAATCGGCAGCGGCGACGACGCCGCCGTCACCGTCCCCGGCGGCGCCACGGCAACCTCGGTCGACGCCGTCGTCGACGGCGTCCACTTCCGCCGCGCCGAGGCCGAGCCGGCCCAGATCGGCGCCAAGGCCCTCGCCGCCGCCCTCTCCGACCTGGCGGCGATGGGCGCCGAGGCGGGCGAGGCCTACGTCGTCGTCGGCGTCCCCGCCGACCTCGGCGAAGACGAGTTCCTGGCCCTGCTCGACGGGGTGCTCGCGGTCGCCGGCGAAACCGGCACCACCCTCGCCGGCGGCGACGTCACGCGGGCGCCGGCGCTGACCCTTGCCGTCACCGTCGTCGGCCACGCGGAATCCGCCGAGCAGTTCGTCAGCCGCGCCGGCGCCGTCCCCGGCGACGCCCTGGTCCTGACCGGAGAGCTCGGCGCCGCCGCCGCCGGGCTGCTCCTCCTCGAGCGGCCCGAGCTGGCAGCCGCGGTCGGGGCCGAGACCGCCGAGCGCCTGCGCCGCCGCCAGCTGCAGCCGCGCCCGCGGCTGCGCAGCGGCCGCGCCCTGGCCCGCGCCGGCGCCCACGCGATGATCGACCTCAGCGACGGCCTCGGCGGCGACGCCGGGCACATCGCGGAGGCGAGCGGCGTCGCGCTGGCGATCGAAGCGGGGGCGCTGCCGCTGGCGAAAGGGGTGGCCGAGGTCGCCGCCGCGGCCGGCCGCGATCCGCTCGAGCTGGCCGCCTCCGGCGGCGAGGACTACGAGCTGCTGGCGGCGATCCCCGCAACCCGGCTGGGCGAGGCGACGATCGCGATAGGGGAGGCGGCAGAGGCGACGCTGACCCCGATCGGCGGGGTCCTGGCGGGCTCGGGTGTCGAGCTCAGGCTGCCTGGCGGGGGGCTGCTGAAGGCGGTCGGGTTCGACCAGCTCGAGGACTGATGCGCGGCTCGCTCGGGTTGAGCAGCTCGCGCACCCCGCGACGACTCAGCATCGCGTCGGCGATCAGCGAGGGGTCCGGCTTGTAGAGACCGGAGTCGACCAGGGTTTTTAGTTCCTGTGCCTGCATCGCCTCCATTATCGGCGCCCCACCGGAGATCATTAGTTCTCGGTATTAGCACATACGTCCAAGTTCCCATTCCGGTGCTCGGACTTTGCGATTTTGCGCAGCATTTACCCTTGTTTCGTGGCTAATGGGTCGGCCCGCATCCTTCTCGTCGACGACGAGCAGTCAATACAGACGCTCCTCAGCTATCCCCTGCGCAAGGACGGCTACCACGTCACGTCCGCCCTCGACGGCGGCGAGGCGCTGCGGCGCTTCGAAGAAGGCCGCTTCGATCTCGTCATCCTCGACCTGATGCTGCCCCGCCTCGACGGGGTCGAGGTCTGCCGCCGGCTGCGCTCGCGCAGCCAGGTGCCGATCATCATGCTGACCGCGAAAGGGAGCGAGACCGACAAGGTCGCCGGCCTCGAGGTCGGCGCCGACGACTACATCACCAAGCCCTTCTCTATGCGCGAGTTCCGCAGCCGCGTCAAAGCCGCCCTGCGGCGCTCGCGGATGGGAGCCGAGACCCAGGAGGAGGAGACGATCGAGAGCGACGGGCTGACGATCGACTTCGGCCGCCGCATGGTCACCCTGCGCGAGGACGAGATCAAGGTGACCTACGTCGAGTTCGAGATCCTCGGCGCCCTCGCCCGCTCGCCCGGCCGCGTGCTCACCCGCGAGACGCTGCTCGAGCACGTCTGGGGGGACTCCGAGTACCGCGACCCGCGCACCGTCGACGTCCACATCCGCCACCTGCGCGAGAAGCTCGAGCACGACCCGAAGGAGCCCGACTACCTCTTCACCGTGCGCGGGGTCGGCTACCGCTTCCGGGAGTAGGCCCGCGGTGCGCCGCTTCAAACTCAGGTACCTCGGCAGCCACTACACGCGCACGGCGGTCGTCATCAGCCTCGGCACGGGCCTTGTCGTCTACCTCTCGGTAATCACGATCGGCGGCGCCGGCAGCGGGAATTCCTCGGTCAAAGTCCAGATCGTCGTCGGCACGCTCGTCGCGGCGGCCCTGATGACCCTGCTCGGCGTCTACTCGACCTACCTCGCAATCAGCAGCGTCCGTCGCCTCCAGGACGCCGCCCGCAAAGTCGCCGACGGCAACTTCGAGACGACGATCCCGGTCGCCTCGATTGGTGTTGGCGAGCTCGGGCAGCTGGCCCGCACCTTCAACGAGATGCAGCGCCGCCTACTGGAGCTCGACAGCGCCCGCAAGCAGTTCGTCGCCAACGCCTCGCACGAGCTGCGCACGCCGATCTTCAGCCTCGGCGGCTTCGTCGAACTGCTCGAAGAGGAGGACCCGAGCCCCGAGGAGCGGGCCGAGTTCGTGCGCACGATGCGCCAGCAGATCGACCGCCTGACGAAGCTGACCGCCGACCTGCTCGACCTCTCCCAGCTCGACGCCGGCGCCGTCGTCATCCACCCCCGCAACGTCGACCTCAGCGCCCTCGCCCGCGAGGTCACGCGCGAGTTCGGCCCGCGCGCCGATCTGCACGGGTCGCGGCTGGAGCTGCGCACCCCCGAGCAGCCGACGATCGCCCGCGGCGACCCCGATCGGGTGCGGCAGATCATCCGTATCCTGCTTGACAACGCCCTCACCCACACGCCGGAGGGCACGAAGGTCACCGTGAACACGTTTTCCGCCAAACGCCGCGCTGAATTGACCGTCTCCGACGAGGGGGCCGGCATCCCCCAGCGCGTCCAGGGACGGATCTTCGAGCGCTTCTACACCGCTGACTCGGCCGGCGGCTCGGGACTCGGGCTGGCGATCGCGCGCGAGCTGGCGCAACGCATGGACGGCGCGATCACGATCAGCTCCAGCCGCAAATACACCGCCTTCACCCTCGGCCTGCCCCCCGCTCGCGACACCGCCGTGGCGCAACCGGTACCGCTCGCCGCCGGGTCGGGGACGTGAGGCGCCTTGCAGCGCTGACGGCGCTGCTGCTCTGCCTCGCCCTCCTCGCCGGCTGCGGTGGCTCCGGCGGCTCGAGCAGCTCGACCGCCACCCAGAGCGACACCGCCGGCACGGAAGCGGCGCGCAGCGAACAGCCGACCGTGATCGTCGAGACCGCGGCCGACGGCTTCGACCCGGCACGGGTCTACCGCGAAGCCCTGCCCGGCGTGGTCACGATCCGCTCGATCTTCAGCGCCGCCGCCGGCGCCGCCGAGGGCTCGGGCTTCGTCTACAAGGACAACGGCGAGATCATCACCAACGCCCACGTCGTCACCGACGAATCGACCGGCACCCGCACCCCCGCCGAAGAAGTCTTCGTCGAGTTCCCGAACCGCAACGTGGTCCCGGCCGAAATCGTCGGCTTCGACCCCTTCGCCGACGTCGCCCTGCTCAAGGTCAAGCCCGACGGCCTCGACCTGCACCCGCTGGCGCTCGGCGACGACCATCACATCGTCGTCGGCGAGCCGGTGGCGGCGATCGGTGCGCCCTTCGGCGAACAGTCCTCGCTCTCGGTCGGCGTGATCTCGGCGATCAACCGCTCGGTCAAGTCGCTGACCGAATTCCAGATCGAGGGCGCGATCCAGACCGACGCCTCGATCAACCCCGGCAACTCCGGCGGCCCGCTGCTCGACGGCAACGCCCGCGTGCTCGGGATCAACCAGCAGATCGAGACCAGCTCCGGCGCCAACGACGGCGTCGGCTTCGCCGTCCCGGTCACGGCGATCCGCCACTCGGTCTCCCAGCTCGAGCAGGACGGCGACGTCGAATACGCCTACATCGGCGTCTCCACCCAGCCGCTCTACCCGCAGCTGGCCGAGAAGCTCGGTCTCGACACCACCTTCGGCGGCCTGATCGCCCAGGTCGTCTCCGGCGGCCCGGCCGAGAAGGCAGGGCTGAAGGGCGGCACCGGCTCGCTCACCTTCCAGGCCGGCGAATACCGGACCGGCGGCGACGTGATCCTCCAGGTCGACGGTCACGACATCGTCGAATCCGACGATCTCGCCCGCTACATCGCCTTCCGCAAGCCGGGCGAAAGGGTCGACGTGACGATCCTGCGCGACGGCAAGAAGCAGGACGTCGAGGTCACGCTGGGGACCCGTCCGGACTCGATTTCCGAAGGCTGATACGCACCGCGCCGCGAAGGCGTGTAGAACTCCGCTCTTGCTTCAGGAAGTCGCCCTCGGACAGAAGACGCTCACCGACTACACCCACATAGTCGGCAAGGAGCTGACGGAGCAGATCCGCACCCTGGCGGCGCCGCTCAAAGGCAAGCGCGTGCTCCACGTCAGCGCCACCGCTTTCGGCGGCGGCGTCTCGGAGATCCTCTACACGATCGTGCCGCTGATGCGCGACATCGGGCTCGACGCCCACTGGCACGTGATCTTCGGCAAAGAGGAGTTCTTCAACGCGACCAAGCTCCTGCACAACTCGCTGCAGGGCGCGCCGGAGACGCTCAGCGACGAGCAGTGGCGGATCTTCGACGAGTTCAACCAGATCAACGCCGACGGCCTGCAGGGCGAATGGGACGCGGTGATCGTCCACGACCCGCAGCCGATCGGGCTGCGGCGCGGCGCCCTGGACAAGGGCAAGAACTGGATCTGGCGCTGCCACATCGACCTCTCGACCCCCAACCCGGCGCCGATCGAGCGGCTGCTGCCGCTGATCGAGGAGTACGACGCCTCGGTCTGGCACCTGCCGACCTACGTCCCCGCCGACATGGACGGCGCCCGCGACGGGGTCAACATCATTCCGCCCGCGATCGACCCGCTCTCGCCGAAGAACATGGCCTTCTCGCCCGAGGACGCCGCCTTCGTCTGCCGCCAGTTCGGGATCGACGTCGACCGGCCGCTGATCACCCAGGTCTCGCGCTTCGATCCGTGGAAGGACCCGATCGGCGTAATCGACGCCTACCGCCAGGTGACCGAGCAGATCCCCGAGGCGCAGCTGGCGATGGTCGGCTCGATGGCGAGCGACGACCCCGAGGGCCGCGAGTACTTCCAGAAGACCTACGAATACGCCGACAACGATCCCGACATCAAGATCCTCAGCAACCTCAACAACGTCGGCGCGATCGAGGTCAACGCCTTCCAGTCGCAGTCCGACGTCTGCCTGCAGAAGTCGATCCGCGAGGGCTTCGGCCTGACCGTGACCGAGGCGCTGTGGAAGGGCCGCCCGACCGTCGCCGGCAACGTCGGCGGCATCCCGCTGCAGATCGAGGACGGCGTCAGCGGCTTCCTCGTCGACTCGCCCGAGGAGTGCGCCGAGCGCTCGCTGGAGATCCTGCACAACCCGGGGCTCGGCAAGAGCCTCGGCCGCGCCGGCAAGGAGCACGCGCGCAAGGAGTTCCTCTCACCGCGCCTGCTGCGCGACTGGCTGCGCCTGCTCACCGAGCTCGAAACCTGAGACGCCCGCGGGTACGCAGGCCTTAACCTTCGCCGCGTGAGCGACTCGCCCCTGATCATCGTCTCGAATCGGGGGCCGCTTCAGTTCGAGCGCGGCGAGCAGGGCGAGCGCACGCTGCGGCGCGGCGGGGGCGGCCTCGTCACCGCCCTCTCCGGCCTCGTCCGCCACCGCGACGCGATCTGGATCGCCTCGGCGATCAGCGACGAGGACGTCGTCGTCTCCGAAGAGGCTCGCGGCGGGCCGGTCGAGCTGTCGCTGGACGGGATCGACTACCGCGTCTGCCTGGTCGGCAGCGACCCGCGCGCCTACGACCGCTTCTACAACGTGATCGCCAACCCGATCCTCTGGTTCATCCAGCACTACCTCTGGGACCTCTCCAACGCGCCGGACATCCGCCAGGAAGAGCGCGACGCCTGGGACTACGGCTACCAGGTCGTCAACCGCGACATCGCCGCAGCCGTAGTCAGCCAGATCGAGGGCGAGCAGAACCCGCTGGTGATGCTGCACGACTACCACCTCTACACGGCGCCGCGCATGATCCGCGAGCAGCGGCCCGACGCCTTCCTCCACCACTTCGTCCACATCCCCTGGTCCCAGCCCGACAGCTGGCGGGTGCTGCCGACGCGGATCCGCGAGGCGATCTTCGACGGCCTGCTCGCCAACGACATCATCGGCTTCCACACCGTCGCCTACTGCATCAACTTCCTGCGCTGCTGCGACGAACTGATCGAAGCCGAGGTCGACTACGCCAACGGCGAGGTCCGCCACGCCGGCGGCCGCACCCTGGCGCGCGCCTACCCGCTGGGGATAGACGCCGAGCGCCTGCAGCGGGCCGCCGCCTCGCCGGAGGTCGCCGAAGCCGAGCGCGAGGTGCTCGAGCGCCGCCGCAAATACCTGATCATCCGCGTCGACCGCGCCGACCTCTCGAAGAACGTCCTGCGCGGCTTCACCGCCTTCGACGTCTTCCTCACCCAGCACCCCGAGTTCCGCGAAGAGGTCACCTTCATCGCCCACCTGCAGCCCTCGCGCCAGGACGTGCCCGAGTACGCCGAGTACCTGGAGCGGATCGAGGCGCTGGTCGCCGTCGTCAACCACCGCCACGGGACCACCGACTGGATGCCGATCGACCTCAAGATCTACGAGAACTTCCCCGAGGCGGTCGCCCGCTACAAGCACTTCGACCTGCTGATGGTCAACTCGATCTTCGACGGGATGAACCTGGTCGCCAAGGAGGCGCCGGCGGTCAATACCCGCGACGGGGTGCTGATGCTGTCGGAGAACACCGGCTCCCACCAGGAGCTCTGGGACTACGTAATCTCGGTCAACCCCTTCGACATCCAGGAGCAGGCCGACGCGATCTACCGGGCACTGACGATGCCGGCCGAGCAGCGGCATGCCTGGTCAGCAGGGCTGAAGGAGATCATCTTCTCCCGCAACCCCGGCGACTGGATCGACGACCAGCTGGCGGACATCGAGGCGGCGCGGCGGCGCTTCGGCAAGTAACGGGGGTGTGGCGGGACGCTCGGTGAGTGCGCATTTGTCCCCGCATACCGGGGAGAAGTGAGCGCTCACGGCCTCCCCTCCCAGGCCGGGCGGGCGCCTGCCCCGTGAGGAGAGACGGCAAGAGATACGCCCTCACCGTGGGCGCCCGGCCCTCGCGGGGGAGAGACGGCAGCAGTCGCGACCTTGGGCCGCAATGGGAGGAGTGCGGATCCGGTGGCGGCAGGCGGCGAAGCTGGGGCTCGCCGGCGTCGGCCTGCTGGCGGCGCTGCAGCTCGCCCCGGCCCTGCTGCGTGCGCCGGAACCGCCGCCGCTCGGCGCCGATGTCGGCCTGCCGCGCCCGGCCCAATCCCGTGGTTCGTTTGTCGCCCCGCGGGCAACCAAGGAACCACGGGATCCCAAGCGTGCCGCGGACCAACCGTCCCGTGGTTCCTTTGTCGCGCCTAGGGCAACTAAGGAACCACGCGCTCGGGAGCCGCTGCCGCCGGGGGTGATCAGCTCGGTGCCGCACCCGCACCGCAGGGCGCATCCACGGCGGCGGGCGAAGCCGACGCGGCAGCCGGCAGCGACGCCGCCCGCTCCGATCGAAGCCGCGCCGCCGCCGTTGCAGACCGCGCCGGCGCCGCTCGAATACGCGCCGGCACCCGCCGTCGAACCCGCTCCCAGCCCGGCTCCGCCGGCCCCCGGTGACGGCTCCGAGGAGTTCGCGCCGCACTGAGCCCGACACCGGCGTCGGCTCGCCGCTATAGTCCTCAGCCGTTTTGGCAGCCCCACGCGAATATGAGCTGGTCCTGATGCTGGACCCCCAACTTGATGCCCCTGCGCGCGACGCGCTGGCGGCCGAGGCGCGCACCCAGATCGAGGGCGCGGGCTCGCTCAAACACGAGAACAGCTGGGGCCTGCGCAAGATGGCCTACGAGATCAACCATCGCACCGAGGCCGACTACCGCTGGTTCCGGTTCGAGGCGCCGAGCGAGCTGCTCGACTCCCTCGACCACAACCTGAAGATCGCCGACGGCGTCCTCCGCTTCCGCATCTTCAAAGTCGATCCCGAGACTCCCGTGATCGTGCCGCCGGCCGTCGCCGCCCCCGGCCCGCGCGAGCGCACCGGCGCCCCCGCCGGTGGCCGCGAGGATCGCGGCGACTCCTACGGCGACTCCGACGAGTAGCGCTCCGCCGCCGCTCTTTGCGGAAACCGGCCCCGGCAAGGGGGCGAGGTCGCGCCGCGCCCGCTCTTAGACTGGGGTCCAACCACAAATTTTCAAGGGAGTGAGTGTTTTGGCAGCTTCGAACGTGAACGTCGTGGTCATCACCGGGAACCTGACGCGGGATCCGGAGCTGCGGCATACCGGCGGCGGCACCGCCGTCTGCGACCTCCGCGTCGCCGTCAACAGCCGGCGCAAAGACCAGTCCGGCCAGTGGGTCGACAAGCCGAATTTCTTCGACGTCGTCGTCTGGGGCGCGCAGGGCGAGAACTGCGCCAACTACCTCGCCAAAGGCCGGCCGGTGGCGATCGAAGGTCGCCTCGACTGGCGCGAGTGGGAGGCCAAAGACGGCAGCGGCAAACGCCAGGCGGTCCAGATCATCGCCAACAGCGTCCAGTTCCTCGGCTCGCGCGACGGGTCCGGGGGCGGCGGCAACGGCAACGGCGGCTACACGCCCCCGCAGAGCGACGTGCCGGTCGACAACTCGGACTTCGAAGCGGCTGCCGCGGCGGCCAGCAGCGAAGACGACATCCCCTTCTGATAGGCACGAAGCGGCTGGCGGCGCGGGATCTGTACCATCCCGCGTCGCATGCCTAGAACTAGAGACGCATCTTCAGAGGGAAGTCGCCGCGGCCGGCGGGGTGCCGACCGCGCCCGCCCGCGCAAGTACACGCGCGTCAACGCCGACACCGTCGATTACAAGGACCTCAACCTGCTGCGCCGCTTCCTCTCCGACAAGGGGAAGACGCGCGGGCGCCGGGTCACCGGCCTCTCCCGCGCGCACCAGCGCCAGCTCTCGGTCGCAGTCAAACGGGCGCGGGAAATCGCCCTGCTGCCCTACGTCGGAGAGCGCTGATGGCGCAGGCGATCCTGCTGGCGGACGTCGAGTCGCTCGGCCAGCGCGGCCAGGCGGTCGAGGTCGCCCCCGGCTACCTGCGCAACTTCCTGATCCCGCGCAAGCTGGCGCAGCCGGCGACGCCGGGCGCGCTGGAGGAAGCGCAGCGCCGCAACGAAGCGATCGAACGGGCCGAACAGGCCCGCGCCGAGCGCGAAGCGGAGGCCGCCGGCCTGCTCTCGAAGACGGTGCTGACGATCCATCAGCGCGCCGGCGAAGACGGCAAGCTGTTCGGCTCGGTCGGCGCCAAGGAGATCACCGACGCCCTGCGCGAGGCGCGCGACCTGCGGATCGAGAAAAAACGGGTCCGGCTCGAGCAGCCGATCCGCGAACTCGGCACCTTCATGGTCGAGATCGAGCTCGCCGACGGCACCGTCGCCGCCGTCAAGACGATCATCAGCGAGGAGAAGTAACTCCTCGCTAGGCTCGCCCCGTGGCATTTCCACGGGTGGCGAAGGAGGACAGGGCGACGGTAGGGCTGGCGACGGTGGCGCTGCTCGGCGCCGGCGCGGTCCTCGTCGACCAGTTCGGCCGCATGTTCGCCCGCCGCGCCGCCGAGCGCCGGCGCGAGGAGGACGCCGCGAGACCGGCCGCGACCGAGAAACTGCTCGAGGCGGCGGCCAAAGACACGGTCAACGTCGCCGTCAGCGGCTACGCCGAGGCGCCGCACAGCGAAGTCGTCCTCTTCAACCTGCTCGCCGGCTTCCTCGGCGCCTTCGCCACGGTGCGCCTCTCGACCCTCGGCATCCGTGCCCAGCGGGGGCCGTTCCGCAACGTCCACGTGCGCGGCCGCCACATCCATCACTTCGTGCCCGGGATCCTGCTCGCCTTCGGCTCCGCCGTCGCCGCCGTCGTCAGCCAGAGCGACGAGGTCGAGCAGCAGCTCGCGGTCCCGCTCGGCATCGGCATCGGGCTGACCTTCGACGAGGCGGCGCTGCTGCTCGACCTGCGCGACGTCTACTGGACCCGTGAGGGCGTGCTCAGCGTCCAGCTCAGCCTCGGTGCCACCGCGATCCTCAGCATCGCGATCCTCACCCAGCGGATGCTGCGCCGCGGCGAGCGCCGCCAGGAGGAAGAGGGCCTGATCCCGCAGCCGGCCTAGAGCCAGCCGCGCTCCCAGGGCCCGGTGATCGCGTAGCTCTTGCCGGGGTACTGGATGTGGACGAAGAGCCACTGGCCGTCGGGGCTGTAGACCGCGCCCGACCACTCGCTGCGGCCGAAGGTCCCCTGCTTGCCTTCGTCCCACTGGGCGAGGTCCATCGGCGTGTCGTTGCGAGCGACCGTTTCGAGCTTCCCGTTGGGGCCGAGGACGCGGATGAAGTTGTCGCCGCCGACGTCGCCGCCGTCGCCGTCCTCGCAGACGACGATGCCGCCGCGCGGGCTGACCGCGATCGCGTCGGGTTCTTCCAGCTTCTTCTCGTTGCTCGACTCATAGAGCAGCTCCAGGGTGCCCTGCTTGAGACCGCGGGGCGTGTAGCGCCAGATCTGGCCGAGTTCTTCGTCGCCGCCTTCGCTGGCGACGAAGTAGCAGCTGCCCCGCTTCCACTTCGCTCCCTCCAGCGAGATGAACCGGGCGGCGCCCTGCTCGATCCCCTGTTGGTAGACGGCATCGGGGTGGACGTCGGCGTGGTCGGGATCGGGGTCGTCGATCGTCACCCACTCACAGCTCAGCTTGCGGCCGACCTTCTGGCCGCTGGTGGTGTCGTAGTTCGAGCGTCCCTGCACCGCCAGCATCTGCAGCTTGCCGCCGCGGTGCAGCCGGCGGGCGTGGTCGGGGAGGTAGCGGTAGAAGCCGTCGCCGGGGTCGCCGTTGTCCTCGGTCATGTAGACGATGCCGGTGCCCGGATCGACCACCGCGGCCTCGTGCTCGAAGCGCCCCATCGCCTTGATCGGCACCGGCTCGACGACACCCTTGGCGGCGGCCGGGACCTCGAAGACGTAGCCGTGCTCCTTCTCATAGCCCTGGCGCGGGCCGACCGTCGACTCCTCGCAGCTGAGCCAGCTCTCCCACGGCGTGTGGCCGCCGTTGCAGTTGTTGTCGGTGCCGTTGAGGACGAGGTGGCTGGCGAGCAGCTTGCCCGACTTGGTGTCGAAGACCGAGCTGGTGACGCCGCCGCGGGCGACCCGGTCGTAGGCGCGGAAGCTGCCGCCGCGGGCCTTGCCCCGGCCGTAGCCCTCGTGGTTGCGGATCATCCGCACGACGCCGTTGCCGATGTCGAAGACGCCGGTGCCGTCGTGGCAGGGCGGGGTGAGGAAGCCGTCGTCCATCTTCGAGTAGGCCTCGCCGAAGGCGATCGCGGTGAAGCCGGCCGGCAGCGACATCTCGCCGGTGTGCTGGGCCAGCGGCCCGTAGCCCGGCTTGCCGACGCGCAGCGCGGCCTCGCGGACGCCGCGGGCGAGCGCGGTGTCGGCGCCGGTCGCGGCCATCACCTGGGCGGCGGTGCCGGCGCCGAGGACGAGCGCGGCGGCGTCGCGGATCGCGGCGCGCCGGGTCAGACCAGCGGCGCCCGCCTCGGGATCGGTGGGCCGGTCGTTCAGCTTCGCCATGGGTCGCTCCAGTGCTCGTCGGGGATGGGCGGAGCGATCTTCGACGCGGCGAGGGGCGTCGACGTTGAAGAAACGTGAACGTCCGTGTTTGAATAGCCGCAGCCATGCCGGCCTCGATCGCCGACCTGATGGCGCGCGAGCTCGACCGCTTCGCCGCCGCCCACCCGCGCTCGCGCGAGCTCTGCGAGGCCGCCGTCGGCCCGCTCCTCTCCGGCGTGCCGATGAACTGGATGACGCGCTGGCCGGGGACGTTCCCGGTCGTCTTCGACAGCGCCGAGGGCAACCGGCTCCTGGACGTCGACGGCAACACCTACGTCGACTTCTGCCTCGGCGACACCGGCGCGATGTCCGGGCACTCGCCGGCGCCGACGGTCGCCGCCGCCGAGCAGCGGCTGCGCCACGGGATCACGACGATGCTGCCGAGCGAGGACGCGCTGCCGCTGGGCGAAGAGATGAGCCGGCGCTTCGGCCTGCGCCACTGGCAGTTCACGCTCTCGGCGACCGACGCCAACCGCTTCGCCCTGCGCCTCTGCCGCGAGGTCACCGGCCGCTCCAAGGTCCTGGTCTTCAACCACTGCTACCACGGCAGCGTCGACGAGACCTTCGCCACGATCGGCGCCGGCGGGGCGCAGGCCCGCTACGGCAACGTCGGGGCGCCGGTGCCGCTGGCGGAGACGACGCGGGTGGTCGAGTTCAACGACGTCGCCGGGCTGGAAGCCGAGCTCGCCCACGGCGACGTCGCCTGCGTCCTCGCCGAGCCGGCGCTGACCAACATCGGCATCGTCCTCCCCGACCCCGACTTCCATGCGGCGCTGCGGCGGGCGACGCGGGACGCCGGGGCGCTGCTGATCATCGACGAGACCCACACGCTCTGCTGCGGGCCGGGCGGCTACACGGTCGCCTACGGCCTCGAGCCGGACCTGATGACGATCGGCAAGGCGATCGCCGGCGGCGTCCCGACCGGCGCCTACGGGATGACCGACGCGGTCGCCGCCCGCGTGCTCGAGGAGACGATCTGGGAGGTGGCCGACGTCGGCGGCGTCGGCGGCACCCTGGCCGGCAACGCGCTCTCGCTAGCGGCGGCCCGCGCCAACCTCGCCGAGGTCCTCACCGAGGAGGCCTTCGCCCGGATGATCGCCCTCGGCGAGCGCTTCGCGTCCGGGGTCGAGGAGGTGATCGCCGGCGCCGGACTGCCCTGGCAGGCGACCCGGCTCGGCTGCCGCGTCGAGTACATGTTCGCCCGCGAGCGGCCGCGCAGCGGCGCCGCGGCAGCGGCCGCCTTCGACGAGGGCCTCGACTCCCTGCTGCACCTCTACATGCTCAATCGCGGCATCCTGATGACGCCGTTCCACATGATGGCCCTGATGTGCCCGACGACCAGCGAGGCCGACGTCGACGCCCACACCGCGGCGCTCGCCGAAATCGCGGCCGAGCTGTAACGGAAGCGTCAATTCTTTTTCGCGGCAGTTGCTCGGATGAGTGCCCGAAGACGCCCGCGCTCTGGTTTGCTGGGAGACGCCGCCGATCCGCCGATCGGGCGCCTTAACTAGAGCCCGTGCCGCAACCGCCCACCACCCACGTCCCACCCCAGAACATCGAGGCCGAGGAGTCGGTCCTCGGCGCGATGCTGGTCGCCGAGCCGGCGCTGACCCGCGTGATCGACGAGGTGAAGCTGAACGCGGCCGACTTCTACCTCGACCGCCACCGCGCCATCTTCGAGGCGGTCTACTCGCTCTACGCCGCCTCCAAGCCGGTCGACGAGCTCAGCGTCGCCGAGGTGCTGACCCAGCACAACAAGATCGACGAAGCCGGTGGCAAGCACTACGTCTCGGAGCTGGCGGCGAAGGTCCCGGCCGCCGGCAACGCCAAGCACTACGCCGAAATCGTCCAGCAGAACTCGCTGCTGCGGCGCCTGCTCGGCGCCGGCCAGGAGATCCAGAGCTGGGTCAACGAGCGTGCCGGCGAGCCGCGCGAGCTCTCCGAGCGGGCCGAGAAGATGCTCTTCGAAGTCGCCCACAAAGAGCAGGCGAGCGACTTCCGCATGCTCTCGGAGATCCTCCACGACGAGGTCGACCGGCTCGAGAAGCTCTCGACCGGCGAGCTCGAGCTGACCGGCACCCCCTCCGGCTTCCGCGACATAGACGCCGTCACCGGCGGCTTCCAGCCCGGCAACCTGATCATCGTCGCCGCAAGGCCGGCGATGGGAAAGTGCATATCCGCACAAAGTCTGGTGTTCGATCCCACCACCGGAGCGCGGCGGCGCGCCGACTCGCTCTTCGAGGCTCACCGGCGCGGCGAAGATGTGTGGGTCGCTTCGCTCGGCCCCAACCTGAAGATGGTGACCGCCAAGGCAGCCGCTGTCGCTCGCAACGGCCGCAAGCCGGTGTTTCGACTGACCAGCCGCCTGGGCCGTCGGATCGAGGCAACCTCGAACCATCCTGTCCTCACCAGCCAGGGCTGGTGCGATTTGGGGGATATTGCTCCCGGCACCCGGATCGCAGTTCCCCGGCGCCTGCCGCGACCGGCGGTTCCAAAGCGGCTGCCTGACCGTGAGGTCGTCCTTCTCGCAGCTCTGATCGCCGACGGAGCGATCACGCAACGAACCCCTCGTTTCTGCTTCGGTCGCGACTCCCAGGTCCTCCCGATCGTCGAGCAGGCGGTCCGCGAATACGGGCTGCGGATGCGGGTCAGCGGCAATCGCGACCACGGCAATGGGCTGATCAGCGCCGGCCCAGGAGCCCAGCACAACCCAGTGACCGCAATGCTGACGCGCCACCGCCTGATGGGCCTGCGCTCCGAGCACAAGTTCGTCCCCGACGCGGTGTTCGGCCTCGGTGACGACCAACTCGCTCGCTTCCTCGGCGTCATGTACGCCTGCGACGGCCACGTCTATTGCAGCGAGCGGCTCGCCCAGGTCGGGTACACGACGATCAGCGAGCGGCTCGCACGCGACATGCAGCATCTGCTGCTGCGGCTCGGGATCGTCGCCACCGTCCGCACCCTCAAGCGGCCGGTCTACGAGGGCACCGGCAAGGTTGCCCGCGAGGTCCGGGTCACCTCGCAGGAGAGCCTGCGCCGGTTCTGCGAGCTGATCCCGGTGCCGGGGAAGGAAGCGCAGCAGGCGAGGGTGCTGGAGCGCCTCGCCGCCGCCCCGCCCTCGACCAACACCGACACGATTCCGACGGAGATCTGGGAGGACGTGCTGCTCGCCAAGGGCGAGCGCAGCTGGGCCTCGGTCAGCGCCGAGACCGGCCGTCCCCGCAATCACAACTGGCACGTCGGCGCCCGCAGTCCCTCGCGCGGCCTCCTCGCCGAGCTGGCGAGCGCCACCGCCTCGCCGGTCCTCGAGGAGCTCTGCGCCTCCGACGTCTGGTGGGACGAGGTCGAGTCGGTCGAGTACGTCGGCGAGGAAGAGACGTTCGACCTCGACGTGCCCGGTCTGCGCAACTTCGTCGCCGACGACGTCGTCGTCCACAACTCGGCGCTGGTCGCCAACATCGCCGAAAACGTCGCGGTCAAGAGCAAGAAAGCGGTCGCCTTCTTCTCGCTCGAGATGTCCGAGGTCGAGCTGGCCCAGCGCTTCATCGCCTGCCGGGCGCGGATCTCCGGCGACAAACTGCGCAAGGGCCAGGTCTCCCAGCGCGACTGGCCGAAGGTGCTGCGTGCCTCCAACGAACTCGAGGAAGCGCCGCTGTGGTTCGACGACTCCTCCGACCTCGGCATCCTCGACCTGCGGGCGAAGGCGCGGCGGCTGCACGCCCAAGAACAGGAGCGCGGCGGTCTAGGCCTGATCATCCTCGACTACATCCAGCTGATGCGCAGCGACGACCACCGCGCCAACCGCGTCGAGCAGGTCGGCCAGATCAGCCGCGGGCTGAAGATCCTCGCCCGCGAGCTGGAGGTGCCGGTGGTGGCGATCTCTCAGCTCTCGCGCGCGCCCGAGCAGCGGACGCCGCCGAAACCGCAGCTCTCCGACCTGCGCGAGTCGGGCCAGATCGAGCAGGACGCCGACGTCGTCGCCTTCCTCTACCGCGCCGACTACTACCGCGACCCCGACGAGGAGCCCGACGGCCTGGCCGACGTGATCATCGCCAAGCACCGCAACGGCCCGATCGGGACCCGCTCGCTGGTCTTCCTCGACCGCTTCCCCAAGTTCGCCGACCATTCCCACCAGGAAGCGCCGATCGAGCAGCCGGCCGGCGAAGAGCCGCCGTTCGCCGACGACGTCGCCGCGGGGCCTGACTTCTGATGGCGATCGCCCGCTCCGAGCCCTTCCGCGACCAGGTCTGCCCGCTCGGCGTCTGCGACGGCAGCGGCTGGATCCTCGGCCCCGAAGACATCGCCCGCGAATGCGAGTGCCGGGCCCAGCGGCTCAGCCGCGGCCGCAGCCGCGGCGTCTCCTCGGTGATCCCTGCCCGCTACCGCGGCGTCTCCTTCGACCGCCCGCCGGTCTCCGACATGGAGCGCGACCTGGAACAGAAACTGGCCATCTCACAGGTGCGGGACTACGTCGGCAATCTGGAGGCAAACCTGGATCAGGGCCGCGGGCTCTGGCTCTTCGGCGGCACCGGGACCGGCAAGACGACGCTGGCGATGCTGATCTCCAAGGCGGCGCTGGAAGCCGGTAGGACGGTCGCGATCTATTCGCTGCCGAAGCTGCTGGCGCGCATCCGGCGAACCTATGACGCTGAGCCGGGCGGCGACTCCTACACCGCCTTCTTCGAGCGACTCACCTCCGTCGACCTCCTCCACCTCGACGACCTCGGCGCCGAGAAACGGTCCGACTGGGTGCTCGAGCAGCTCTACGCGCTGATCAACGAGCGCTACGAGGCGCAGCGCTCGGTCCTGATCACGACGAACCTCGACCACATGGAGCTCGAGGAGCAGATCGGCGCCCGGACCGTCTCCCGCCTGACCGAAATCTGCGAAGAGGTCGAGTTGCGGGGAAACGACCGCCGCCGACCGGTCTTCCCCAAAGTCGCCTGAATCCGGCTCCCGGCCGAGCGGCGCTCAGGCCGCCAGGTCCAAGACCAGGCGCAGCGCCTCACCCCGGACCATCGAACCCCTCCATCAGCTCGGCCAGTTCGCGGGCTTCGGCGACGTAGGGCGGGTCGCTCATCAAGCCTTCGCACTACGTACTCCTCTCACCCGAGACCAACGCCCGCCTGGGGCGTTTTACTCGCGCCGCCGAAGGCGATCGACGATGATCGGCTGCGGCGCCGCCACGGCATAGCCGTTGCCACGAACCGGAAGCGTCCGCTTCACGCCTCCGACCTCGACAACGACGGCTCGCGCCCAGTCCGGGACAACCCCGAACACGGCAAAGCCCGTGGGTGGTTCACCTCGATGCCGAGGTGGATCGAAGGTCCCGATCGCGAGTCCTTCGTGCAGGAACTGCCGCCTCGACCCACAGGCCAACGCCCCGTGCCGAGCTTCGACGATGCAAACCTTCCCACCGCCGGCGATCACCCTGAGACCGCCGCGCGGCGTGGCTATGAGCGGCGCCCGATCCAGGCGGAGCGGCGCTGCGCCAGGGCCAAGGGCTTCCTCGACCTTTTGGCGCAGCTGGCTCGGCAACGGCGTGCTCGCCCCACCAAGGGCGGCATAGGCAGCCAGCTCTGCCGGGTCGAAGGCACCCCACCGCTCCTCGCGACGGGCGGTGGCGCGGTCTCCCGAGCCGCCGCAACACGCGAGAACCAGCAGCGCGAGAGCTAGGTAGACGACGAGCGCGAGCAATTGCCGGTGGCGCATGAGCCAATGCGATTGCCCGGGGCGACGCGGGTCCGCCGCCCCGGGCAGTCACTCAGGGTTGGTAGGCGACCCCGTGCACCCTGTTGCTGCCGCCAGCGTTGTTCTGGATCCACGGCCACAGGTAGTCGGTTGTGCCGACCGGTGCGTAGGCACCGGCTCCTGCGCCACTCGAGCAGACAGTGTTGGTGTAGGCCGAGGTGCCCACGCAAACCGAATGCTGATCCCCCCAGCCGTAAACGGCATACAGGGTCCGCTGCGCACCCCAGCAGGATTCGTATCCGGCCAGTGTCTGGTTGCCGCAGTAGGAGCTGAGGGTTTCGGCCTTCGCGCCAGATGATGAGCCGAGCAACAGCAGCAGTCCAAAGACGACCACCAGCCCGGTCAGCGCAAGCATTCTCCTAGGGTCCAGAATTGACTTCGACTCCATCATTCCTCCCGTCTAATCGGATTGTCCGCCACGCCCTTTTGATGGCGGTATACGGCCCCTCATAACCCGAGAGATCTCGACTAAACAGGAGTTCCTATTTATTACTCGATCCATCTCAGCCTCAAACCGAGGGCGTCGCGCAACGCGGCGGACCGACGGCATCGTCACAATCTTCCGCTGTGCCTGGCGTGGTCATAGTCGGAGCCCAGTGGGGCGATGAGGGCAAGGGGAAGGTCGTCGACCTGCTCGCCAAGGACGCCGAGGTGATCGTCCGCTTTCAGGGCGGCAACAACGCCGGCCACACGATCGTCCGCGACGGCGAAGAGTTCAAGTTCCACCTGATCCCCTCCGGCATCCTGCACTCGGAGAAGCTCTGCGTGATCGGCAACGGCGTCGTCGTCGACCCGCGGGTGCTGCTGGGCGAGATCGACGGGCTGAAACGGGCCGGGGTCAGCGTCGCCAACCTGCGCCTCTCGGCCAACGCGCACCTGATCATGCCCTACCACGTGCTGCTCGACACGGCGGGTGAGACGAAACTGGGGAAGAACTCGATCGGCACGACGCGGCGTGGGATCGGCCCCGCCTACGCCGACAAGGCGCTGCGGCTGGGGATCCGGGTGCAGGACCTGCTCGACGAGAAGATCCTGCGGACCAAGATCCGGGCGGCGCTGGAACCGAAGCAGCAGGCGCTGCGCGAGCTCTCGGTGCAGCGGCGCAAGCTGCGCAAGGAAGCGGGAGAGTCGCGGCCCGATGCGGCGCCCTCGGCGAGCGTGCCCGACCCCCGCCTCGACGTCCACACGATGGTCGAGGAACACATCAGCTACGGCCACCGGCTCGAGCCCCACATCGCCGACACTGCGCGCCTGTGCTGGGACACGCTCGACGCCGGCAAGACGGTGATCTTCGAGGGCGCACAGGCGGCGCTGCTCGACCTCGACCACGGGACCTATCCCTTCGTCACCTCCTCGAACCCGATCGCCGGCGCGGCCACGGTCGGCGCCGGGGTCGGCCCCGCCGACATCGACGAGGTCTGGGGCATCGCCAAGGCCTACGCGACGCGGGTCGGCGCCGGCCCGTTCCCGACCGAGCTCGAAGACGAGACCGGCGACCGCATCGTCGAGGCCGGCCACGAGTTCGGCACCACCACCGGCCGCCGCCGCCGCGCCGGCTGGATGGACCTGGTGGCGCTGCGCTACGCGGTGCGGCTGAACCGGATGGACGCCCTGGCGGTGACCAAGCTCGACGTGCTGCGCGGGATCGGGCCGCTGCGGGTCGCCGTCCGTTACCGCTCCAAGGAGGGTGCCGTCCTCGACAGCTTCCCCTACCACCAGTCGATCCTGCACTCGGCGACCCCGGAGTACGAGGAGCTGCCCGGCTTCGACGAGGACATCGGCGGCGCCCGCAACGAGGCCGATCTGCCGGCGGCGGCGCGCGAGTACCTGCGTTTCATCGCCGAGTTCACCGGCGTCCCGGTGCGGCTCGTCGGCGTCGGCCCCGACCGCGACCAGGTCGTCTGGCTGCAGTCCTAGCGGCGTTTCACGCCTGAGCTGCAAGCCTACGTTCGGGTTCTTCACTCTGGTCTACAGTCTGGACGTGGCCACTAGCAAGCGCGCAGCGCGGCTCGGGGAGAGGCTGCCACGGGGACGGCATGGCCTGCCCAGGGAGGCCGTTACCGAATCCCAGCGCAACCGCATCCACCGGGCGATGATCGAGGTCGTCTCCGAACGCGGGTACCCGGAGACGCGTGTGGTCGACGTGATCACCGTCGCCGGCGTTTCGCGCAAGACCTTCTACGAACTGTTCGACAGCAAGGAGGACTGCTTCCTCGCCGCCTACGACGTCCTCCTCGGCACCCTCCTCGGCGAGATCGCCGGCGGCTTCGAAGCGCAGCCGGGGGCGCCTTGGGCCGAGCGCCTGGCGGCGGGAATGGGGGCGCTGCTCGACCACCTCGCCGCGCACCCCGACGAGGCCCGCTTCGCCGTCGTCGAGGTGCTGGCGGCGGGGCCGAAGGCGCTGGCCCGGCGCGATGCGGCGCTGCGCCAGTTCGCCGGCTTCCTCGACGCCGGCCGCGCCGAGAGCTCGGTCGAGCTGCCGGGGATCACCGCGCTCTCGGTCGCCGGAGGCGTCAACGAGCTGCTCTACAGCGAGATCCTGCACGGGGCGGCGGCGCGGCTGCCGAGCCGGCTGCCGGACCTGATGTTCTGGATCGTGCTGCCCTTCCTCGGCGCCGACGCGGCTGCCGCCGAGCGCGAGCGCGTGCGCCGCAGCGCTTAGACACTCAATTTTTTCACTGTTAAGGCGATCTTTTTCGGCGGCGGCCGGGTTTAGGAACCAGGCCACGGTGGTAGGTTGGCCGGGGAGGGAAACGCTTCACCGATTCACGTAATGCTTCGCGGCCGTGGCTCACAGGCAGGGTCGCAAAAAGGAGAGATAAAGGGATGCGCAAGCACGTGCTGATCACGATGGCCCTCGCCGGCCTGATCGCGGTATCCGTCGCAGGGATTGCGACGGCAGGAAGCAGCAGCGAAGAAAGCTGCGTCGGCAACGTCTGCTTCAAAGGCGGCGGTTCGTTCTCGCCGAAGAAGCTGCCGAAGAAGACGCTGGCGCCGATCGCGCTGACCGCCGAAGGGAAGATCTCGACCAAGGACGGCAGCCACCCGCCGGCCCTGACCAAAGCGGTGATCGAAACCGACAAGAACGGGGCGATCAACGTCAAGGGCTACCCGGTCTGCAAGTCGAGCAAGATCCAGTCGACCGACACCAACCACGCCGAAAAGGCCTGCAAGACGGCGCTGATCGGCACTGGCAAGACCGAAGTCGAGGTGAAGCTCGCCGAACAGCCGCCGATCATCGCGAAGTCGGATCTGCTGGTCTTCAACGGCGGCTTCAAGGGCGGCGTCACCACGCTCTACATCCACGCCTACATCACGGTGCCGGTGCCGGCCGCGATCGTCACCACGGTGAAGATCAAGAAGGTCCACAACGGGCGCTACGGGCTGCAGTCGACCGCGACGATCCCACCGATCGCCAGCGGCAACGGCTCCGTCCTCTCGTTCCACCTGAAGATCAACAAAAAATTCACCTACAAGGGCAAGAAGGTGAGCGTCCTCACCGCGAAATGCCCCGACGGCAGGCTGCAGGCGCACGCCACGGCCTACTTCTCCGACGGCACCAAGGCGTCGACGGAATTCGTCCGTCCCTGCACCGGGACGAACTGACCCAGTCGGGTTTTCCTCAGGACAGAGGCAGGCAGAAGAAGGGCGGCTCCGGCCGCCCTTCTTCTTGCGCCCGCCGCCGATCCTTGCGCGACGACCCGGGCGACCGTACGCTGCGGCGGTGCGCTCGGCGATAGCGTCAGTCTGTGCCGCCCTCCTGCTCGGCATCGCGGCAACGCCCGCGGCGGCGGCCCCGCAGCAGATCCCTTGGGGGGCGGGCTGCATGCCGGTGCCGTCCGGGGCGATCCGGACCGCAGCCAACTGCGGCGCCGAACTCGAAGAAGGCGACGCGATCGCCCCCGCGGGGGCGCCGGCGGCGGTGAAGCGGATGATTGCCGCCGCCAACGAAATCGACACCCGCCCCTACGTCTGGGGCGGCGGACACGCGAGCTTCTTCAGCCGCGGCTACGACTGCTCGGGCGCGGTCAGCTACGCCCTGCACGGGGCCGGGCTGCTGGCGCGGACGATGGTCTCCGGCCAGCTCGCCGAATGGGGCGAGCCGGGGCCCGGTCGCTGGGTCAGCATCTACGCCAACGCCGAACACGTCTTCATGGTCGTCGCCGGGCTGCGCTTCGACACCCGTAACAACCTCCCCGGCATCAGCGGCCCACGCTGGAAGATGGCGAGCCCGGAAGCCCGCATCCTCCCCCGCTTCGCCGTGCGCCACCCGGTGGGCCTGTGAGGATGGCCTCAGAGCTGCGTCGCGATCAGCCCGATCAGCGCCGCGATCATGACGAACGCGGCCCCCACGAGGACTCTGTAGAAGCCGTCGAAGCGGGCGTGGAGATGCTGGAAGGCGGCGATCGTCTCCAGCCGCTGAGCGGCCAACTGGTCTTCGATCCGTCCGAGGCGCTCCTCGACGGCAGTGAAGCGTTGGTCGATGGAGGTGAAGCGTTGGTCGATGGAGGTGAAGCGCTCGTCGACCGCGGTAAAGCGCGAATCGACCGCGTCGAAGCGGTAGCCGACCTCCGCCCGGAAGTCGGCGATCCGCTTGTCGAGCTGGGCCTCCGTCACGGTCTCCATATTGGCACCCTCGCAGACAAGATGTTGCAGGTGGCGCGCAGAGTGTGCCAATTCCCAGGCCGAAGCGAGGAAGCTTCGTCACGACCGGGAGAGGGCGGAACGGGGAGGCGGCGATGAGCGATCACCTGACGATCGTCTTCTTTCCGGAGGGGGCCTACGGGCCGACCAACAACTGCGTCGGCATCGGCGACATCCTGCGCGCTCGCGGCCACCGGGTCCTGTTCATCGTCGAGGAGTCGTTTGCGGGGACGCTGGCGGCGCAGGGCTTCGAGGAGGAGGTGATGCGGCTGACGCCGCAGCCGGAGACCGAGGAAGTCCCGGGCCAGTTCTGGAAGGACTTCATCCGCGAGACCGCGCCGGTCTTCCGCCAGCCGACGATCGAGCAGCTCGCCGGCTTCATCGCCCCCACCTTCAAGGCCCTCTGCGACGGCGCTCGCTACGTCGACGACCGCCTGCTCGAGATCATCGCCGAGGTCAAGCCCGACCTGGTCGTCGAGGACAACGTGGTCGCCTTCCCGGCGCTGTTCGCCAGCGGCCGGCCCTGGGCGCGGATCGCCTCCTGCAACCCGGCGGAGATGAAGGACCACCTCGTCCCTCCCCCCTTCTCCGGCCTGCCCAGCCGCGACTCGACCGGGTGGGACGACTTCTGGGGCGCCTACCGCGACGCCCACGCGCGGATCCACGCCGAGTTCAGCGAGTTCTGCCGGGAGCGCGGCGCGCCGCCCCTGCGCACCGACGACTTCATCCACGAGAGCCCCTGGCTCAACCTCTACCTCTACCCGGAGGAGATCGACTACCAGCGAGCGCGCTCGCTCGGTCCCCACTGGCACAACCTGCAGGCCTGCGTCCGCACGACCGACGAGCCCTGGGAGCTGCCGCCGCTGCTGGCCGAGCGCGAGGGGCCGCTCGTCTACCTCAGCCTCGGCTCGCTCGGCTCCGCCGACGTCGAGCTGATGAGGAAGCTGGTCGCCGAGCTGGCCGACACCCCCTACCGGGTGATCGTCTCCAAGGGCCCCCAGCACGACCAGTTCGAGCTCGCCGACAACATGGTCGGCGAGGAGTTCCTGCCGCAGACCTCGATCCTCCCCCAGGTCGACCTCGTGATCACCCACGGCGGCAACAACACCGTCACCGAGTCGCTGTACTTCGGCAAGCCGATGGTGGTGCTGCCGATCTTCTGGGACCAGCACGACAACGCACAGCGGATCGACGAGACGGCCTACGGCGTCCGCCTCGACACCTACCGCCATACCGCCGAGCAGCTGACCGAGGCGATCGAGCGGCTGCTCGGCGACGAGGCGCTGGCGAGTCGCCTGAGCGCGATCTCCACCCGCCTGCAGGCTGAGCCCGGAACCGAGGCGGCGGCGAACCTGATCGAACGCGCCGCGCTCGAGGGGTAGTTGGAAGCGTATTAACCTTGTATTTCTGAAGTTTTAGTTTAGGATTGCAAGGATGTTGAAGCGACGGATCGAGGGAAGGATCGCCTCGCTCCTCGGGCAGTCACCCGCCGTGGTCCTGACCGGGCCGCGGCAGGTCGGCAAGACGAGCCTCGCCATGACGCTCGCCGAGAACCGGGACGCGGTCTACCTCGACCTCGAGTCGGAGGCCGACCGCTCACGCCTGGCCGAGCCCGAGCTGTACCTCGCCGACCACGCCGACGAGCTCGTCGTCCTCGATGAGATCCAGCGGGCACCGGGTATCTTCGAAGCTCTGCGCGGAACGATCGACCGTGGTCGCAGAGAGGGCAGGGGAACCGGCAGGTTCCTCCTGCTGGGCTCGGCCTCCCTCGATCTGCTCGCCCAGAGCGGCGAGACCCTTGCCGGTCGCATCGCGCTGGTCGAGCTGGGGCCGTTCGACGTCACCGAGGTCGGCGCAACGAAGCTCGACGACCTATGGGTGCGAGGGGGATTCCCCGAGAGCTTCCTCGCCGCAAGCGAGGAGGGGAGCATGCGCTGGCGGCTGGACTTCATCCGCACCTACCTCGAGCGCGACATCCCCCAGCTTGGGCCGCGGATCCCAGCGGAGACGTTGCGGCGACTGTGGACGATGCTGGCCCACCAGCAGGGGGGCCTGCTGAACGCGGCGCAGCTCGCCCGCGCCCTGGGGGTCAGCGGCACCACCGTCGGTCACTACCTCGACCTGATGGTCGACCTCCTGCTCGTGCGCCGCCTGCAGCCACAGCTGAGCAACGTGGGCAAGCGGCTGGTCCGCTCGCCGAAGGTGTACGTGCGAGACAGCGGCCTGGTCCACGCTCTGCTCGGGCTGGAGAGCAAGGAGGGGGTGCTGGGACACCCGGTCGCCGGGCTCAGCTGGGAGGGGATGGCGATCGAGAACGTCGTCGCGATGACCGAAGGCCGTGCCGAGGCGAGCTTCTACCGCACCAGCGGCGGGGCCGAGGTCGACTTGGTGCTGAACTGGCCCGACGGCCGCCGCTGGACGATCGAGGTGAAGCGAACCCTGGCGCCGCGGGTCGAGCGGGGGCTGCGGTCGGCGCTCGCCGACCTCGAGCCGGAGCGGAGTTTCCTCGTCTACCCGGGAAGCGAGCGCTACCCCCTGGGCGCGGAAACGACCGCGATCGGCCTGTCCGACCTCTGCTCCGAGGTCGCAACGACCGCGGGCGGTCAGGGAATCGCCTCGACCCAGTCGAGGTAGCGACCGCAGAGGGTTTCGGCTTCGGCCGAGGGGACTTCGCGCAGCGGCGGGTCTTCGTTGGCGACGGGGCTGAGCACGAGCGGGCCGATCGCTTCCGGCGGGCCGCCGCTCCCCGGGGCGAGCGTCTGCCCGTCCAGTTCGAGCTCGAGCTCGTGGGTGCCGGCAGGGAGGCGGACCGTGCCGAAGTAGAGGAACTGGCGGTAGCCGTTGAGCTGCTCGGCGACCGAGCCGACTTCGCGCCCTTCGACGTAGAGGTGCAGGCGATTGCGGGTGCTGCCCTGGAGGTAGACGCCGTAGCGGCCGGACCCCGGCACGGTGACGTCGACCGTCGCCAGGCCAGCTCCATGCGGGACCAGGGCCGGGCCGCCGGCTTCGGTCGCGACCCAGTTCGACGGGTGCTTTGAATCCGCCAGCGAGGCGACGGCGGTGGGGCGCCGCTCGGCGCCGACGACGGTGCCTTCCGGTCCAGCGAGGCTGACCGCTTCGCGCACCAACGAGCAGGGAGCTTCGGCACCGGGGTCTTCGAAGCTGCCGAGGGGGAAGAGTTCGGCGACCACTTTGCTCGCGGCGGGACGCTGCCAGACGTCGTAGTAGTCACCGTGGCGGAGCAACCGGTAGACCGAGGGGGGGCGGCTCTGGCCGGGGTTGCGGCGCAGCACCAGCGTCCGGTAGGTCATCAGCGCCGGCAGCGTGATTTCGTCGGTGTCGACCCAGGCGCCCTTTTCCGCTTCGCCGCCGGCGCGGAGTGGGATCGGGCGGTAGCGCAGCTCCGAGACGCCTTCGGCGTCGGCGGCGCGAAGGAAGTGGCGCACGCCGTAGGGCTGGTATTCGGTCATCAGCGCCGGTCCCTGGCCGGAGACCTCTTCGCCGATCGCCTCCAGTTCGTGCAGTTGGTCGTAGGGGGCGAGGCTGACGTCGTGGTAGCCGAGGGCGTTGGACCAGAGGACGCCGGCGAGAACGAGCGCCAGCACGGTCGCGCCGAGCACACGCTCGAAGCTCTTGGCGAACGCCGCGGCCCCGGCGAGGGCGAGGAAGAGCAGCGCGGGGCTGCCCGAAGCGAGCGCCTTCGCCCCGACCCAGGGAGAGGAGACGGCGAAGACGGCCAGGGTGCCGACGAGGGTGCCGACGACGTAGACGAGCGGCGGCCAGGCGCGCCGGCGCCAGCAGAACCAGGCGCCCGCCACCGCGGCGACCAGCGCCAGTGCGATCAGGAAGTAGGACAGCGGCTGGTTGATCGGGTCGATGCGGAAGTCCCCGGTCGGCCAGATGCCGACGACCTGCAGCAGCTTCAGCGGCCGGATCAGGTTGCCGATTTCAGCGGCACTGGTGATCGTCCCCCCGGTGGGTTCGGCCTTCAGCGCAACCCAGGCGGCGAGGGCGCCGAGGACGGCCACCGCGCCGATCAGCGGCAGGGCGCGGAGGACGAGGGCCCGGAAGCCGCGGGCGCGCCAGAGCCCGATCGCGACGAGGAGGAGGATCGGCCCGATCCAGACGATGGCCCTCGAGCCGAGAACCGCCAGCAGCGCGACGCTGGCGATCGCGGCCGGCAGGACGCCGCGCCAGCCCGACTCCTCCTCGGCGGCCGCCGGCGCGAGGGCAGCCAGGGTTGCGATCGCCAACGCCAGTGCGACCTCCTTGATCCCACCCCAGAGGCTGTAGGCGAAGAGCAGCGCCGACTGGGCGGCGCCGAAGCCGACCAGCGCCGCCAGGCGCGGCGAGGAGAGCAGCGGCCGCGCCAGCCAGCAGAGGCAGAGCGCGAGCAGCGCCGCCGCCGTCGCCATGTAGGGCTGGACCAGCCAGGCGACGTCGGTGCCGGTGAGCTGCTGGCCGACGCCGAGGGGAAGAAAGGCGCCGACCGGGTAGGTGGTGCCGAGGTTCACTTCGAGCGTGGTCCGGTAGCTCGACGGTTCCAGGCCGGAGAGGTCGCGCCCGTGCTCCATCAGGCGGTCGACGAAGGCCATCCAGGTGGCGGTGTCGTCGAGCTTGATGTAGCCGGCGAAGGTCGGATTGCCGGAGAGCACGACCGGGGCGGCGAAGACGGCGAAGACGCCGAGCGCGGCGGCGACCGCCCAGCCGTCGGGCGCACGCCCGTCCCAGGGAGCGACCACGCCCCGGCCGCCGCGCGGCCGGCAGGCGAGCGCCAGCCCGGCGAGGGCGGCGAGCAGCACCGCCGGCGTCGCCAGCGGCGCCGTCGCCCCCAGCGAGGTGAAGATCGCGGCGATGACGACGACCGTGGCGAACCCGGCGGGCGCCAGCAGCAGCCCTGGCAGACGCCGGCCGACGCAGGCCTCGAGCAGGAGGCCGCAGCCGAGGCAAAGCGCCGTCAGCAGCAGCGGGAAAAGGAGCCAGGAGACGATCACCGCTCAGCCCCCACCGGCTTGACCTGGCCGGACCGGATCAGCTGCAGCGAACGCCCGGGCGCCGGGTCGTAGACCTCGACCTGGACGTCGGTTTCGGGGTAGGCGAAGTAGACGCTGCCTGCCGAGGCCGGGTTGGGGAGGAGGACGGCCCCGCCCGGCCCTTCTTCGACCTCGGTGCCGGCCTTGTCGGCGGTCCGTTCGAGCGCCGCGACCGCGTCGGTCACCGGGTAGGTCCCGACCGTGAGGTAGACCTGTTCGGGATCACCCGCTTCGACGCCCGGTGGCAGGTAGCGCAGGTAGACGCTCCCTTCCGCTTCCTCGCGGACCTCGAGCTGCGCCGGTGGCCGTTCGCCCGCCCAGTAGAGGGGGTGACCCGAGGTAGATTCGAGCTCTTCGAGAGCGTCAGCACCGACGATTCGAGGGGTCGCGTCGACCACCGTGGCAGAGCTTCCGCCGCCGGATCCACCGGTGATCGCCAGCAAGATGGCGACCGCCACCAAAGTCGCCGCAATCACTCCCCCGACCAATATCCGCCGGCGATCGTCAACGCCGACGCTCCGCCCCCTTGCCATCGGCGCGATTCTATTGCCGCGCCTAGACATTGCGTGGCAAGATCACTGAGTGCTCCCTTTGATCTTGACGCACACATATGCTCGATTAAACTTGCGCATTGGAGATGGCTTTGGAAGAGGGAAATCGGCCGAAGATCCAGCTAGTGACGTTGGGCCCGGGCGGCACCTGCCACGAGCGGGCGGCGATCGCCTACATGGGGTTC
>JBEHWY010000020.1:0-32801 GCA_048498975.1 Actinomycetota bacterium | reverse complement strand
CTCGCCGCTGACGCGGACGGCGACCGCGGCGGCGCCGGTCGCGTGGCGGGCGGCGTTGGTCATCCCCTCGGCGGCGACGAAGTAGGCCGCCGCCTCGACCTGGGCTGGGAAGCGTTCGCTGGGCACGGCCTCGATTCTCGCCGGAATCGCGCTGCGCGTGGCGAGCCCCCGCAGCGCCGGCTCCAGCCCGCCCTCGGTCAGCACCGCCGGGTGGATGCCGCGGGCCAGCTCGCGCAGCTCGGCGATCGCCTGGCGCAGTTCGGCCGAGGCCTCGCCGAGCAGGCGGCGGGCCATCTCCGGGTCGCGATCGACCGCGGACCCGGCGGCCTCGAGCGTCATCGCGACGCTGACCAGCTGCTGCTGGGAGCCGTCGTGGAGGTCGCGCTCGATCCGCCGCCGGGCGTCGTCGGCGGTGCGCACCAGCCGCGCTCGCGACTCGCGCAGCTCGCGCTCGACCCGCAGCCGCTCGGTGATGTCGCGCAGGTGGCCGGTGAAGACCGGGTCGCCGGGGACGTCGATGCGGGTGATCGTCAGCTCGACCGGGAAGCGGGAGCCGTCGCGGCGCATCGCTTCGATCTCGATCCGCCGGTCGAGCAGCATCGGCTCGCCGGTCTGCAGGTAGCGGCGCAGGCCGGCGCGGTGGCGCTCGCGCAGGTCCGGCGGCACGATCAGGTCCGCCATCTCGCGGCCGACCGCCTCCTTGCCGGCGTAGCCGAAGGTCCGTTCGGCGGCCGGGTTGAACTCGATCACGGCGCCGCGGTGGTCCATCGTGATCACGCAGTCCAGCGAGGCTTCGAGCGTCGCCCGGTGGCGGCGCTCGACCGCGTCGCCGCTGCGCTCGGCGCGGCGGCGCTCGATCAGCTGGCCGAGCTGGGCGCCGACGACCTCGAGCCGGTCCAGCAGGTCGGGGTCGGGCTCGCGGGCGGCGGTGGCGAAGCCCTCGATCACGGCGACGATGCCGCGCTCGCTGCGGACCGGGAAGCCGACCGCGGCGTGCAGGCCGGCGGCCGCGGCGGCCTCGCGGCGCGGCAGGCCCTGGTCGCTGCCGGCGTCGGCGATCCACTGCGCGTGCCCGCTCGCCCAGACCCTGCCCGGCAGGCCCTTCTCGGCGCCGAGCGCCAGCGAGCGGGTCAGCTCGACGAACTCGGGGTCGACCCCGGGCGCCGCCCACAGCGAGGTGCAGTGCAGCTCGCCGTCGCTTCCCGACTCCTCCCAGGCGGCGGCCAGGTCCCAGCCGAGCGCGGCGGCGATCGCGGCGAGGGAACGAGCGTAGGCGTCGGCAGTGTCGGCCGCGGAGCTGACCGCCCGCGCCACCTCCTGCTCGATTCGGACCGCGGCCGCCATGATCGGCTCAGGACTCTACGAGTGCCTCCAGCGCTTTTCCACTCAGCTCGAGCTTGCTGAGGAAGCCGCGGGCGCCGCTGGCGAGGGCGAGCTCGCCGTAGTCCTCTCGATCATGGGTCGAGACGACGACCACGGCCAGCTCGGGGTCGCGCTCGTGCAGCTCGCGGGCGACCTCGATGCCGCTGACGTCGGGCAGGCCGACGTCGAGCAGGACGACGTCCGGTTTGCAGTCGGCGGCGGCGCGCAGCCCGGCCGCGCCGTCCTCGGCCTCGCCGACGACCGCCCAGCCCTCCGCCGCCAGCGCCCGCGCGGCACTGCGGCGGAAGCCGTCGTGGTCGTCGACGATGAGGACGCGGCGCGACATCTCGCTAACGATTTTGCACCCCCGTGGACTTCGCTGGGGACTTGACGAGTACTCGCAGCGTCAGCTTCGCCGGGGTCGGGTCGGCGCCGCCGGCGCCGATCGCCTGCACCCGGACCTGGTGGCGGCCGGGGCGCAGGCGCAGTTTGAGGCGCTTGGCGCAGGGCCGGATCGGGCCGCGATCGACGCGGCAGCGGAAGCTGGCGCCGGCCTCGCTGGCGCCGAGCCGCAGGCTGACGGCTGCCGTCGCACCGGCGGTGCTGACGCGGTGCGGGCCGCGGACCGTCGTCTGCGGCGGCGCCGGCTTGGAGCCGGCGGCGGCGGGCTCGCCGGCGGCGGGCTGTTGCGCCGGTGCTTCGACGCAGCCGGGGTCGCGCTCGTAGGCGCCGAGGTCGCGGCGCGGAGCCGCGCCGGCGGTGCAGGTCGCGAGCAGGGCACGGGCATGACCGTCGAGGTCGCGCCGTTCTGCGGCGGGCGCGGCCGGGTCGCCGGCGTCGAGCAGCGGCGAGGAGGCCGCCAGGCGGAAGTCGCCGGCGGCGACGTCGACGAATTCCGGCGCCAGGGCGGTCACGTCGCTCGTCTGCAGGGTCGCGGTGCCGACTTCTTCTTTGCCGTCGAGGTTGTCGACGACCTGCACCGTCGCCGGGTCGTAGTTCGAGAAGGAGACGGCGAGCGCGGCGGTGCGGCCCTTGTCGGCCCAGACCTGCAGCGGCTTCGCCGGGCCCTCGACGATCGAGTTGGCGACGGTCAGCGTCGTCCCCTCCTGGCCGCTGTCGGCCATCGCGCGGATGCCGACCGAGCCGCTGCCGCCGCCGACGATCGTCACCCCGTCGACCGCGCCTTCGATCGTCGCGTTGCTGTTGTTGAAGTTCGCCCCCTGGATCCCGACGGCGCCGGAACGGGTTCCGAGCTCGATCAGCGAGTCGCGCCAGAAGAAGGCACCGCTGTCGGTCGTGGAGCCCTGCTTGGCGTCGACCGTGGTGCGTTCGACCGTGGTGGCGCCGCCGCTGGTGTAGATGCCGGTCGAGCCGCGCAGGAAGGAGTCGAGGACGGTGACGGTGCCGCCGTTGGTCGCCCCGACCGCGGCGTTGGTCGGCGAGGCGGCGACCGGCAGGTCGACGGTGGACCGCCGCAGGCTCGGCGCCGGGTTGCCGAGGAAGACGCCGGTCGCGTTGGTCGCCTGCGGGCCGTCGACGACGAGGTCTTCGCCGACCGCGCTGCCGCCGAGCGTGAGGCCGGTGTCGCCGCCACCGTCGGCGTTGACCGGGATCGTCAGCCGCAGATCCGACACCACCGAACCCGCCGGGGCGAGGACCCAGAGGCCCTTCTGCGTTTCCAGGGTCGAGCCCATCGTCAGATGGGTGAGGTCGGCGCCGGCGCCGCGCAGCTGCAGCCTGTTTTCGCCGCTGCCGGAGTAGAAGGCCTCGATCTTGGACGGCCCCGAGCTCGGCGAGAGAGTGAACTCGCCGGGGCCGACGAGGACGGAGTCGGGGCCGGCGTGGCCTTCGGCCGTGGTCAGCGCCGCTTCGATCGTCTCCTGCCCCGCGTCGCAGGAGGCGTCGACCGCGAGGTTGTCGGCGAGTTCCGCGGGCGTGGCGTCGACGCAGTAGACGGTCGCCGCCGCGGTGCCGGGAAAGCACCAGGCGGCGGCGAGGACGAGGAAGGCGATGAGGGTCAGCGGGGTCCTGCTCGACATCGGTTTGTGCTCCTTGGGGACGGCGTCTGGGGGTGGGATGGAAGCGTCGCCCAGGCGCGGCCTCCCTTTAAGGGGGGCTCGCCGCCTGCCCTTGGCGGAAAACCGAACCCCCGGGACCCGGCTGCTTTCATAGGCCGATGCTCCGACCCTGCCGAGCTGGCGCCGTGGCGCTCGCCTGCCTCGCCGTGCTCGTCCCCGCCACGGCCAGCGCCTCCCCCGGCTTCCACGCCCACTCCCAGCCGCTCGACCGCGAGCTGCGGGCGCGGATGAACGGCGTCTCCTGGCACCCCGGCTGCCCCGTCGGCCTCGACGACCTGCGGCTGCTGGCGGTGAGCTACTGGGGCTTCGACGGCGAGGTCCACGTCGGTCGCCTCGTCGTCCACCGCGACGCGGTGCGGGCGATGCGCGGCGCGCTGCATGCGCTCTACCGCCAGCGCTTCGAGATCCGCCGCATGCGCCTGGTCGACGCCTACGGCGCCGACGACCACCGCAGCATGGAAGCCGACAACACCTCGGCCTTCAACTGCCGCTTCGTCGCCGGCACCAGCCACTGGTCCCAGCACGCCTACGGCCGCGCGATCGACGTCAACCCGGTCGAGAACCCCTACGCCGACGGCGAAGGCTACGTCTCGCCGCCGCAGGGGCGGCCGTTCGCCGACCGCTCCCAGCGTCACAAGGGCCTGATCCACCGCGGCGGCGGCGCGGTCGCCGCCTTCGCCCGCGTCGGCTGGGGATGGGGCGGGAACTGGCCCTGGCCGAAGGACTTCCAGCACTTCTCGGCGACCGGCACCTGAGAGTCTCCTGGGTGACGCGCGTCACCTCGACGGCACCACGTTTTCACTAGCGTGCGCGGCGATGAACCTGCGGACCTTCCGCTACGTCGCCCTCGCCGAGGCGACCAGCTTCCTGGCCTTGCTGATCGCCGCCGTGGTCAAACGCACCGACGGTGGCGAGATGGGAGTCCAGATCCTCGGTCCGATCCACGGGCTGCTCTTCATCGCCTACGTCTGGATCGCGCTCGCGATCCGCACCGACGCCGGCTGGGACGGGAAGACGACCTTCTGGATCCTGGTCGGCGCCGTCCTCCCCTTCGGCGGCTACGTCGTCGACTGGTGGCTGCTGCGTCAGGCGCAGAGGCCGGCCAGCTCGGACTCCTAGCCAGGTCCGCGCCAGAGATTCGGAACGTCGCCGGTATACGGCGAGTCGCGAGAATCGGCCGTACCCCTCAAGGTATCCGCAGTGCCGACCGACTCTTTGGCATGAGCAAGCCGCCGCCTGGGACGGCAGCAAGCCTGTCGTCCAGCTCGCCGGGTGCAACCAGCGGCCCTCCGCCCGCCCGTGACGGCGGGAGGGGGCGAGACGCTGTCGTCGTCACCGACGCCCGCGGCCGGGTGATCGAGTGGAACGAGTCCGCCACCGTCGTCTTCGGCTTCGAACGCGAGGAGACGCTCGGGCGCCGGATCGACCGCCTGCTGCTGCCCGCGGCGAGCCGCGCCAGCCAGGTCGCACGGCTCGAAGGCGCGCTGGGGGACTTCAACGGCGACGGCACCACGGTGACGCTCGAAAGCGTCGCCACCCGCTCCAGCGGCGAGGTGATCCCGATCAGAGCGCGGGTGACGCGCACCGCGACCGAACCCCCGACCTACGTGGTCTCGATCCACGACATGAGCGGGACGGAGCCGACCGAGCTCAGCCACCGCCAGATGGCGGCGATCGCCCACTCCGGCGAAGACGCGATGGTGACGCTGGGCCTCGACGGCAGGGTGATGACGTGGAACCCGGCGGCCGAAGAGTTCTACGGCTTCGACGCCGCGGAAGCGGTCGGCCGCGGCCTCGAGAGCTTGATCGTGCCGGCGGAGTTGACCGGCGAGATGCGGCAGCTGCAGCGGCAGGTCGCCGGCGGCGAGCCGGCCGAGCGCGAGACCCGCAGGATTCGCCGCAACGGCAGCGAGGTGGTCGTATCCGTGCGCGGCGTGCCGGTCCACGACGACGACGGCACGGTGATCGCCTCCGCCTGGATCGCTCGCGACATCACCGACCGCCGCGGGCGCGAGGAGCGGCAGCGGCGCGAAGAAGAGGCGCAGACGTGGCGGCGGCGGATCGCCTCCGCGTTGGAGGAGGACCGACTGCTGCTGGTGACGCAGCCGGTCATCGACCTGCGCAGCGGCGAGGTCGACCACCACGAGCTGCTGCTGCGGATGCAGCTCGGCGACCGCCTCGCCGAGCCCGCCGAGTTCATCGGGGAGGCCGAGCGCTCGAGCCAGATCCGAGAGATCGACCTCTGGGTGACGCGACGCGGCGTCGAGCTTGCCAGGGAGCGCCCGGTGGCGATCAACGTCTCCGCCCGCTCCCTCGGCAGCGAGTTGCTGCTGGCCGAGATCGCGCACGGGCTCCGGCGCTTCGGAACAGACCCCGAACGGGTCACGGTCGAGATCACCGAGACCGCCGGCGCCAGCGATCTCGAGCTGGCGGCGAGCTGGGTCGAGCGGCTGACCGACCTCGGCTGCCGGGTCGCGCTCGACGACTTCGGCACCGGGTATGGAGCGTTCACCTACCTCAACCGGCTGGCCGTCAGCGAGCTGAAGATCGACCGCGAATTCGTCACCCAGCTGCACCGCAACGAGGCCGACCGCAGGGTGGTCGCCACGATCCTCGCCGTCGCCCGCAACTTCGGCATGTCGACCGTGGCCGAGGGCGTCGAAGACGACGAGACCCTGGCGATCCTCGACGAGCTCGGTGTCGACATGGTGCAGGGCTACCTCTTCGGACACCCCGAGATCGTCGACCGAGAGTGGACCGGCGCCGACCGCGACGCTCAGGGACAGAGCCTCGAAAGCTCGGACTCGTAGGTCCGCGCCAGCGGCTCGGGGTCGGGGACCAGCCCCGTGTCGGCCATGAAGCCGACGTTGACCTCGCCGGCATAGCTGAAGATGCTGACGGTGAGGCCGAGGCTGCCCGAGCAGGGCGCCCAGACGTGGACGCCGTCGATCGGGACGCCGGCGAAGCTGAGCCGCTCCTCCGGTCCCGGGACGTTGGTGACGACCATGCTCGCCTTGTCGGTGAAGAACTCGATCAGCCGGCTCTCGACCACGGGCGGCGTCATCCCCATCGCGCCCAGCAGGCCGAAGGAGATCGGCGCCTCGTGGGAGTCCTTGAGCGCGTGCATGCGGCTGTTGACCTGGCGCAGGCGCTCGGCGGGGCGCAGCTCGCCGAGCGGCAGCTCGAGCAGGACGAGGGCGAAGTCGTTGCCGAGCTCGGCCGGCACCGGCCGGTCCGGCGGGCGCAGGTTGACCGGGATCATCGCGTGGACGTCCTCCGGCGACTCCTCGCCGAGGGTCGTGGCGAGCGTCGCCGCCAGCGCCGCCAGCAGCATGTCGTTGACGGTGACGCGCAGGTGGTGGCAACAGTCCTTGACCCGCGACAGCGAGGTCGGCTCGGTCCAGGCGACCCGGCGGCTGCCGGCAAGCGGCCGGCGCAGGCCGGTCGGCGCGTCGGCGGGTGAGGCGAGCAGCTTGGCGACGGTGGTGGCGTCGCGACGCACACCGCCGGCCAGCCGCCGCAGTCGGTTGTGATGCGGCGGCTCGTCTTCTTCGCCGTGCGCGTGGCGCGCCCGCGGCGCCGGCGCCGGCCCGTCGGTGAGGGCGAGCATCACCTCGGCCAGGGCCATCCCGTCGGCGACGCAGTGGTGGATGCGCCAGAGGATCGCGGCGCCGCCTTCGTAGCCCTCGATCAGGTAGGCGTGCCAGAGCGGCTTGCCGGGATCCAGCGGCGGCGTGATCAGGTCCCCGACCATCGCCTCCAGCGCCGTCCGGTCCCCGGGCGCCGGCAGCGCCAGCCGGTGCAGGTGGTCGTCGATCGAGAAAAAGGGATCGTCCTCGAACGCCGGCGTCCGCCCCAGCCGGTCCACCACCCGCTGGCCGAAGCGCGGGAACCGCGCCACCATCCGCTCTTCGATCACCGCCGCGACCCGCTCAAGCGCCGGCACCTCCCCCAGCCGCACCAGCGAGTTGACGACCATCGGGTTGGTCGCCCGCTCCATGTGCAGCCAGGCGGCATCCGCCGCGGGCATCGTCTGCCGGGAAGCACTCATGACTAGGTTCAGACTAAGCCGCGAGCGGCGCGGCGAACAACTCACGGTCGACGCAGTGGAGATCCTTCGCGTCGAAGTAGGGCTGCGCCCAGCCGTCGCTGGTCGACAGGAACCAGCCCGCCGACTGGGCGGCCTCGCGTTTGGCGGCCGGCGGCTCGCCGTGGTCGCCGCCGTGCCCGGAGAGGCGATCGAGAAACTGGAAGTGGTCGACCAGCGCCAGCGCCTCGATCGCGAACGCGGTCGCCACGTCGCCGTCGTGGATCTCGATCAGGTTGTCCCCGTTTTCCTTTTCGCCGCCGAGCGCGAGGTTCGACGATCCGCAGTAGACGACGGGATCGTCGCCGTTGAACCCGCAGACGACGAACTTGTGGTGGATCTGGTGGTAGAACAGCCCCGGCACCTGGCTGAACGGCGGGGGCAGGATCGTGTCGGTCGGCTTGCCGGTCACGAGCACCCCGGTCGCATGACCGGGCGCGTACAACGCGATGCCGCCATTGCTGTCGGACACGCCGTAGCTGAAGACGCCGTCGTCATCGTGCAGCGCCCGCAGCGCCGGATAGACCGGCCCCGACCCTTTGATTTCCATCACCGCGAACAACACGCTGGCGGTGGCACCGGGCTGTTTGCCCTCGGCGCTGGCCCGCGCCGCGATCGCGCCGAGCAGGCCGGAGGCGACTTCCTCGCTGTGCGGCGCGAACGTGATCGTGCGCGGCGGCGTCACCCCGTCGGCCGGCGAGAACCTCTCGGTCGACAGTGGCGAGGCGATGAATGGGGCGGCTTGCACCTCGTCGTCCCAGACCTGCTGAAAGACGTCGGCGTACTTCCTTGCCGTCGGCTGGTCGTCGAAGACCAGGACGTGGTTGGAGTTCACGTACACCCCGGAGGAGGAGAAGTTGGTCGAGCCGGTCAGGACCTTCTTCGCCCCGTCGGCATCGGACACGACCATGACCTTGTCGTGGGCGAAGCGGTCGAATGTTCCGCGTTTGATCGCCGCCGCGCCCGTGGCGGCCTTCCTGAACTCACCCTCGAACTGATCCTCAGACGGCGGCTTGTCTTCGTCGTGGTGATCCTTCGAGCTGTCGAGGATCACACGCACCCGACCCTGCGCGGCGAGCGCGAGCAGTGCCTTCATCAGGTCGGGCTCGTCGAGGTCGTAGGCGAAGAAGTCGAGTTCGAGCTGCTCGTCGGCGAGCAGCTCGTCCAGCAGCCCGAAGATGGTCTTGCGCGCGGTGAATCCGAGCCAGTCGAACTGCTCGGCGAAGGTGAACTCCTCCCCATCGGGACTGGTCCCGGCCACGGCCGAGGTGTCCCACAGCAGCTCGGCGCCGCGTGGCACGATCTGGACCTTCTTGCCGAAGTGCCTGACGTAGGCCTGCGACTGCACGTACCCACGCGTGAAGCCGAGCCGCAGCGAGCCCTTCTCGAAGCCGCCGACTGGGACTTCGACCGACGTGCTCAGCGAGGGGTCGAGCGGCAACAGCTTTTCGTCGGCTCCGAAGTACCGCGGCGTAACCGTGTAGGTGTAAGTCCCCACCGCCGGTTCCAGTCCCTGGTGGTCCAACCCCGGCACGTGCAGCCAGCGGAACTTGTGGAACGGGGCGTTGACGCTCGAGGTCGGCGGCTCGGAGGTGTCCTGCGCATGCTGGTCGGGATGCTCGAACTGCAGCTGGTTCCAAAGGTAGTACTCGTCCTTGCCCGGGGGCTTGCAGGCGATGGTGAAGCCGGCGAGGCCCTTGCGCCGATCCGCGGCGAGATCCCACGCCAGCAGCGTCTTCGCATCGCCTGGGTAGGCGACGAGACTCAACACATCGGATGGCGTGGTCACCGGCGGCATATCGAACAACACCATACTTGGCTCAGGGGTATAGTCAACGTTCGTCAAGCGGCTGACGTGGGAGGTGGACGAGGTGCCGGTTCAAAGTTACGGTGTGTTTACGGGTGTGGTTTCCAAAGACCAGCGCGAGATCGGAACCGGGAAGGTCCACTTCCAGTTCAAGATGGAAGCGGGAGGCGACGTGATCCGCGTGCCGGTCAACGTCCTCTCGGACTCCCAGGGCGCGCTGGAGTCACGGCTGCTCAAGTACATCGTCGTCGACGACTTTCGTCACCCAGTCACCGACGCGATCGGGGCGCTCGGCGACGGCTGGCACCCGCTTGAACACAAACCGGGCAGCGCGGCGCTCGACTACCGGCGCGGCAACCTGTTCAAAGAGGCCGACATGCGGATCCTGCCGCCCGACGTCGACGGGCCCGACAACGACCTGCAGGACCTGATCCAGCACTACGTCGAGCGCGCCCTCGGCGACCCCAATCTCAAAGTCTCCGCGATCGGCGGGCGCTGGCACGATGACAAAGCCGACAACATCTTCCCGGAGATCTCGCCCAGCACGGGCGTGCACGAGATCCACATGAACCAGGGCAACGCCGCCGGTCACACCGATGAGGACGGCATCTGGAACGACGGCGGCCTGCTCTTCCACCTGCCCGAGCCCGACGACCGCTGGGTCGCCTTCTTCTTCGCCTTCCAGAATCAGACCTTCAACACCGACGACGTCCACGGCCACGCCCTGATCGACCAGCCGCTGCCGGAGACGGCATCCGTGCGCATCCTCGCCGCCCTGGTCAACCCGGCCGGCCCCGGCGACGAAGGCGAGAGCGTCCTGCTGCTGAACGCCTCGCCCGACCCGGTCGACCTGACCGGCTGGCAGCTCGCCGACAAGGCCAAGCAGAAGTGCCCCGTCCCTGCCGGCCCGCTCGCCGCCGGCAAGACCGTCGAGGTCCCGGTCGTCAAACCGTGCGCCCTGAGCAACAACGGCAGCATCATCACCCTCCTCGACGCCACCGGCACCAAGGTCTCCGGCGTCTCCTACACCAAGGAACAGGCCCAGGACCAGGGCTGGACCGTCACGTTCTGATCACGGCACATACCCGCACTCGTTGAGGCCAACTGGATTTTCCGCAGCCGCAGCTCCTCATCGCCCTGACGTGGACGCCTCAAGGGAGCCATTGCGCCTAGATGCCGAGGCCAAGGACCGTCGCCAGGGACTCCTCGACGGCGGCAAGCGCGTCCGGCTTCAGGGCGCCGAGGCGCCGGAGCAGGCGCCGGCGAGCGACGGCCCGGACCGCCCGAGGGATCGCTGCGCTCTCCTCCTCCACACCCTCTGCCGGAGACACCGTCGGCCGGAGCTTCGAGGCGGGACGGGAAGAGGAGATCGGCACGACGACGATCAGCTCGTGCTCGCCGCCTGAGAACAGGTCGTCGACCGAGATGACAACCGCAGGGCGGTTCTTTCCCGGCTCCCCGCGGCGCGCGGCGCCAAGCGAAACAAGCCAGACATCGCCACGGCGAGGCGCCTCAGTCGAGGCCATCGCCGAGCACCATCTCCCAGAGGCGCTCCTCCGCTAGCGCCTTCGCGTCACCGACTTCTGCGCGGGTGGCCTGGCGCTCCGAGCGTAGGGCTTCCGCACGCTCGGCCCGACGGGCAAACTCAGTGATCAGCGAGGAGACGGAGACGCCGCGCTGCTGTGCCTGCTCGGCGAGCCGGTCGCGGGTCTCGCGAGGGACTCTGATCGTGGCAGTCTCGGAACTCATGGCGACTGATTTTAGCGCCATCGGGCGGCGCTGCCTCAGAGTGCAGAATGCGGCCTGTGAATCCAGCCCGCCGCGCAGTCTGCCCCAAAACCCCTGCACTGCGAGATGGCGAGGGCGGGATTCGAACCCGCGACACCACGATTTTCAGGCATGCGCGCGGATGCAAAACTCCAGCACCGTGTGGACCTTCCAACCCGCTTGGCCAAGCGGTTTCGGGCTACCTCGCAGCGAGGTTTAGACCACGCGGTCGATACCTGAAAATACCGGGGGTGCCGGCCGCCTTTGGGCGACGACGTGCTCCTTCGTCGCCCATTCAAACCAATCGGCCCAGGTCGACCTCATCCGCATGCGCCAGGTCAACGGCGCCACCGAGCAATTCCACCGGCTGCCGGAGTCGGCGCTAGTTGCCTCAGCCATCGCGCCTTCCGAAAATGTCTGCGAATTAGCGATGCCGCCAATTCATTTTCGCGGCAGTTGCAGGGTGGACCGCGAGGGTCAACCATTTCCTTTGGTTAGCTAGACGAGCCGCCCCGCACTCGGGGCGGTTGGAGCCGACGAACGCCCCCTAGGTCTGCGCTTGGTCCGCGTCCGATGGCCTAGGGGGCGTTGCCGTTGCTGACTTGAGTCAGCCTGACACATCCGCGCGACAAGTTATGTCGGGCTCGTCGACCCTCGCAGCGTTTTGCAGATTTTGCACCGCAGAATCTGCAAGAAGGATCCTCCGGAAAATCCTTCCCGTAGAAAATCATCGCCCCTGGTACTTCGCCCTCCGTCGGCCTTCACGCCCTGCTGGCCACAATCGCTTGAGGCCATCCTTGTAGACGCCGTAGATGTAGGGGCCTGGATTTCGGGCCTGCCGGAGGATCCGGTGTCGGTTCTCGACGAACCGCTCGATTTGCTGGGCGCCGCGCAGATGGGCAGTGGTCAGGCAGAAGACCCGGACCGCGGCCTCGGTCAGGGCATCGCGCTCGGCCGGTCGGCGGCGGATGGCATCGTCCTTGGTCAACACGACCCAGTGCCTCTTGCCGGCGTCGCGTAGCCATACCTCGTCGTCTAGGCGCTGAGCGCGCCCCTCGCCATAGACGTCAGCCATCGAGTGGACCGTGAGCCCCTTCGCGCGAAGCGCCTCGACCACGCTCTTGCCGAGGCTGCGGTCGACGAAGAACTCCGGCGGCTGTTGGACTCCTCGGGCCATCGCCGGCGACTATCGGAGGCGAGCGCCCCTGCCGGCGGCTCTCAGGCTGCTGCCCGGGTCGCGACTCGAATCACGTCCTCGACCTCCGCGGAAGGCACGCCGAAGTCAGCGGCAATCTCGCCAACCGAGTCACCCGCCTGGAATCGATCGACCAGATCCTCGACGCGCGCGCCTCCATGCACGACAAGCGGCAGGCCGAACGCCACGCGAGGATCAACGACCACCTCAGCATGCTCGTAGGTGGGCAGACGCACCGAGTCTGCCCAGCCATCGCCGCCGTAGTGGATGCGCTTCAGATAGTCCTTGACGACTCCGGTGAACTGGCGCTGCTGGGTGCGAACGACGGTCAGGTCCATCATCTGGCGCTCGCCGCTCTTGTTGGCGTAGTCGAAGAGGACCTCGGCCCCGTCGGTGTAAAGGCGCTTGGAGGCAAGTGCATGCTCGACCCCGATCTCCTTCTCGAGAACCTCGACGGCAGGGCGTATGCGCTGCAATGGAACGCCGGCGCGGCGAAAGCTCGAGAGGACAAACGCCTCGGCAAAGCCGATGAAGGGCACCGTCGCCTGTCGCCCCTTGGCCGGGAAGCAGGTGATCAGAGGGCGATGGCGATCCTGCGCGCGCGCCCACCAGTGGACGGTCGACTTCGGAACCCCCAGGTAGGCGGCCGTCTCACGCAAGGTGAACACCGCGCGGGCAACCCGAGGGTCATCGGCACCGATCCGCGTCTTGCCTTTCGCCGAACTGCTGATGAGACCGACCTCCAAGTTGGTTGCTTGCAGCGCCCATCGATCGTAGCGTCGGCCGCGGCAGCCACATCGGATCGATGGAACTACGGGCCTGGCCTCTGGAAGACGTCCGCTCAGAGAGACCGAACGAAGGACACCACGAATACCCCTCGTGCATCCGAAGTTCGAAAGCACCACCGCACCGAGGAAATCGACTTATGGAGCCAGATCGCCTCGGAGATCGGCGCGCCAGCAGGACCCAAAGCCGCTCGGGATCACATTGATTGGGCGACGACATGACGCCTCGTCGCCCAATCAACGCCAGATCAGAGAGCAATGATCAAAAAGGGAAAGGGTCGTATATGCAGGTGAAAAGGAGGGATGGCGAGGGCGGGATTCGAACCCGCGACACCACGATTTTCAGTCGTGTGCTCTACCAACTGAGCTACCTCGCCTGGGCGCGGAAACCGCGTTGCGAGGCGATCTCCGAGGACCGCCATCTTACAAGCGGGCCTAGGCAGGGGCGGGGCGATGTGAGACATTCGGTCGGTCTCGTCCTCGCCAACGCACGAGGAGGAGATCCATGGGCTGGTTCGGGAGTGGAACGGGAGGCGGGGGCACCGGGGCGACGAGCGGGCGCGCGGCTCTGATCGTGGCGGTCCTTGCGCTGGTGGTCGCCGTCGGCGGCGGGACGGTGGCGATCGCAACCTCGCGGCAGGCGAAGGAGAGGAAGGTCGTGACGAAGATCGTGCGCAAGCTCGCGCCGAAGCTCTCGGTCGCCCACGCGCGAAGCGCCGACACGGCCGCGTCCGCCGGCAGCGCTGGCAACGCGAGCCAGCTCGGCGGGGCGCCGGCGAGCGCCTTCGAGCCGCGGGCGCAGTGGGCGCTGATCGAACGCTCCGGCACGATCCTCGCCCAGTCGGGAGGGATCAGCGTCAACACTGCGGCCGCGGTCTTCGGGACCTACTACGTCGATTTCGGAGGCAGCGTCGCCGGTCGGCCGGTTTGGGTCACCCCGCACTACGGCGACGGCGGCATCACGGGGGAGGTAAGCGCGACGCCGTGCGGCGGCGCCTCGGTGCCGGGCGGCTTCGAATGCACGTCGGTCGCCGGCGTCAACGACTCCCATCACCTCCTGGTCAGGCTGCACGGCGAATCCGGCACCGATGCGCCGTTCGGCTTCTACGTCGTGGTCGGCAACTGAGCCACGCGCGCCCGCCGGGCGTGCTGCTGATTGCATTGGGGGATGGCTTGGAAGAGCGCGGGGCTGGCGTTGCTCGCGGCGGCGCTCGTCGCGGTCGTCGCGGTCTCCGGTGGATCGAGCGCCGACCCACGGACGCCGGCGGCGCTGCCGGGCGAGCCGCCGCCGTTCCTGGGGACGGCGCTCGCCGGCGGCGGGCGGCTGACGGCGGCGGTCGACGCCTACGGCGGCGTGGTCGACCTGCGGGCCTCGCCGGCGGGGCCGGCGCTGATCGACAACCCGGCGGCGCGGCAGGCGGCGGGGACGGTGCCGGCCGACACCGGGATCGTGCCGCGGGTCTCCCTCGATGGTGGGCCGGCGCTGGCGTTGTGGCGGGCGGATTCGGTTAGTCAGCGTTACCTGCGAGGGACGAACGTGGTGCGGACCTTGGGGCGGTTCGGGGAGGTGCGGGTGGTGGTGACAGTGGCGGGGAGGGGCGAGGAGTTGGCGGTCGTGGTTCGGGCTCGCTCCGCCGGGCCGATGAGCAACGGAGGGAAACGAGTAGTGCCTTCCCTTTCGGTGAACGTGGCGGCCGGGGTTCGCTGCGCTCGCGCCAAGCACGCGGGACAACTCGACCTACTTTGCAGGGTGGGTCGAGTTGTCCCGCGTGCCCTCGGCGCGGCAGCGCGGGACATAAGGGAGCAAACCGTTCGCCTGATTCGACAGGCCGCCGCGGGGGACCGGCGCTGGCTTGCGCTGGCCCGGCCGCTCGCGGCAGGGGCCCCGCCCTGGGCGCGGTCGATGTACGGCCGCTCGCTGCTCGTCCTCCACGCGTTGACCGACGAACGGACCGGTGCCGTCGCCGCCGGCGCCCGCGACGGCTGGGCCTATGTCTGGCCGCGCGACGCGGCGACGGCGGCGCTGGCACTCGAGGCGGCCGGGTACGGAGCCGAGGCGCAGCAGGTCGCTCGCTTCCTCTCCGGTCTCGACCTCGCAGCGGCCGCGCGGTTCACTGGCAGCGGTGAGCCGGCGCCCGGACGGAGCGCTCAGGGCGATGCAGAGGGATGGGTAACAGCAGCAGTGAGGGAGACGGGCATCGAGGCGCCGCCGGTGGGCACGGGCGCCGCCACCTCGGCCGCGCCGGGCTGGCAGGGGCGGGCCGACTACCAGGAGGGCGAGGGAGGCGAGTACGTCGGCAACGCGATCGCCGCCGGCGCGCGGCTCGAGCCGTTCAAGACCTCACCCGGCCTCGTCCGGCGGGCCAACGACCCCGCGTCCCGCCTCGACTCGGCGGCGGCCTGGGCGGTCCGTCCCTTCCCGCAGCCGAACGCCTATCCCGCGGTCCGCCGCACGCTTCTCCACCTGCTGGCCGCCGACACTCCCTACGGCATCACGCCCGGCGAAGGGTGGGCCGGCGGCGTCGATCCCTGGACCTCTCCCACGGCCTGGAGCGCCTGGGCGCTGGCGGCCCTCGCCGACGCCGAAGCGAGCGCCGGCCCGAGCCGCGCCCGCGCCGACCGAGGCGCCGCCCTTCACCTCCTCGCCGACCTGCGCCGCGCCGCCACCCCGGCCGGCTCCCTCCCCGAGCGCGTCGATGCCACCACCGGCATCCCCACCTCCACCACCCCGCTCGCCTGGTCCCACGCCTTCGCTGTCCTCACCCTCCACCAGCTCTGGCCCTCCCCTCCGACGCGGTAGAGGTTCGTGGCGCTATCCGCCACTAACCGCAGCCACGCTCCGCTCGGTGTGGCAGTGCTTTTCCCTCTATAGCGAGAGAAATCACTGCCACGCCGGTTAGGCGAGGGCAGCGAGGGCGGTGGCGACGGCCTCGGCGGGGGTGGCGGCGGGGACGACGCCGGGCGAGTTGGCCATTTCGCCGTGGCCGCGCAGCTCCCAGCTGCTCAGGGCGATGACGGTGCGGCCGATCGCGCGGGCCATGCCGATCTCCGACAGGGTCCCCCACTCGCCGCCGACGGCGACGACGACCTCGCCGGAGGCGACTACGGAGAGGTTGCGGGCGTGGCCGATGCCGCTGGCGACGACCTCGGTGCAGTAGGGGTTGGCTTCGACGATCGACTCGCCCTGGACGATTCCGATCACCCGCCCGCCGGCTGCGGAGGCGCCCTGCGCGGCCGCCTCCATCACCCCACCGCCGGCGCCGCAGACGATCGTCACCCCGGCCTCGCCGAGGCCACGGCCGACGGCCTCCGCCAGCTGCCACAGCTCCGAGCCCGGGGTCGAGCCGCTCGACCCGATCACCGCCACCTGCCGCGCGCGCCCGCTCATCCGCGCATCATCCCCATCAGCTCCAGCGCCCCCGCCTTGTGCAGCGGTTCGTTGAGGTTGCCGCACTTGGGGCTCTGCACGCAGGAGGGGCAGCCGGACTCGCAGGGGCACTCGGCGATCAGCCGCTCGGCGTCGCCGAGCAGGCGCTCGAACTGGTCGTAGCCGCGCTTGGTGATGCCGACGCCTCCCGGGTGGCCGTCGTAGATGAAGATCGTCGCTCGGCCGGTCTGGAAGTGGACGTTGGTCGAGAGGCCGCCGATGTCCCAGCGGTCGCACATCGCGATCAGCGGCAGCACCGCGATCTGGCCGTGCTCGGTCGCGTGCAGGGAGCCGAGCAGGACCTCGGGCGGCAGCGCCCCGCTGAGCCGGTCGGGCAGCACGTACCAGAGCGCCTGGGTGACGAAGCTCTGCTCGGGCAGCTCGAGGGCGACGATGTCGATCGCTTCCTGGTCGGAGATCGAGACCCGCTGGAAGGCGATCACCTGCTCGGAGACCGAGACCTCGCCGAAGTTGAGCTCGACGCCGGCGACCTGGCGCTGCTCGTGGATCCGCTCGATGTAGATGTCCGTCTCCTTCTTCGGCCGCGTGTACCAGTCGCCGTCGAAGGCGGAGACGATCGCCCGCCGCTCGCGGATGTCGAGCCGCTCGACCTCGTAGGAGCGGCCGAGGTGGAGGTAGACGGCGCCGGGGTGGATCGTGGTGAAGGCGCGCTCGGCCTCGACCAGGCCCAGCATCTCGCCCGAGTCGCGCTCGATCACCGCGACCGAGTCGGCCGAGGCCGAGCGCAGCGCGATCCGCGAGGCGACGAACTCGCTGCGCCGCGGCGCCAGCTTGCCGCGCGCGCCGCGCAGCTCCCCCGCTTCGACCAGCCGCTCGGCCCGCTGGCGCCACTCGGGCCCGAAGATCTCGTCGTCCTCGTCGCTCAGCGGCAGCTCGTAGGCGGCGGCGATCAGGTGCCGGGAGGCGATCTGATCGTTGCCGTGGTCGAGGATCGCCGCCTCCACCGGCCGCCCAAGGAACTCCTCGGGGTGGCGGCAGAAGAACTGGTCGAGCGCGTCGGCGCCGGCGACGTAGACGGCGAGCCCGCGCCGCCGCCGCCCCGCCCGGCCCCACATCTGGCGCAGGCTGGCGACGGTGCCGGGGAAGGTGACGCAGATCGCCGCGTCGAGCTCGCCGACGTCGATCCCCAGCTCCAGCGCGTCGGTCGCCACGACCGCCAGCAGATCCCCGCGGCTGAGCCGGTCCTCGATATCGCGCCGCTGCTGGGAGGTGTAGCCGCCGCGGTAAGGCGCGATCCGCGCCGCCAGCTCGGGCTTGCCGCGCCGCTGGAGGTTTTCGCTGGCGAAGCGCTGGATCAGCTCGATCCCGCGCCGCGATTTGAGGAAGCAGATCGTCCGCACCCCCTGGCTGACCAGCTCGGCCAGCAGGTCGGCCGCCTCCGAGAGCGCCGAGCGCCGCGTCCCGGTCGCCTTGTCGATCAGCGGCGGGTTCCACATCGCCACCTCGCGCCCGGCCCGCGGCGCGCCGTCGTCGTCGATCAGCTCGAACGGCGTCCCGACCAGCCGCTCGGCCAGCTCGACCGGGTTGGCGATCGTCGCCGAGGCGAGCAGGAAGCGCGGCTCGCTGCCGTAGGCGCGGGCCAGCCGCCGCAGCCGCCGCAGCACGTTGGCGACGTGCGAGCCGAAGACGCCGCGGTAGGTGTGGGCCTCGTCGACGACGACCCAGCGCAGGTTGGCGAGGAAGTCGCCCCAGCTGCGGTGGTTGGGGAGGACGCCGACGTGCAGCATGTCAGGGTTGGTGAGGACGAGGTTGCTGCGGCGGCGGATCGCCGGCCGCTCGTCCTTCGGCGTGTCGCCGTCGTAGATCGCCTGGCGCAGCCCCGGCGGCCGCAGCTGCGCCAGCTTGCGCGCCTGGTCCTGGGCCAGCGCCTTGGTCGGGTAGAGGTAGAGCGCCCGCGCCTTCTCGTCGCGGGCGATGCCGTCGAGGACCGACAGGTTGAAGGCGAGGCTCTTGCCCGAGGCGGTGCCGCTGGTGATCACCAGGTTGGCCGCGGCGGCCGCCTCATAAGCGTCGAGCTGGTGCGTGTAGAGGCGCTCGATACCGCCCCGCTCCAGCGCCGCGGCAAAGCCGGGGTCGAGCGCCTCCGGCAGCGAGACCGGCCGCGCCCGCCGCTCCTCTTCGCTGCTCTCCGCCACGATCCGCCCATCCCGCCTCCCCGGATCAATCGCAACCGACCAAGGGTGCGCCAGCAGCGACCCCCCGCGCCCCATCAAGCCCCCAGCCCCTGGGGCCGACGGGCCGATTTGTCCACCACAGGGCGACTTTTCGTCCCGTCGGCCCCGCGAGCGATTTCGGCGGCTACGCGCATGGCTTGGAGGGAGCTGCGGTCGTGGAGGCGGAGGATGTCGGCGCCCTCGCGGACGGCCAGGGCGGTCGCCGCCACCGTCCCCCACTCGCGCTCGGGCGGCGGCCAGCGCTCCTCCCAGGAGCCGGCGAGAACGGCGCCGATGAAGTCCTTGCGCGAGAGCGAGACGTAGAGCGCCAGGCCCAGCTCGGCGAGCTCGCCGAGGCGGCGCAGGATCTCGAGGTCCTGCGCGGGGCTGAGGTCGAAGTCGAGTCCAGGGTCGATCGCGATCTGCTCCTCGGCGACGCCAAGCTCCCGCGCCAGCTCGACTCGCCCCTCGAACCAGGCCTTGAGGTGGTCGACGACGTCGCCGTACTCGCGCCAGGGCCGGTCGACCCGCGGCGGCCCCTCGATGTGCATCAGGACGTAGCCGCAGCCGGTCGCGGCGACCAGCTCGAACATCTCCTCGCAGCCGCCGGAGATGTCGTTCACCGCGTGCGCCCCCGCCGCCACCGCCCACCGCGCGACCTCGACCGAGAAGGTGTCGGCCGAGACCAGGACCCCCGCCGCGGCCAGCCCCTCGACCGCCGGCACCAGCGCCGCGGCCTCCTCCGCGGCCGGCACCGGCGGCCCGGCCTTGGCGGCAACCGCACCGACGTCGATCATCCCGAAGCCGGCCTCGGCCAGCGCCAGCCCGTCGCGCACCGCCTGCTCGGGGGTGCCGCTGCGCGCCCCCTCGAACATCGAGTCGACGGTGACGTTGACGATCCCGGCGCCGAGCGGATGCTCGAGGTCCAGGGTCTTGTCGCCGAGGCGCCAGCGCGTCATGCCGACGAGCTTACGGCGCAGCGATGCTCAGCCCACGTCACGGACCCAGTGCTGCTGGCCGCTGTCCGTGCCCCAGGTCGCGTGGGTGAACCAAGCCTTGACGCGGAGCTTGACCTTGCGCCGCTCTCGCGCCCGGCGGCCAACGGTGGCCAGCGAGCCGGGTCTGAGCTGGATCCGCAGCACGCGGGCGTTGCCGAAGCCGTTGAAGATCAGCTGTCGAATCGGCGATCCGATCGTGCGGGAGACATGGACCCTCCCCCGCGCGGAGCCCCCCACCGTCTCGATCCGCAGGCGATGCCCCAGCTTCCGCGTCGGCAGCAGGCCCCTCGGCAGAGTGAGGAAGACGGACCCGATCGCGGCCCATCCGGGATTCGCGGCGAGCCGTAGGTAGATCGACGGGCGCTGTCGACGCAAGCCCCGCAGGCGCAGCTTGATCGCTGCCGAGGCGACGCAGCCGGCGGCGACCTGCACCTCCCGGCCCTGGTCGGTGCAGGGGAACTCGAGGCTCACCATGCCACCTGCGCCGAAGCTCGGGTCGTAGGTGCCGTCAGGCCCGAGCCGGGCGATGAACGGCACCGGCCCGGTGGCGCTGTGCTCCGTCCCCTTGACCAGAATCCGACCGTCGGCGAGCGTCACCACCCCTTCGAGCTCGCCTTCCAGCAGGCCACCGCCGGGCTTGGTCAGGCGCAGCAGCCCGCCCTGGCCGAAGCTCGGGTCGAGCCGGCCGGAGGAGTCGAACCGAGCCAGCATCGGCTGCGGGCAGGCCGAGCACGCCGGGAAGGATTTGCCGCTCGTCCAGGTCCCCCAGGCCGAGGTGCCCCCGGCGGCGAGGACGTCGCCGTCGGGGGCTGCGGCGACGGCCTCTGCCCAGCTGCTCGGCCCTCCCCAGCCGCCGCCAACCTCGAACGTGCTGGTGCCGGCGATCGGCGGGACCGCGAAGCCGCCTTCGCCGAAGCCGGGGTCGAGGATGCCGTTCGCGTCGAAGCGCGCAACGAGGAACGTGCCGTCGGCGCGCCCGGCCGCGATCAGCTTGCCGCCGCTCGCCGCGAGGGCTTCGAACGCGTTCGAGAAGGAGTGCTTTTCGGGGAAGGACGGCTGCACGAGACCGGCGCCCCCGCCGAACCCCGGATCGAAGTCCAGCCCGGACCCGGGCACGAAACGGCCGAGCAGCGGCAGGGAACTCTGGCCGGAGATCCTCCATCCCGCACCGAGCAGCGCGCCGTCGGCGGCTTCGACCACGTCGGCGATCGCGCTGGGCGCGCCGGGCTTGGGTGGCGGCGGCACCCGGCCGACGATCCCCAACAGGTTCCCGTGCGCGTCGTACTGCGTGATCTGCCCTTCCGCGTAGAGCCTCCCGGCGCTCGGCTGTTCAGCCATCACGATCGTCCCCGCCGGCTGAACGAGCACGGACACGGGTTCCGCTTCGTAAGCTGAGTGGGACTGGCGTGGATCGTCGAACCCGCCGATCCCGCCCTGACCGAAGCCGAGGTCCGGGCTGCCATCTGGCCGGTAGCGGGCGAGCACCGAGCCGCCCGCCGCGGCGGCGACGATTCCGTTGTCAGGCGCAAGCGCCAGCGCCGCGAAGCTCGGCGCTCGCTGGTCGAGCACGAACCCGCCCTGGCCGAAGCTCGGGTCCAGCGAGCCGTCCGGGAGCAGGCGAGCGAGCGCCCCGAATTGTGGCCAGGTGTCGCCGCTGAGGACGATCTTTTCGTCGGGCTGTACGGCGAACGAAGCGGCGGAAGCCGCGTCCGGCAGGGGGCAGCACGCGAACACGCCCGCCACGACACAGGCCAGAACCGCGCCGATCTTGCTCCCCCGCCACATGATCAATACGGTCAACCCTATTCGGGGCAATGAGTTGCGTGCGGCGACGGCTGCGGGCCCATCCCTCGATCAATACGCTGGCCCCACGATGTCGCTTGCCTGCGTCTACACCGACCTCGACGGGACCCTGCTCGGGCCCGGCGGCGTCCTCTTCCGCGACGCCGACGGCGCCTTCTCGATGTCGCAGGCGCGGGCGCTTGAGGCCTGTGCGCGGGCCGGCGCCGAGGTCGTGATCATGTCCGGCCGCCGCGAGCCGCAGGTGCAGGAGGCGGCGCGGCTGATGGGCCAGACCTCCTACATCTATGAGGCCGGCTGCGCCTTCTCGATCGACCGCGAGAAGACGCTTCTGACCGGCGACCTCCAGCCCGACGAGAGCGGCACGATCTACGAGCAGCTCGAGGCGCGCGGCGTGCCGAAGCTGCTCTTCGAGCACTTCCCCGAACGGCTCGAGTACCACTCGCCCTGGCACCACGGCCGCGTCCTCTCCCACCTCTTCCGCGGCAAGGTCGACGTCGCCGAGGCCAACCGGCTGCTCGACGCCAGCGGCCACCAGGACCTGCGGCTGCTCGACAACGGCGCGATCGGCACCCCGATGCCGGCGATCGACGGCCCCACCCACGCCTACCACCTGGTGCCGAAGCTGGTCAGCAAGGCGAACGCCGTCGCCGCCCACGCTCGCGCCCGCGGCTATGACCCGCGCGAGTGCATCGCCGTCGGCGACTCGATCGAGGACCTCGAGGTGGCCGCCGCGGTCGGCCGCTTCTTCGTCGTCGCCAACGGCCCCGAGCGCGACCCCGGCCTGCGCGCCGAGCTCGCAAAATGGGACAACGCCACCGTCACCGAGGGCCACATGGGCGACGGCTTCTACGAGGCTGTCGTCTCGACCCTGGTCGAGCGGCGCTAGGCGCCGACTAAGATCGACCGGGCACGAATTCGAGCGCAAAGGAGCAGTAGTTGTCGTCCGATAACGCGACCGTCGCGGAGCAGGAGTACCTGGAGACGATGTTCTGGATCGAGGAGGCCGGCCTGCCGATGACCGGCGCCAACATCGCCCGCGCGATGCAGCTCTCGCCGCCGACCGTGCACGAGATGGTCGGCCGCCTGGTCGACGACGGCTACGTCGAGCGCAACCCGAACAAATCGCTCGCCTTCACCGAGCGCGGTCGCGAGCACGCCAGCTTCATCGTCCGCCGCCACCGCATGATCGAGCGCTTCCTCACCGACGTCCTCGGCATCCCCTGGGACGAGGTGCACGAGGAGGCGGAGCGGATCGAGCACGCGATGTCGCCCGTCCTCGAAGAGAAAATGCGGGCGGCGATCGGCGACGCGACGACCTGCCCGCACGGCCACCCGATCGTCGAGGGCATCCGCGAGCAGGGCTCGCTGCTGGCCGACGTCGAGGTCGGCGCCGACGTCACCGTCCTGCGCTTCGAGAACGAGGCCGAGGAGCTGCTCCACTACCTGCGCGCCGCCGGCCTCGAACCCGGCGTCGAGGGCAAGCTCGAGATCTCCGACGAGGACAAAGTCGTGATCGCCTCCGCCGCCGGCAGGCACGAGGTCAGCCGCAGCGTCGCCGAGACCGTCTCGGTCCGCGCCGACCCGGCGCCACCGCCGCGCGCGGCGATCCCCGAGCAGCTCGTGCTCAGCAGCGACCGCTACGGGCGCTAGACGCGCCCGCGCCTCAGCCCTCGATCGGCACGGTGACGATCGGGGTTCCGGTCGGCGCCGCGGTGCCGCCTGCCGGCTCGCGGGTGACCATCACCACTTCGACCCCGCTCATGTCGGCGATCATCGTCGAGGCGTTGCCGTCGCGGTCGGGGACGAACAGCGCCTTCACCGGTTCGACCTTGCCCTCGCGCTGCACCCACGCCTCGAGCACCCGCTGGGGCGGCAGCGCCTCGACGTGGGCGAGGTTGAGCTCGGCGCCGCCGCCCTCGCGCACGACCTCGGCCGTGACCCCGCCTTCGGCGCCGGTGTAGGTCCGGCCGCCGGCGCCGCCGCTGTTGCCCACCTCGTAGCCGACGAGCCCAGCGACGAGGACGAGGGCCAGGGCGAGCCCCGCCGCCAGCGGCCGCCAGCGGCGCCTCGGGGTGGCGCCGCGCAACCAGGCGCCGAACCGCTGGAACGCGCCCGCAGACGCCGTGTCGCCGGCCGCCTCGGCCTCGGCCTCGGCCATCAGCCGCGCCCGCAGCGCCGGCGGCGGCTCGCGCCGCGCCACCGCTTCGGGCAGCGCCTCGACCGCGGGCGCCAGCCAGCGCAGATCCGCCCGGCAGCGCTCGCAGCCCTCGGCGTGCCGCTCCAGCTCGGTCGCCTGCTCGGGCTCCAACGCCCCCAGCAGGTAGGCGGCGGCGTCCTCGCGCCAGCGCTCGTGGTCGTGCTCGTTCATGCCAGTCCCTCCGCCAGCTCGCCGCGAATCTTCTCCAGTCCCAACCGCATCCGCCCCTTCACCGTGCCCAGCGGCACCCCCAGCATCCGCGCGATCTCCGACTGGCTGAAGCCGCCGAAGTAGGCGAGCTCGATCACCTTCGACTGGTCGCTGGGCAGCTGCTGGAGGGCGCCGCGCACCTCGCTCGCGGTCTCGCGCGCCAGCGCCTCCTCCTCGGTCCGCTCGGGCGCCGGACGCTGCTCGAGCACCGCGTCGTCATCGAAGTTCAGCTTCGGCGCCTTGCTGGAGCCCGCCCGCAGGGCGTCGATCCCCCGGTTGCGGACGATGCTCAGCATCCAGGCGCGGACGCTGCCGCGGGTGCGGTCGTAGCGGGCGCCGCTGCGCCAGAGCGAGATGAAAGCCTCCTGGGTGACGTCCTCGGCGGCGCCGGCCTCGCCGACGATCCGGTAGGCCAGCGAGTAGGCGGCGCCGCCGTGGCGGTCGTAGAAGACCGCGAACGCCTGCGGATCCTTGGCCGCGATCAGCGGCATCAACTCCTCGTCGGCGAGCCGCTCGGCTTTCTCCCGCCTCACTCCCATCTGTCCATCTTCCCCTGTCGCTCCATCTGCCGGTCCTACGCGAGCTGGCGGCCGGACGGATCAAAATTGACCGCGATGGCGCTGACGCCGACCGAGACGAGGGCCCGCGGCGCGGTTGCCCTGACCCTGACCTCGATCGTCGCGGTGCAGTGCGGCTCGGCCCTGGCGACCGGCCTGTTCAGCTCGATCGGCCCGCTCGGGACGGTCTTCCTGCGCGCCGTGTTCGGCGCCCTCTGCCTGCTGGCGCTGACCCGCGGCTGGCCGCTGGGCCGGCGCGAGTGGCCGCACCGCGACGTCATCCTGCTCGGCGCCGCGGTCGCCGGCGTCAACCTCTTCTTCTACGCGGCGCTCGACCGGCTGCCGCTGGGGATCACGGTCACGCTCGAGTTCGTCGGCCCGCTCGGCGTCGCGTTGCTCGGCTCGCGCCACCGCGGCGACCTGCTCTGGGCGCTGCTGGCGGCGGCGGGCATCGTCCTGCTGACCCGGGGCACGGGCGGCGGCATCGACGCGCTCGGGGTCGCCTTCGCGCTCGCCGCGGGCGTCTGCTGGGGCCTCTACATCGTCCAGAGCGACCGCGTCGGCGCCGTCGCGCCGGGGATCGGCGGAGCGACCGTCGCGGCGGTGATCTCGGCGGTGCTGGTCGCGCCGTTCGGAGTCGCCCAGGGCGGCATTGGCCTGCTCGACCCCGCGCACCTCGCGGTCGCCGCCGCCGTCGGACTGCTCAGCACCACGGTCCCCTACGTGTTCGAGATGGAGGCGCTGCGCCGTCTGCCCCGCGCCACCTTCGGCGTCCTGATGAGCCTCGAGCCGGCGGTCGCCGCCGCGATCGGCTTCCTCGCCCTCTCCCAGGATCTGACCGCCGTCGAGCTCGTCGCGATCGCCCTCGTCGTCATCGCCTCCGCCGGCGCGGTGCGGTCGGCGACGGGCTCACCGCCGCCGCACGACTAGATAGGCGCTCCGCGACCAAGCGTTGCCGGGGGAGGATGCTCAGCTGGCGCCGCTGGCGCTCAGGCCGGCGAGGCGCTGCGCAGCCGCTCCAGGGCGGCGGCGATGCGGCGCACGCCCTCGGCGGCCTGGTCGGCCGGGACCGGGGCGAAGGAGAGGCGCAGGCTGTTCTCGCCGCCCTCGATCATGAAGTCGGGGCCGGCGACGAAGGCGACGCCCTCGGCTTTCGACTCGGCCAGCAGGGCCACCGTGTCGGTGCCCTCGGCGAGGTCGAGCCAAAGGAAGTAGCCGCCACTGGGGACGACGAACTCAGCCTCCGGCAGCTGCTCGCGCAGGGCCGCGACCAGCGCGTCGCAGCGCGCTTTCAGCTCGCCTTTGACGAACTCGATGTTGCGGTCGAGCTCGCCCGTCTTGCAGAGGTCGAGGACGATCGACTCGGCCAGCATGTTGGGCGAGATGTAGGTCTCGTTGGCGCGCTTGGCGAGCTTCGCGATCTCCGCCGCCGGCCCAGCCAGGTAGCCGACGCGGACGCCCGGGCTGACCGTCTTGGAGAAGGAGGAGGCGTGGATGACGCGGTCGGCGCGGTCGATCGCCAGCATCGTCTCCAGCGGCTGGCCCTCGAAGGGCAGCTCTCGGTAGGGGTCGTCCTCGAAGATCCAGAAGCCGTGCTCGGCGGCGAGCTCGACCAGCCGCACCCGCTTCGCGGCCGAGAGCGTGCAGCCAGCCGGGTTGTGAGCGTTGGGGATGACGTGGGCGAGCTTGATCGGACCCTCGGCGAGCGCCGCCTCCAGCGCGCCGACGTCGAGGCCGTCGGACTCCAGCGGCACCGGCACCAGCTCGACGCCGATCTGCTGCAGGAGCAGCAGCGTGCGGTCGTAGGTCGGCTGCTCGACGACGACGCGGTCGCCGGGGCCGAGCAGATGGTTGAACAGCATCGCCCCGGCCTCCAGCGAGCCGTTGGCGATCATCACCTGCGAGGCGTCGAGGCCGCCGTGACGCTCTGCGACCCACTGACAGAGCCCGGGGTGGCCGATGCCGACGCCGTAGGAGAGGGCGGTTTCCCAGTCCTCGGTGAGCGCCCGCGCCGCCGCCTCCCGCACCTGCTCGTGGGGAAGGATGTCGGCGCTGGGGGCACCGCGCGCGAAGGAGATCGTGTCTGCGGCCATCGCCCCCGACCCTAGCAACGGCGCGCCGCATATAGTCGGTCCCCTGATGGGCGGGATCAGACGTCTCGGGGGGCGGACTCTCATCGCCATGGCGGCGGTCGCCGCGCTGGTCGGAATCGCCGCAGCCGCAGCCGCGGGCTTCCGCCTGGTTCCGGAAGATCCCAACGAACAGCTGGCGCTGCGGCTGCACGACCTGCCGCCCGGCTATATCCCGGTCCACACCGGCCCGGAGGGGACGGAAGCCGATTTCCTCTGCGAAGGGATCCATCCGAGCGACGCGAGCCGGAAGCTGGCCAGCTACCTCAGGCGGTTCCACCCGGCGGGCTGCCTCGGGGGCTACGTGCGCGCCTATCGCGTCCCGGGCCCGGGGCCGACCCCGTCACTGGCCGGCACCGGCGTGCTGCGGGCCAAGACCGAAAACGGCGCCGGCGCCGGTTTTGCTATCGCCGGGGAGCTGCTCGCCGAGGTGGTCGAAGAGAGGGAGGACCTGGAGGAGGTCACCCCGCAGGCGACCGTCGGCGATGCGACGCGACTCTTTCACTGGCGCCATATTCCGAAGACCCGGTTCAGCAATTACCGCTTCGGGTCCTTCCTCGTCTGGCGCTCGGGCAGGGTGATCTCCGCGATCTTTGCCGACGCAGCGTCCTTCGCCGACAGCGACCGGATCGCGCTCGAACTCGCCCAGCGCCAGCAGGCTCACGTCGAAAGCCCGACCCCCTACACGGAAGCCGAACGCGACTTCTCCGAAGTCGGCCTCGACGATCCGGCGACCACCTTCCCGGTTCGGTGGCTGGGGCACGACTTCGCACCCGGTCACGGCCTGCCGCCCGCGCAGCTGCGAGAAGGCGCCGCCGCCCCGCTGGGATCCTTCCGCGATGGCGTGAAGCTCTTACTCCAATACTCCAACGACATCGAACTCGAGGGGTGGACGAAGGCGGGCTGGAAGCGCTTCCTCGAGACCCGAGATGCCGGCTATCTGCTCGGGGCAGAGGATTGCGCCAAGCCGGTCTCGATGCCGCTGGCCGAAGGCCGAGCGACGATCTTCACCAGCCCTGTCGTCGGATGGGCCTCGTGCCGCCACGCGCCAAAGCGCCGCTACGCGATCGTCCACGTCGGCGGCACCGTGATCGCCGTCAACTTCTCCGGCTGCCCGGATTGCGTGTCCCGCAACCCCTACAACTCGCTGAAAGGGATGAAGGCGATCGTCCGCGGACTCAAGCTGCGCCCGCAGCCGGTCTACTGAGCGCCGCCAGGCGCTAAAGAGACTTGAGGACCTCGACCGCGATCGCCGCGGTCTCGGTCGGGCTTTCGCCGACCCGCACGCCCTTGGCCTCGAGCGCCTCTTTCTTCGCGGCGGCGGTGCCGGAGGAGCCGGAGATGATCGCGCCGGCGTGGCCCATCTGCTTGCCGGGCGGCGCGGTGAAGCCGGCGATGTAGGCGACGACCGGCTTGCTGACCTCGGCGGCGATGAACTCGGCCGCGCGCTCCTCGGCGTCGCCGCCGATCTCGCCGACCATCACGATCAACTCGGTCTCGGGGTCGGCCTCATACAGCTTGAGGATGTCGATGAAGTCGGAGCCGACGATCGGGTCGCCGCCGATGCCGACGATCGAAGAGTTGCCGGTCCCGGCCTGTTTCAGCTCGTTGCCGATCTGGTAGGTCAGCGTCCCCGACTTGGAGACGACGCCGATCGGGCCCGGGTCGAAGAACTGGGCGGGGATGATGCCGACGTTGGCCTTGCCGGGCGAGAGGACGCCGGGGCAGTTCGGCCCGATCAGCCGCACACCCGCCTCCTTCGCCTTCCAGTAGGTCTTCAGCATGTCGAGGACGGGGATCCCCTCGGTGATCGCGATCACCGTCTCGACCCCCGACTCGATCGCCTCGTCGATCGCCGGCGCCGCGAAGCGGGCGGGGACGAAGATCATCGAGGTGTTGGCGCCGGCCTCGCTGACCGCCTCGGCGATCGTGTCGAAGACCGGCACGCCCTCGACGTCCTGGCCGCCCTTGCCCGGGGTGACGCCGGCGACGAGGTCAGTCCCGTAGGCCTTGTTGCGGAGGCCGTGGAAGGAGCCCTCGCGGCCGGTCAGGCCGGAGACGGCGAGCTTCGTCTCGCTGCCGACGATGATGCTCACGAGGCGCTCCCCGCAAGCTCGACCACGCGGCGGGCGGCGTCGAGCATCGTCTTCTCCTGGTGCAGGTCGGGCAGGTTGGCCTCGGCGAGGATCTGCAGCCCCTCCTCGGAGTTGGTGCCGTCGAGGCGGACGACCAGCGGCATGCCGAGGTCGATCTGCTGGGAGGCGGTGACGATGCCCTTGGCGATCTCGTCGCAGCGGGTGATGCCGCCGAAGATGTTGAAGAGGATGGCGCTGACCTTGGCGTCGGACTTGATCACTTCCAGCGCGTTGACGATCGCCTCGGCTTTCGAGCCGCCGCCGGCGTCGAGGAAGTTGGCGGGGGCGCCGCCGGCCTGGGCGACGACGTCGAGCGTCGACATGCAGAGGCCGGCGCCGTTGGCGAGGATGCCGACGTTGCCGTCGAGTTTGACGTAGGTGAGGCCCTTTTCCTTCGCCATCTGCTCCTGCGGGTCGTCGACGACGTCGGCGACCGCGGCCAGGTCCTCGTGGCGGAAGAGGGCGTTGCCGTCGATCGTCACCTTCGAGTCGAGGGCGACGACGCGGCGGTCGGCGGTGACGATCAGCGGGTTGACCTCGATCAGCGTCGCGTCCTCCCCGCTCGCCACCTCGGCCAGCTTGACCAGCACCTCGGCGGCCTCGTCGAGGGCGTCCTCGGCCAGCCCGGCGGCCTCGACGATCGGCCGCGCCGCGGCGGCGTCGAACTCGGCGGTCGGGTCGATGTGGACCTTGACCAGGGCGTCGGGGTCCTCGGCGGCGACCGCCTCGATGTCCATCCCGCCCTTGGCGGAGACCATCGCCAGCAGCTTCTTCTCACCGCGGTCGAGGATGATCGAGGCGTAGTACTCCTCGGCGATGTCGGAGCCGCCCTCGACCCAGACCTGGTCGACGCGGAAGGGCCCCTCGCCGTGGGGGCCGACGATGTCCATGCCGATGATCGCGTCGGCGTACTCGCGCGCCTCGTCGGCGTCCTTGGCGATCTTGATCCCGCCCGCCTTGCCGCGGCCGCCGATCAGGACCTGTGCCTTGATCGCGCAGGGGTAGCCGATCCGCTCCGCCGCCGCGACCGCCTCATCGACGGTGTCGGCCACCTCGCCGCTGGGGACGGCGATGCCGTGCTTGGCGAACAGCTGCTTGCCCTGATACTCGAGAAGGTCCATGGGGGGAGGTGGTGGTGCGGTCGCGCACCCTATAGAAAACGCACCGTCGGCCGCGCCCCGGCCACGGACTCCTTGGGAGAAGGCTCAAAAAGCCCGCACTTGGCATAATGCCGCGGCTCCATGGCCCTTCCCAGTCTCAAAACCATCAATTGGGTGACCACCGACTGTTACGGCACCCTGATCGATTGGGAGAAAGGCATCGTCGACGCCTGCAAGAAAGAGGCGGCGAAGGATGGCTTCTCCTTCGAGGAGGGCCCCTTCCTCGAGCGCTTCCTCGAGGTCCAGGCCGAGATCATGGCCGGCTCCTACGAGCTATATGCCGAGGTGCTGCGGCGCACGGTCGTCAAAGTCGCCGGCGAGCTGGGCTGGGAGGTCGAGCCCTCGCGCGCCCAGTTCCTGCCCAACAGCGTCGCCTACTGGCTGCCCTTCCGCGAGGCCAACGCGGCGATGGACCGGCTCGGCAAAAAGTACGAGATCGGGATCATCTCCAACATCGACGACAAACTGCTCGGGATCTCGCGGCGCCACCTGCGCACCGAACTCGACCTCGTCGTCACCGCCCAGCAGGTCCGCAGCTACAAGCCCGACCCCGTCCACTTCAAAGAGTGCGCGCGGCGGATCGGCGGCAAAAAAGGCTGGATCCACATCGGCAGCAACTACGCGACCGACATCGCACCGGTGCTGAAAATGGGCGTGCCCGCGATCTGGGTCAACCGCCACGGCGAGAAACTGGAAGGGCGCAAAGCCCCCAGCGCCACGGTGAAAAACTTCCGCGAAGCAGCGAAAAAGCTCGGCGCGTCCTGAGCGTCTTCTAGCTTTCGCGGCGCAACTCCGGCGCGACGCGCCGGTTTCGGAGGTAGGCGCCACCCGATGAATAAGTTCGCTCAACCCAGCACTCACACGCGTGCCCTCGTACTCGCGCGGCTCGCCCTGGCGGCGAGCGTGCTGGCGCTGGTCGGAGCGATCGCCTTCGCCTCGGCGCAGGGCAGCGCCGCGGCGACCCCGGCCAAGGCGCGCGCCTCGGCGACCCAGAAACCGAGCTTCGTCGTGATCCAGACCGACGACCAGACCCTGGACCAGCTCTACGCCGCCTTCACCCCGGTCGGCGGGGCGACGATCCGGGCGATGCCGAACACGCTCGACCTGATCGCCAAAAAAGGCGTGACCTTCACTCGGTACTACGTCTCCTACCCACTCTGCTGCCCCTCGCGGGTCAGCCTGCTCACCGGCCGCTACGCCCACAACCACCACGTGCGCGGCAACGTACCGCCGGAAGGCGGCTACACCGGCTTTTCGGTCCGCAACGCCTTCAGCCACAACATCGCCACCTGGCTGCAGGCCGACGGCTACCGCACGATCCACATCGGCAAGTTCCTCAACGGCTACGGCGATGCGCCCTTCGACGACGGCAAAACGGTGCCGCCCGGGTGGAACGCCTGGCACACGGTGCTCAGCGCCGACACCGACCACTTCTACTACGGCTACACGCTCAACGACAACGGCACCCTCGACGGGCCGTTCGGCGACTCCGGCAGCTGGGAAACGCGCGAATACGGCGAACGCGACGACTACGGCTGCCCGACGGCGCCGCTCAACGGCAAACCCTGCCTCTACGAGACCGACGTCTTCAACCGGATCGCGACCGAAGAGCTGGCCGGGACGCCGCCCGACCAGCCCTTCTACCTGCAGGTCGACTACACGGCGCCGCACGGCGACTACCGGCGACCAGCCGGGCCGGAGCCGGCCACCAGGCACTACGGGATCTTCGAAGGCGCGCCGCTGCCGCACAACTCCTCGCAGGGGTTCAACGAGGGCAACGTCAACGACAAGCCGCGCTTCATCCGCGAAGCCCCCTACCTCTCGGCCAACGACATCCACACCTACCGCGTCTACTACGACAAGGCGCTGGAGTCGCTGCGCGCGATCGACGACGGCGTGAAACTGATCTACGACACGCTCGGCTCGCTGCACCGGCTGCGCAACACCTACATCATCTTCACCTCCGACAACGGCTTCTTCTACGGCGAGCACCGCCTCACCGGCGGCAAGTTCCTCGCTTACGAGCCCTCGACCCACCTGCCGCTGCTGATCCGCGGCCCGGGAATCAAGCCGGGCACCGAAACCGGGCAGCTGGCATCCAACGTCGACATCGCGCCGACGGTGCTCGAACTGGCGGGGGTCGAACCGGACCGCTACGTCGACGGCGAATCGCTCTACCCCTTCGCCCACGACCCCGCCCTGCGCAACCGGCGCCCGATCCTCTTCGAGTCCTTCGTCGAAACCAGCGACGTCGAAGAGAACGGCGGCGGCCCGCCGGCGGCGCCGGCCAAAGTCGCGGCCGGGCGCGCCGGCGGCGGCCCCGGCATCAACCAGCGCCCGGCCCAGGCCCACGCCTCGATCGTCGCCCCGCCGAAGAACTACTACGGGATCCGCCTCGGCCCCTACAAGTACATCGAGTGGCCCGACGGCGAGAAAGAGCTGTACGACATCACCAAGGACCCCTACGAGCTCAACAACCTCGTCCGCCAGGCCAACTACTTCCCGGTCCGCAACTTCCTCCACAACGAACTCGAGCGCCTCGAGGTCTGCCGCAACGCAACCTGCCGCGAACCCGCCGCCAAAATCCCGCTAACCCAACGCGAACGCCTGAAAATCAAACGTCAGCACGAAAAAGAACAGCGCGAACGCGAACGCGAACGGGAAAAAAAGCACCACCACAAGTAGTTCGGGAGGGCTGCGAGGGGCCGGGGAGGGTGCTCGCCACCCTCTCTGGGCAGGTAGGGCGGCGAGCACCCTCCCCCTCCCGGGTTCAAGACGCACCAGTCACGTGGCGCGCGGATCGCGTGGTTCCTTATGGACCCATGTGGTCCGAAAGGAACCACGCGATGGAGATTCGGGCCGGTCCGCCATCCCGTGGTTCCTTTTGGAACCTGGAGGTCCGAAAGGAACCACGACTTTCGGGGGCGGGG
>JBEHWY010000019.1:0-33763 GCA_048498975.1 Actinomycetota bacterium | reverse complement strand
GACGGCGGCGACGACCAGACCCTTTTCGAAGCTGCTGAGGTCGAATGCGGGCTTGATGAAGAGCAGGGCGCCGGCGATGACGCCGGTGTCGTAGCCGAAGAGCAGCCCGCCGAGGCCGGCGATCGCCGCGGTCAGGACGACGTTGCGCCGCGCCCGGCGCGCCGATGCATCGAGTCCCTGGTCCATTCCCGCGGCAGACCGTATATGCGCGCCCGGCGCCACGCCACCCCCCGTTTGGCGATCCTCGTTCCCGTAGTTTGCGGGAACGTGAACGACGCGCCCCTTTGCAGGCCGGGGCGCCGGCGCTAAGTTCGCTCTGCGACCGGGAGAGACCGGTCCCCGCAGAAGCCCAGCGGGGAGCGGCCTCAAAGGTGGCGCGACGAGCTTCTAAGCGCGAAGGCTACGCGCGAGGCAGGCAAACGAGCGCCAGCCCCGGTCGCTTTTTAGTGCGCGCAAAGGGTTGCGGTTACCCTGCACGGATGCGCATCGACGAGATCATCGCCGGCGAGGGTCCGACCTTCTCGGTCGAGTTCTTCCCGCCCAAGACCGAGGAGGCGACAGCGCTGCTGTTCGAGACGGCGCGGGCGCTGCAGGACCTCGAGCCCGACTTCGTCTCCGTCACCTACGGCGCCGGCGGCGCCACCCGCGACGGCACGGTGGAGATCACGCAGCGGCTGGGGGACGAGTTCGGCTTCCAGACGATGGCGCACCTGAGCTGCGTCGGCGAGACGACTGAGGGGCTGGCGGACACGCTCGACCGGATCGAGGCGGCGGGAATCGAGAACGTCTTCGCCCTGCGCGGCGACCCGCCCCGCGGCGAAGCCGACTTCGTCCAGCCCGAGGGCGGCCTCGGCAGCGCCGCCGAGCTGGCCGCCTTCATCGAGGCCGGCTGGGACTTCTCCGTCGGCGGCGCCTGCTTCCCCGAGGTGCACCCCGAGGCCCCCGACCTCGAGACCGACCTCACCTACCTGAAGACGAAGGTCGACGCCGGTGCCTCGTTCCTGATCACCCAGCTCTTCTTCGACAACCAGGTCTACTTCGACTTCGTCCGCGCCGCCCGCGCCCGCGGCATCGAGGTGCCGATCATCGCCGGGGTCATCCCGGTCGCCAGCTTCGCCCAGGTCAAGCGCATCTGCGAGCTCTGCGACGCCTCGATCCCGCCCCGGCTCGAGGCGGCTTTCGCCGCCGCCGACGGGGACCCCGAGCGCGAGTTCGAGCTCGGCATCGCCTACGCCGCCCAGCAGTGCTCGGAGCTGCTGATCGCCGGCGCGCCCGGGATCCACTTCTACGCGCTGAACCGGGCGCCGGCGACGCGCGCGGTGCTCGGCGCCCTGCGCGCCGCCCGCCCTTGGGAGCGCACCCGCGGTGACGCCGGGACGCTGGCAGGAAGCGCCGAGTGAAGAACAAACGGCTGACGCTCGCCTACGGACTGGCCGCGGCGGTGATCGTCGTGGTCGCGGTCGTGATCGTCGTCCTCGCCAGCGGCGGGAGCAGCGAAGGCGACAACGGCGCCACCAGCGACGGCGACAGCTCGGCGCATATCAACCTCAACCTCTCCTACGGCTCGACCAACGGCATAACGCCGGACGAACGCGAGGGGACGGTGCCGGCGCCGGCGAAGACGACGGACCTGCAGGCGGCGGCGAAGAAGGCCGGCTGCGTGCTGAAACTCGAGCTTCTCGACGAGGGCCACGAACACATCCCCGCCGGCTCGAAGACGCCGGACTACAAGACGAGCCCGCCGACCTCGGGCCCGCACGTGGAACCCCCCTACCAGCAGGCCGACGGCGCCTACCGCGAAGAACCGGCGCCGATCGACGTCGTCCACTCGCTCGAGCACGGGCGGCTGGAGATCCAGTACGCGCCCGACCTGCCCGAAGACGAGCAGCTCGAACTGAAGGGGCTCTACGACACGATGTACGGGGCGGCGCTGCTCTTCCCCAACGCGCAGATGCCCTACGCGGTGGCGGCGACGACCTGGACCAACCTGCTCGGCTGCCCGACCGACAAGGGCGCGGCGACGCTGGATGCGATCCGCGCCTTCGGCGAGGCGACCTGGGGCAAGTACGGGGGCGAGCCGGTCTATGCGTTCAAGTTCACGGGGCCGACGCCGGCTGAACCGAAGGAACCGGGCGCCGCAGCCGAATCCAGCTGAGGCTCAGGGAGCGCGGTAGGCGGGGAAGAAGCTGCCGGCGTCTCTGCCGGCGCTGAGCCCGGCGTACTTCGTGGGGTCGCAGATCAGCTCGGAGGTGAGCCAGGTTTCGGTGCGGTTGGCGAAGCCGCGCTTGAACTCCTCGAGGGCGTCGCCGGGGTGGATGCCGCCGCCCAGGTTGAGGGGGAGGTCGAGGGAGGTGGCGTGGTCGATGAGGAGGGTGAGGACGTTCTTCATCGGCGCCTCGCGCAGGCGCTCGTCGGCGGTGCCGGAGAGGTAGTAGTGGAGGTAGCCGTCGCTGGCGGCGGCGATCGAGGCGGCGGCGACCTCGCCGCCGGGCGCGGTGGCCAGGGCGAGCCAGGTCCCGGGCGCCTGCAGCGCGCGGTCGAAGTAGGCGGCGCCGAAGAAGTAGTGGGGGGCGGCGCCGGTGCGGCGCATCGTCTGCTCGTAGACGTCGAGGAAGCCGGCGCGCTGCTCCGCGGTCGTCTCGGGCCCGGGGAGGAGCGCCAGCTCGTAGCCGGCTTCGAGGTTGCGGCGGACCTGGCGGCGGTCGCTGGGCCGGCTCTTCGGCGCCAGCGCCGGGTCGGCGATCTGGACCACGTTGCGCTCCGTCGCCCCGGCGAGCGGCGAAGCCCCGAGCCGGTGCCGCAGGAAGACGCTGACCAGCCCCGTCGCGCTCCAATCCACCTCCCCCGGCTCCAACCCCCCCGGCGTGGCAGTGCTTTGTTCCGCTATGCGAGACAAACCACTGCCACGTGGGGAGGGGACGAGGCCGGGGTAGCCGTAGGGGGAGATCGCGTCGCGGGCGTCGGCGCCCTCGATCTCGCGGACGACCAGGGGGGCGACGAGCTCCAGGTCGGCGCCCTCCGGGCCGGCGCCGGCGGCCTCGATCCGCAGCGTGTGGGTCGCGCCCTCGGCGTCGAGGAAGGGGCGGCAGCGGAAGAAGTCGGTGGCGACCGCGGCCTCGCCGCGGTCCTCCAGCAGTTCGGCGCGGGCCGCGGTCACTCCTCGAGCAGGTCGGCGGCGGCGGCGCGGAACTCGTCCGGGAGCACGCCCCAGAGCTCGCAGTCGTCGGGCGGCGCGTCGCGGCGGGCGAGGTGGGCGCGCATCGTTCCCTCGTGCTTCCAGCCGAGCCCGGCGACGGTCTTCTTCGCCACCTCGTTGCGGGCGGGGATGCGGCCGTAGACGCGGTGGGCGCCGTACTCGTCGAAGGCCTTGGCGATCGTCAGCGCCTCGGCGCGGCGGCCGACGCCCTTGCCGCGCACGTCGTCGCCGATCAGCGCCCCCAACTCCGGCGCCGTCTGGCGGAAGAGTCCGTACAGGGCGGTGAACCCGACCGGCTCGTCGTAGCCCTCGACGACGATCGCGAACTTGCGGTCCTCGCCGGAGTCGTCCATCGCCCGCGCCGTCCACGCTTCGGCCTGCTCCAGCGAGAAGCCGTCGCGCTGCTCCATCAGCGTCGCCGTCGCCTCCGGATTGTTGAACCAGCGGTGCACCGCCGGCGCATCCCCCGGCTCGAACCGCCGCAGGCTCACATGAGGCCGCTCACTCACGCGCCGCACCCTACCCCAGGGGCCGACGGGACGATTTCGGGTGATAGTCGCCCGAAATCGTCCCGTCGGCACCCCGCGCGCTCAGTCGGGGGCTAGGCCTTGGCCGGTGAGGACGAGGCGGAGGGTGCGGGCGAGGATGCGGGCGTCGAGGGCGGCGGTGCGGTGGTCGACGTACCAGACGTCGAGCTCGATGCGGTCCTCCCAGGGGATGCCGGCGCGGCCCTGGACCTGGGCCCAGCCGGTGATCCCGGGCAGCACCTCGTGGCGGCGTTTCTGGTGCTCGCTGTAGTCGACGACCTGGGCGGGGATCGTCGGGCGGGGGCCGACGATCGCCATCTCGCCGCGCAGCACGTTGACCAGGTTCGGCACCTCGTCGAGCGAGGTGCGGCGGAGGAAGCGGCCGGCGCCGGTGACCCGCGGGTCGTCGCGGTAGACGACGGTGCCGACCCCGACCGGGTCGGAGCCCTGAACCATCGTCCGCAGCTTCAGCATCTCGAACTCCGCCCCGTGCAGGCCGACGCGGCGCTGGCGGTAGAAGACCGGGCCGCGGCTGCCGAGCTTGATCCAGGCCGCGGCGAACAGCAGCAGCGGCGAGAGCAGGACGAGGGCGACGGTGGCGATCAGCAGATCGGCGGCGCGCGGCATCAGCGGGTCCCCTCCGCCTTCTCCCAGCGGCCCCCTGGCCCCTGGCGCAGCCGGTCCCAGAGGCCGGCGGCGATCGAGGCCGTGGTCAGCACGTAGTAGCGGGCAATGCGGAAGGGCGCGATCGGCACGGCGGGAGCCAGCAGGGCGCCGGCGATCAATCCCAGCTGCAGGAGCAGGGTCAGCCAGTAGAACCAGCCGGCGCCGAGCAGCGCCAGGTTGGCGAGCAGGACGAGCACGTGCAGCAGCGGGCTGAGGTAGCGCAGCACCCGGTGGGAGATCAGCTCGAAGGCGAACAGCGGCGGATACGCGCGCGGGCGCAGCATCCCTTCGCCGACGACGATGTCCCAGAGCCCGAGCATCATCCGCCGTTTGCGGGCGAACTCGCCCTCGATCGTCGGCACCATCTTCTCCTCGGCCCGCGCGCCGGGCTCATACAGCGAGCGCAGCCGCCGTCGGGCGAGCAGGAAGGGGAAGCTGAGGTCGTGGCTGCCGGAGGCGGGCAGCGGCACGTAGGCGTCGCGGCGGACCGCGTAGATCGCGCCGTTGCCGGCGGTGACGCCGGCCAGCTCCGACTCCATTTCCCGCACCGCCATCTCGTAGCGCCAGTAGGCGCCCTCGAGGTTGTCGCCCGCGGGGTCGAGGAAGCGGACCTGGCCGCAGACGTAGCCGACGCCGGGGTCGGCGAAGGGGGCGACGAGCCGGCGCAGCGCGTCGCGGTGCCAGACGCTGTTGGCGTCGGAGAAGGCGAGGACGTCGCCCGCGGCCTGCTCGGCGGCGGCGTTCAGCGCCGCGACCTTGCCGCCGGGCGGCAGCTCGAGGACGAGGCCGGCGCCGGCGGTGCGGGCGCGCGCGGCGGTGGCGTCGGTCGAACCGTCGGAGGCGACGATCAGCTGCAGCCGCTCGCGCGGGTAGTCGAGCGCCAGCGCGTTGGCGACCTTCGCCGCGATCACCTCCTCCTCGTCGTAGGCGGGGATGATCAGGGAGACGGTGGGGAGCTCTTCCCAGTGACCTCCAGCTTGTCGAGCTGGCGCTCTCCCAACCGACCGCACCCGCACCAGCACCCACAGCGCCACCGGGTAGCCCACGTGCGCGTAGACGATCAGCGCGGCGCCGAGCCAGAAGACGATCGCGGCGAGGGCCGTCATCGCCGCGCCTCGATCAGCTCGCGGTAGAGCTCCAGCGTCAGCCTCGCCGCCTCGTCCCAGGAGTAGGGACCGGCGGCGGCGGCGCGGGCGGCGGCGGCCATCTCCTCGCGCGCGGCCTGGTCAGCGGTCAGCTCGCGCAGCGCCGCGGCGAGGGCGCCGACGTCGCCGGGCTCGACCAGCCGCGCGGCGCCGGTCTCCGCCACTTCGGGGAAGCCGCCGACGGCGCTCAGCACCAGCGGCTTGCCGAAGGCGAGGCCGGTGTAGAGGACGCCGGAGTGCTCGGCGTCGAGATAGGGCAGGACGACGAGGTCGGCGGCGCGGAAGATCGCCGGGATCTCGGCGTCCTCGACGAAGCGGGTGACGAAGCGGACGCGCGCCCCGGTCAGCGCCGCCAGCTCGTGCAGCGGCTCCAGCGGCATCCGCGGGTTGCCGACGACCCAGAGCTCGGCGCCCGGCACCTCGCCGAACGCCTCCAGCAGGTTCTCCAGGCCCTTGTAGGGGCGGAGCAGGCCGAAGGAGAGGACGACCGGCCCCTCGGCGCCCTGCAGCTCGGCCGGCAGCGGCTTCTCCTGCGGCAGCTGCGTCAGGTAGTCGAAGGCGCCGTGGGGGATGACGCGGACGCGCTCGGTCGGCAACCCGACCTGCTCGCGCAGGCGGGCGGCGCTGTGCTCGGAGTGGGCGACGACGGCGTCCATGCGAGCGAAGACGCGGCGGGCGGCATGGACCTGGCGGCGAGTGGGCCGCGGCGGCAGGATGTAGTGCGCGGTCATCAGCCGCGGCCGGCGCGGCGCCAGCAGGTGAGCGTCGAGGGCCGGCGCGGTCAGCCACTGGTAGTGGACGACGTCGGCGGCGAGCGCCCGGCGCAGGCGCAGCATGTCGGGCAGGTGCTCTGCCGCCTTGAAGGGGAGACGCGCGGTGGCGTCGAGGCCGCGGGCGGCGCTGCGGCGGTAGAAGAGCTCGCGCACAGCGTAGCCCTCGGCCGGCGGCACCGAGCCGTAGAGGAAGCGGGAGGTGAGCAGCTCGACCTCGGCGCCGCCGCGCGCGAGCGCCGCCGCCAGGGCGCGGTCGTAGGGTGGCGTGAACGCCGAGGGGTCAACGAGCTGCACGCGCATCAGGCGGCCGATTATCGTGGCCCCCTTGGCGCCCGCGCTCTCCTACTGCGTCGTGAACACCAACGGCCGCGAGTACCTGCTGGCCTGCCTGCGGGCGATCGAGGAGACGCACCCCGAAGGCGTCGAGCGCGAGATCCTCGTCCTCGACAACGCTTCCAGCGACGGCTCGGCCGCGGCGGTGCGGGCGCTCGGCGGCGACGTCGAGCTGATCGAGCTGACCCGGCCCGCCGGCAAGGCAGCCAACGACTCGACCCTGCTGAAGCGCGCCCGCGGCCGCTACTGCCTGCTGCTGAACGAGGATTCGGAGATCGAGTCGGGGGCGGTCTTCGAGCTGATGCGGGCGCTCGGCGAGGACACCCGCGCCGCCGCGGCGACCCCCCAGCTGCTCGACTCCGCGGGCCGACCGGTGCCCTGCGCCTGGCGCTTCCCCGGCGTCGGCACCGCGCTCGCCGGCGCCCTCTTCCTCCACAAGCTGTTCACCGTGCAGAGCACCGGCGAGAAGACCCGGCGGGTCGAGTGGGGGCAGTCGAGCGCGCTGCTGGTCCGCCGCGAGGCCGCCGCCCGCGTCGGCTACCTCGACCCCGCCTTCTTCGTCTACTACGACGAGTGCGACTTCGCCAAGCGGCTCGCCGACGCCGGCTGGCACAGCCTCTACGTCCCCGGCGCCCTCGCCGTCCACCACGACCAGCTCTCGACCGACCTCGCCGCCGGCCTGCCGCGGATCGTCGAATTCCACCGCAACCGCGACCTCTACATGCGAAAGCACCACGGCCCCGGCGCCGCCCGCGCGGTGCGCTGGCTGACCGCCTGGTCCTACGCGGTCCGCGCCCTCGCCGCGCTCTTCATCCCCGGCCAGCCGGCGAAGGTCTACCGCGCCCACGCCCGCCAGGCATTGCACCCCGAGCGCGGCGAATCGATCCGCGACCGGGTCGAAGCGGCGGCGGGCTAGACCTGACGCTCGATCCGCGGCGGGCCGTCGATGGCGCGGCCGATGCGGGAGGCGCCGGGGTAGTGGCGGTGCATCAGCCCCAGTGCCGCCGCTTCGTCGCTGGCCGGGACGACGACGCAGAAGCCGCAACCCATGTTGAAGACCTCGTGCATCTCCTCGTCGGAGACGTTGCCGCGCTCGGCGATCAGGTCGAAGATCGGCGGCACCGGTAGCGGCTCGTCGATCTCGTAGCCGACCTCGGCCGCCAGCCGCAGCAGGTTGCCGGTGCCGCCGGAGGTGATGTGGGCAAGGCCGCGGACGTCGACCGGGGAGCGCAGCAGCTCGACGATCGGCTTGACGTAGATCTTGGTCGGCTCCAGCAGCTCCTCGCCCAGCGTTCGCCCGAGCCGCCCTTCGGGGTCCTCGTCGAGGCCGATGCCGGCCAGCGCCGCCCGCGCCAGGGTGTAGCCGTTGGAGTGCAGGCCGCTGGAGGGCAGGCCGATGACGACGTCGCCGGGCTGCACCGCCGAGCCATCGACGATCGCGTCGAGGGCGACGGTGCCGAAGCAGGCGCCGGAGACGTCGACGCCGCGGACCAGGTTGCCGAGCTGGGCCAGCTCGCCGCCGGGGATCTCGACCCCGGCCAGCTCCGCCCCACGCGCCAGGCCGACGCCGATTTCCTCGCAGACCGCCGGGTCGGCCTTCTCGATCGCGATGTAGTCGAGCATCGCCAGCGGCTCCGCGCCGACGCAGACGACGTCGTTGACGTTCATCGCCACGCAGTCGATCCCGACCGTGTCGTAGCGCCCGAGCTCCTCGGCGACGACGAGCTTGGTCCCGACCCCGTCGGTCGAGAGCGCGACCCCGAGCCCCTCGGCGACCTTGACGACGCTCGCGTAGTGGCCCGGCAGCGGCACCTGCGCCGAGGGCCGGTCGAGCTTGATCGCCGCCAGCGCCCGCACCAACCCGGCGACCGCCGAGTCGGCGGCACCCTGGTCGACCCCGGCCTTGGCGTAAGCGTCGCTCACCCGACCGATTCTTTCAGGCGCTGCGGCAGGTCGGAGGCGGGCTCGAAGACATAGGTCCGCCCACGACGATGGCGGACGAGCAGGCCGCGCTCGGCGAGACCGCCGAGATCTGCCCGTGCCGTCTCGTGGGTGACCCGGTTGCTGCGCGCGTGGCCCGCGAACGTGTAGGCGTGGTCCGGATGCTTGAGCGCGTGGGTGAGCAGCACCAACTGGCGCCCGTTGATGCCGTCGACGTCGTGCAGCAGTCGCTTCAGGTCGCTCTGCTCGGCCGCCTTGCGTTCGACGTAGACATCGAAGTCGCCGATCGCCCGCTCGATCACGCCAAGTTGCTGCAGCAGGAAGTAGGTCGTGTCGCCGCCGTCGCTCTCGGCTTCGAGGAAGGCTCGGTTGTACCGCCCATGCGCCTGGCGGATCAGCCGTGAGATCGGCAGGTACTCGGCGAACCAGTAGCCGCGCGTGCGCATCGCCCAGAAGAAGAGGATTCGCGCCGTGCGCCCGTTGCCGTCGACGAAGGGATGGTCGTAGGCGAGCCAGAAGTGCAGCAGGATCGCGCGCAGCACCGGGTGGACGAAGGGCTCCTCCTCGTCGCCGGCGTTGGCGAAGTCGCAGAGAAGCCCCAGCCGTTCCGGCAGTTGCTCGGCGGGGGGTGGCAGCCAAACCACGTCGCCGGCCCGATCGTGCACCTTGACCCGCTCTTCCCCGGGCACCTGCAGCCGGCCGGCGGCGGCAGGATCGTCGAGCGTCTCCGCGGTGAGGATCCGATGCAGCTCGAGGATCGAATCGGGACGCAGCTCCCGACCCATCTCCTCTCGCATGAACTGGATCGCCCGATAGTTGTTCGCGATCATCCACTCGCCGCGGTCCAAGGGCTCGCGATTGCTTCGCAGCAGTTCCTTGGCGACCGCTCGGGAGGTGTTCGCCCCCTCGAGCTGGCTCGACCTGATCGCCTCCTCCATCAACGAGTTGACGACGAATCGACGTCTGGCGTCACGCTCAGAGGCGATTCCGTCCCGGCGGGCGGCGACACCGCCGTCGTACTGGTCGATGCGGTGCAGCGAGCGGAGAACCTGGTCGGGCAGCGTGAAGCCGAGACCGAGACCATTGCGATCGCGAAGCGGCAGCCGGCGCCATTCGTCGTTCCGCGCCAGTTTGATCTTCAGCCACCACAGCTTCGCGCTGAGCTCCGGCGGCGGTTCGAGGTGCCGCAGCCTGTCCCAATGCAGGTACTCGGCGCGCGCGCGGACGTCGGGCGGCGCGGAGAGGGCCTTCATCAAGCCCCCGGTCCCCGCCTCTTTCATCAGGTCGGCGATCGCCGGCGCGCGCACTACGTGCATCTCGACTCCAAGCTATCTCCAAATTCTTCCAAGATTTGGAGATAGTAGCCCAATTCCAAGTTAAATCCAAATTTCTCCAGACTTTGGATTTACTGCTTGGAGCGGCGCAGCTTCGCCAGCACGACCGCCGCCAGCCCCGCCCGGTAGGCCGCGTAGGGCCAAAGCGCCCGGTCGCGCTCGACCAGGCCGATCAGGCGCTGGGAGGCGAGGGTCGAGGCGAAGGAGGCGGCGAGGCCGATCGCCAGGGCGCGGCGCAGCTCCGGCGAGACGCCGCGGCGGGCGAGACGGGTGCCCTTGAGGCCGGTGGCGCCGACGATGATCGGCAGCGCGATCGTGCGCGAGAGCAGGTTGGCCTGGTCGCGCGAGAAGCCGCGCCAGCGGGCGGCGGCGAGGGTGATGCCGTTGCGGGAGACGCCCGGGGCCAGCGCCGCCGCCTGGGCGAGGCCGAGGGCGAGGCCGTCGCGCCAGGTCGCCTCGCCGCGGCCGCGGCGCTGCGGCCGGGTGTCGGCGACGGCCATCGCCGCCGCCCCGGCCAGCAGCCCGAAGGCGGTCGCCCGCGGGCCGCCGAGCCGCTGCTCGATCGGCCGCTCCAGCGTGTAGCCGATGACCGCCGCCGGCAGGAAGCTGAGCGCCAGCAGCAGCGCCCGCCGGGCTTCGAACTGGCGCAGCTCCTCGGCGATCACCCGTCGCTGGCCGATCAGCAGCGCCGCCGCGGCGCCGGTGTGCAGCGCCACCTCGAAGGACTTGCGCAGCTCGGGGTCGATCTCCTCCCAGTCCCAGCCGGCGAGCCAGGGGACGAGGACGATGTGGGCAGAGCTGGAGACCGGCAGCAGCTCGGCGGGGCCCTGGACCAGGCCCAGCGCGAGCGCCCGGCGGCTGGGAAGCGGCGCGCCGGCCCCGGGGCTCAAGCGCCGCTCGTGCCGGGCGCCTCGGGCGTGCGCCGGCGCCGCTTGACGATCAGGTAGACGACCCCGATCACGATCGCCGCCAGCACCACGTAGTCGAGGTAGCCGAGCTTGTGGCGCCAGTCCTCCCAGTTGTCGCCGACCGCTTCGCCGATCAGCGCCAGGGCCAGGACCCAGGGGATCGAGCCGGCCAGGGTGTAGGCGGTGAAGCGCCAGAACGGCATCTCCGCGACCCCCGCGGGCAGCGAGATGAAGGTGCGGATGATCGGCAGCATGCGCGAGAAGAAGACCGTCGCCGAGCCGTACTTGGCGAACCAGTCGTCGGCCCATTTGAGGTGCTTGGGGTTGACGTGGATGAAGCGGTTCTTGTCGAGCAGGTCGATGCGGCCGTAGTAGCCGACCGCGTAGGCGATCCAGGAGCCCGCGAGGTTGCCGAGGACGCCGGCGACGACGATCCCGAACAGGGTCAGTTCACCTTTGGAGACGCTGAAGCCGGCGAACAGCATGATCGCCTCGCTGGGCACCGGGATGCAGGCCGACTCGAGCGTCATCAGCAGGAAGACGGCGACGTACCCGGCCGAGCCGATGAATTCGGTGGCGACGTCGACAATCGGTTCGACGACCTTGTCGGTGACGCTCGCAAGTATGAAAAGTGGGGTCATTGGAGCGGCACATCGTAAACTGACCCGGTCTATGGGCCGGTTGAACCACCCCGTGTACCGCAACCGGGTGCTGCAGGTGCTCGCCGACGCAGGCCTCGTCGCGCTCGCCTACTTCCTCGCATTCCAGCTGCGGTTCCTCGACGACCCGCACGGCTGGCCGCACCGCTACGAGGTGCTGTTCGCGCAGTCGGTCGGGTTCGTGATCGCCGGCAAGGTCGCGATCTTCATCGCCTTCGGCCTCTACCAGAAGTGGTGGCGCTACGTCAGCGGCCGCGACTTCCTGCAGATCTTCCGCGCCGTCGTCGTCTCCAGCGCGATCCTCGTCGTCGTCTTCGCCGTCGCCAAGCCGTTCAAGCACACGCTGCCGCGCTCGGTCGAGGTCACCGACTTCATCCTCACCCTGATCCTGATCGCCGGCGCCCGCCTGCTGGTGCGGCTGATCGTCGAGCGCCCGCAGCGCGGCTCGAAAGTGCCCAAGCGCGAGGTGCTGGTGATCGGCGCCGGCTCGGGCGGCCAGATGGTGGTCCGCGAGCTGCAGCTCAACCCCAACATCGGCTCGACCGCGATCGGCTTCGTCGACGACGACCCGCGCAAGCGGGGGATGCGGATGCTGGGGCTGAAGGTGCTGGGCTCGACCGACGAGATCGAGCAGATCCTCGACGAGACCGAGCCCGACGAGGTCGTGATCGCGATCCCCTCGGCGCCGGGGACGCTGCGGGCCAAGGTCGTCGCCGCCTGCCGCGGGCGCGAGATCCCGGTCCGCACCCTGCCGACCGTGTTCGAGCTGCTGCGCGGCGGCGTCCAGCTCAACCGCCAGCTGCGCGAGGTCCAGGTCGAGGACGTGCTCGGCCGCGACCCGATCGTGCGCGAGCTCGACCGGGTCGGCGCCTACCTGCGCGACCGCATCGTCCTCGTCACCGGTGCCGGCGGCTCGATCGGCTCCGAGCTCTGCCGCCAGATCGCCCAGGTCAAGCCGCGCCTACTGGTGATGCTCGACCACGCCGAGGACAACCTCTTCCAGATCGACCGCGAGATGGTCGAGGAGCGCCACTTCACCAACGTCGAGTCGGTGCTCGCCGACTGCAAGGAGCCGCACCGGATGCTGGAGGTGATGCAGCGCTTCAAGCCCGCCGTCGTCTTCCACGCCGCCGCCTACAAGCACGTGCCGCTGATGGAGGCCAACCCGCTGGAGGCGGTCCGCAACAACGCGATCGCGACCCGGATCACGGCCGAGACCGCGGCCGCCTCCAAGGTCGAGCGCTTCGTCCTGATCTCGACCGACAAGGCGGTCAACCCGCAGACCGTGATGGGCGCCTCGAAGGCGATGGCCGAGTGGATCGTCGAGTCGGCCGGCCATTCGCACCCCGGCACCCGCTTCGCCTCGGTCCGCTTCGGCAACGTGCTCGGCTCCTCGGGCAGCGTGGTGCCGATCTTCCGCAACCAGATCGAGCGCGGCGGTCCGGTCACCGTCACCCACCCGGAGATGACGCGGTACTTCATGACGATTCCCGAGGCGGTGCAGCTGGTGATCCGCGCCGGCGACATCGGCGCCGGCAAAGGCGAGGTCTTCGTCCTCGACATGGGCGAGCCGGTGAAGATCGTCGACCTCGCCCACAACATGATCCGGCTCGCCGGCTATGAGCCCGAAACCGAGATCGCGATCGAGTTCACGATGCCGCGGCCGGGCGAGAAGCTGCACGAGGAGCTGTTCAGCGGCGGCGAGCACCCGCAGCCGACGGCGGCGCGGCGGATCAACCGGGCGGTCCGCGAGCGCGAGATCGACCGCGAATGGGTCGAGCAGACGCTGAACGCGCTCGAAGGCCTGGTTCTGGCCGGTGACGAGGCTAATTTGGCGGAGCGGGTGGTGGAGCTGATCGCCGCACCGGGTGGCGACGCCGCGACGGTCGTCTACGACGAGTAGCCTCTCGCAGCCACTTGTTCAATCTGATCAAGGAAATCGGCTCTTACGCTGGGCTGGCGGCATTCCTGGGCCTGGGCTTCCTCGCCCTGCTCTCGTTTGCGCACGGCCGCGACATCCGTCGCCTGCGCGAGTGGGCGGGCTCGGCGCCCGAGCGCGACGCCGAGCGCAAAGAGGCGACCTCGGCGATCGCCGCGCAGCGGGCGGAAGAGCTGCGGGCGCTGGAGCAGGCGCGCACCGCCGAACACGATGCGGCCGAGCTGCGCGAGGAACGGCGGCGCCGGCGCGAGGAGGGGCTGCCCGAACAGACCCGCGGCGAACGCGCGCGCCAGGGCTTCTCCAACCTCGGCGAACGGCTGGCCGAACCGCGCGTCCTGATCGCGATCTTCGTCGTCACCGTGCTCGTCGTCGGCGGCGCCGCCTACGCGCTGCTCAGCGGCGGCGGCGACGAAGGGAGCAAGAGCGGCGGCAGTGCCAGCGGCAAGCAGGCGGCGGCGAAGATCGCCCCGGGCGAAATCGAAGTCGCCGTGCTCAACGGCACCTCGGTCGCCGGGCTCGCCGCGACCTACGGCGACAAGGTGGAGAAAAAGGGCTTCGAACTCGGCGCCGTCACCAACACCCAGTCGAGCTTCCCCGAAAGCATCGTCATGTACTCGCGCGGGCACAAGACGGAGGCGAAGAAGGTCGGCAAGCAGCTCGAGATCTCGCGACTGGAACTGATGAGCCCCGAAATCGAAGGGCTCGCGGGTGAAGCGGAGGTGGTGGTGGTTGTCGGCGAGGACAATGCCACCGCCGCCGAATAGCGGCCGGCCTCCGGCCCCCACCCGCGCCGCCGCCATCGCCTTCGCGCTGCTCGTCCTCGCCACGATCGCCGCCTTCGCCTACGCGCAGCGGGTCAAGCGCGACCCGCTCGTCCTCGACAAAGTCACCTTCGTCGGGGTCCCGCGCCACAAGGGCGAACCGCTGAAGCCCGGTGTCTTCACCCCCAACGGCGACTGCCGCAAGGACCGGATGCGGATCCGCTTCCGCACCACCGTCTCCGACCAGGGGACGGTGCAGATCATCAAGCCGGGCGGCCGGCTGATCCTCACCCTCGCCCGCGACGAGTTCCTCAAGCGCTACCACTTCCACACCTTCTTCTGGAACGGCCGGCGGCGGGGCGACGGCAAGGCCGCGGCGGGGCGCTACAAGCTGCGCGTGAAGCTGCTCGGCGAAGACCGCACCCTGGTGCCGCCGGGGACGATCAAACTCCACCGCTCGCCGCGGCAGACGACGTCCGCCTGCACGACCCGCGCCCGCGGCGGCGGCGTCAGCCCTGACACCCCGGCGGGGTCGGCACCTTGAGCGACTTCCTCGCCGGCGCCGGCGTCCTCGTCGCCGCCATCGCCAGCGCCGCCGCGATCCTCCTCCCCGCCGGCCGCCTCCGCGCCGTCCTGATGGCCCTCGCCCTAATCCTCTTCCCGATCCTGATCCTCGGCGACCAATGGCACAGCGCCCAAATCACCGACCTCCGCCACAGCACGTCGAGGATCGTCCTCCTCGTCCTTCTGGGAGCCCTCCTAGTGGCGGCGCTCGCCTGGAGCTTCACCCGCTGGAGGACGCTCCTCCCCCTCGGAATCATCGCCGCCCTCCCGTTCCGAATCCCGCTCGAAGCAGGCGGGGACACGGCAAACCTCCTGGTCCCGCTCTACCTCGTCATAGCGGGCGGCGTCGTAGCCATCCTGCTGCGCGACTGGTCCGCTCCTCCGGCGGGTCCTGCCGGCCGGAGCGCCCAGTGGCTGCCCCGAGCGCTCGCTGCCTTCGTCGTCCTCTACGCCCTGCAGAGCGTCTACTCAGAGGACTTCTCGAAGGCCCTCCAGAACGTCTGCTTCTTCCTGGTCCCGTTCACGGTGGCCTACGCGCTGATCCAGGACGTGAAATGGGACAACCGCCTCCTCAAGCTGATCCTGATCGTGGTCAGCGCCGAGGCCCTCGCCTTCGTCGCCGTCGGCAGCGTCGAGTGGGCCAGCCGCAGCCTGTTCTGGAACGACGTCGTGATCAGGTCGAATGAATTCCACACCTACTTCCGCGTCAACTCGGTCTTCTGGGACCCGAACATCTACGGCCGCTACCTGGCGCTGGTCCTCGTCGTGGTGACGACGGCGCTGCTCTGGGCCAGGGACCGGCGCGACCTCTGGCTGCTGGCGGGAACGATGCTGGTGCTCTGGATCGGGCTGGCCCAGACCTTCTCGCAGTCGAGCTTCATCGCCCTGCTCGCCGGCCTCGCGGTGCTGGCGGCGATCCGCTGGAGCTGGCGCTGGACCCTGGCGGCGGTGCTCGTCGGCCTCGTCGGCGGCGTCCTCGTCGTCACCCTCGTCGGCGGCAAGAGCCTCAACGCCTCCAACTTCACCAACCGCCTCAACGTCGACACCAGCGGCCGCGCCAACCTCGTCTCCGGCGGCCTGGAACTGTTCACCGACCGGCCGCTCTGGGGCTACGGATCGGGCTCCTTCCAGCGGGCCTACGCCAACCACCAGGAGAACAAGGACCTGCCGGTCTCGGTCTCCCACACCGAGCCGGTCACGGTCGCCGCCGAGCAGGGCCTGATCGGCCTCGCCGCCTACCTGGCGCTGATCGTCGTCGCCCTCTGGGTGATGACGGCGGGGCTGAAGGGGCGGCGTGCCGGTCGCGCCGCGGTGCTGGCCGCATTCGTCGCCCTGCTGGTGCACACGATGGCCTACGCCGGCTTCTTCGAGGACCCGATCACCTGGGTCCTGCTGGCGATCGGAACGGCGCTGGCCAGCACCCCGTTCGTGCCGGCGCAGGCGAGCGAGCCGGCCGCGGTCCGCGAGCCGGCGTAGGCTCGTGCGCGTGGTGAGCGCCTGATGTCGGGATACCTGCGCCGCCTGGCGAGCACCGGCGCCGCCTACACGGCGGCCAGCATCCTCTCGAAGCTGATCGCGGTCGCGCTGCTGCCGCTCTATACGCGGCACCTCAGCACCACCGACTACGGCGCCGCCGAGATCCTCTTCGCCGCCGTCGTCTCGATCAGCATCGTCGTCCGCCTCGGCCTGATCGAGGCGGTGCTGCGCTTCTACTATCGCGACGAGGAGGATCCGGACAAGGTCGTCGCCAGCACCTTCGCCGGCCTCTTCTGGTTGGCGACGCTGGGGGCGCTGGTGCTGCTGCCGCTGGCGGGACCGATCTCCGAAGCGCTGCTCGACCCCTCCTCGTCCGAACTGGAAGGGTCGCTGGCCGAACTCGGGGGCGACCCGGCCGAACTGGCGCGGATCGCGATCGGCGGCCTCTGGGTGCTGACGATGTTCGAGTTCATGCTCACCCTGTTCCGGCTCGAGGAGCGGGCGCGGGCCTACTTCCTCACCACCGTGCTCAACGTGGTGGCGACGATCGCGCTCACCGTCGTCCTCGTCGTCGGTCTCGGCGAGGGCGCCCGCGGGCTGCTGGTGGGCAGCTACGCGACCGGCGCCGCCTTCGTCCTCGGGCTGATCTTCGTCCAGCGCCGGCGCCTCTCGCTGCGCTTCGAATGGCCGCTGCTGCGCCGCCTCTTCCGCTTCGGGCTGCCGACGATGCCGGCCGAGGTCTCGCTCTACCTGCTCAACTTCGTCGACCGCCTGATCATCGTCCGCAGCGCCGGCCTCGCCGAGGCCGGGCTCTATTCGCTGGCGGTGAAGTTCGCCCAGGCGGTCAACGTCCTCGTCCGCGGCTTCCAGCTCGCCTGGCCGCCGCTCGCCTACTCGATCCGCGACGACGAGGAGGCGCGGCGCACCTACTCGGTGGTCGTCACCCTCTTCGTAGCCGCCTGCGCCTTCGTCGTCACCGGCATGTGGCTGTTCGCTCCCTGGGTCGCGCGCGTCTTCGCCGCGCCCAAATTCTTCGACTCCTGGGAAGCCGTCGGCCCGATCACCGCCGCGATCACCCTCTACGCCCTCTACCTGGTGATGGTCGTGATCCTCGGCAGGACCGGCCGCACCGAGTTCAACCTGCCGGCCGCGATCGCCGCCTTGGTCGCCAACGTCGCCCTCAACCTGGCGCTGGTGCCGCCGCTCGGGATCGTCGGCGCAGCGATTGCCCTGGTCGCCTCATACCTCGTCGTCGTCGTCCTCATGTACGTCTTCACCCAGCGCCTCTTCCCGGTCCCCTACCAATGGGGCCGCCTGCTGCGAGTTGTCCTCACCGCGGGTGTGCTGATCGGCGCCGGCGAAGTGCTGACGTCGATCTCCGGCCTCGGCAGCTTCCTCGCCCGCGCCGCCCTCTTCGCCGCCTACCCGCTCGCCCTCTTCGCCAGCGGCTTCTTCACCAGCGGCGAGCGCGCCTGGCTCGCTCGCCTGCGCCACCCGAGCGCGATCGCCGCCGAGGTCCGCGCGATGCGCGAGGCCCCCGCCGTCGAGGGCGCAGCCCTGCCCGAGGTCTACGAGGTCGAGCGAATGGACGAGGACTCGCGCTTCTAGGGCGCTGGCGAGGGCCGGAAACGTTGCGAGCGCTGGGATTTCCGGTGCAAATCGCGCCGATCGGCGAACCTGTGTGGAACTTGAGCCCTTCCCTATTGAGACCGCCCCGCTGGCCTCATAACGTTGGGTCGCGATGAGCGACCGCGCCTCGACCAGCTCGCAGATGATCGGCACCGTGCTCTCGGGCCGCTACCGGCTCGTGGCCAAGCTCGGCAGCGGCGGCATGTCGACCGTCTTCCTCGCCCGCGACCAGACGCTCGACCGCGACGTCGCGATCAAGGTGATGCATCGCGAGATGTCCGAGCAGGCCGACCAGCTCGAGCGCTTCCGCCAGGAGGCGCGGGCGGTGGCGAAGCTCTCCCACCCCAACGTCGTCGCCGTGATCGACGCCGGCGAGGACGGCGGCCACCCCTACATCGTCTTCGAGTACGTCGAAGGCGAGACGCTGAAGCAGCGGATCGCCCGGGTCGGCGCCCTCGACGCCCAGGAAGCTCTCGCCTACGCGATCGAGGTCGCCCGCGGCCTCACCGTCGCCCACGCGCGCAACATCGTCCACCGCGACGTCAAGCCGCAGAACGTCCTGATCGACGCCGAGGGCCGGGCGAAGCTGACCGACTTCGGCATCTCGCGGCAGATCGAGCAGGACGGGATGACGGCGACCGGCCGCGTCCTCGGCACCACCGACTACGTCGCCCCCGAGCAGGCGATGGGCCATGGCGTCGACCAGCGCTCCGACGTCTACTCGCTCGGCGTCGTCCTCTACGAGATGCTCGTCGGCCAGGTCCCCTTCCAGGCCGACAGCCAGGTCGGGGTGGCGATGAAACACGTCAACGAAGAGCTGCCCGACGTGCAGCAGCGCCGGCCGGAGATCTCGGCGGCGGCGGCGCTGGTCGTCGAGAAGGCGACCGCCAAGGATCCGGCCAAGCGCTACCAGGACGTCGGCGAGATGATCGACGACCTCTCGACCGCGCTCGAGGTGGAAGCCGCGCGGGCCGGCTCCTCGACCGGCGAGGCGACCAGCATCCTCGATGCGCTGCCGCCGCCCAAGCGCAAGCTCTCGACCCGAGCGCGCTGGTCGTGGGCGGCGATCGCGCTGATCGTCCTCGTCGGCGCCGGCGCCGTGGTCCTGACCGGGGTGATCGGCAGCGGCAACAGCCCGGTCGGCGGCGGGGGCGGCGGGCAGAAGGCGAGCGGCAAGACGGTGGCGCTCGCCTCGGCGACCGACTACGACCCCGACGGCGACGGCGAAGAGGGGCCTGAAACGGTCGAACTCGCCGACGACGGCAACCTCGCCACCGCCTGGAGCAGCGAGCACTACGAAGACGAAGAATTCGCCGGCACCAAGAACGGGCCCGAACCGCTCGGCGTCGGGCTCTACGTGACGACGAAGTCGCCCGCCTCGCCGAAGGTGATGGTGATCCACACGCCGACCCCCGGCTGGGACGCCGAAATCTACGCCGTCGAAGGCGAAGCGCCGGGCGAAATCACCGAATGGGGCAGCCCGGTCGCCAAGGTCGCCAACGCCAGCAAGCTCGAGGAAGTCGAACTCGACCTCGCCGGCAACAAGCGCGACAACTTCCTGCTCTGGTTCACCAAGGCCGCCGACGACGGCGAAGGCAGCTTCGGGATCGAAATCAGCGAGGTCAAGCTGCTCGAATAGGCGGGCGCCGGGTCGGGGGTAAGGACGAAGGTGCTCCGGGCCGCGGGTCCTGTCGCCGGTGGGGACACCTGCGGGCGGTGCAGTCGCTCCGTTCTCGGTGTCCCCACCGGCGCCACCCGCGGCAGGAGCCGCCTACGTCCGTAGCGCCGATTCGCGGCCGGGTCGAGCAGCTTGGTGCGCCAGCTTGGCTGAGGGTTCGGAAGGCGGGTGGCGGGACGCCTAGAACTCGTGGGTGCGTTCGCGGTGGTGGCGGGCTACGGCTAGGTCTACCAGGCGGTTGCAGAGCTCGGGGTAGGGGATGCCGGTTGCCTCGAAGAGCTTGGCGTAGACGCTGGTGGCGGTGAAGCCGGGCATCGTGTTGATCTCGTTGACGAGGACCTCGCCGGAGGGCTCGACGAAGAAGTCGCAGCGGGCCAGGCCCGAGCAGCCGGCGAGGGCGAAGACCTCCGCCGCCAGCTCGCGCACGCGGGCGATCGTCTCCTCCCCCACCGGCGCCGGCACCAGCAGCTCCATGCCGCCCTCGGTGTACTTGGCCGCGAAGTCGTACCACTCGGCGTGGGCGACGATTTCGCCCGGCAGCGACGTCTGCGGCGCCTCGTTGCCGAGCACCGAGCACTCGACCTCGCGGCCGTGGGCGGAGGCCTCGACGATCACCCGCGGGTCGTGGCGCAGGGCCAGCTCGACCGCCTCGTCGAGCTCCTCGAGCCGCTCGACCCGGGTGATGCCGACGCTCGAGCCCAGCCGCGAGGGCTTGACCCAGAGCGGCAGCCCGAGCCGCTCGCAGCGCCCCCACCAGTCGCTGCCCTCGACCGCAGTGAAGTCGACCTGGGGAACGCCGCGGGCGGCGAACAGCCGCTTCAGCGTCAGCTTGTCCATGCAGACCGCGGAGGCGAGCACGTCGGAGCCGACGTAGGGGACGTCGAGCCACTCGAGCAGGCCCTGGACGCTGCCGTCCTCGCCGAACGGGCCGTGCAGCGCCGGGAAGACGGCGTCGGCGTCGAGCAGGCCGGCGCCCGGGGTCAGCTCGACGCTGCCGCCGGCCATCGTCCAGCGCCCGTCACGGGCGATCGTCACCTCGACCACCTCGTGGCCGGCCTCGCGCAGGCCGACGGCGACCGAGGCGCCCGAGCGCAACGAGACGTCGTGCTCGGAGGAACGGCCGCCGCTGAGGACGACGACCCTCATTCTTCTTCTTCCGGTTCGGGGAACGCCTGCGCCCGTTTGCCGACGACGATCGTCACTTCCGACTTCGGTTCGACCTTGCTGCCGGGGGTCGGGAACTGGTCGAGGACGCGGCCGATCTGGGCTTCGACTTCGGTTTCTTCTTCTTCGACGAACGGCGTCAGCCCGGCCGCGCGGACCAGTTCGACCGCTTCGCGCCGTTCCTTGCCAATCACGTTCGGCACCTTCGACTGCTGCTTGGCCTTGGCGACGACGATCGACACCGTCGCCCCTTCTTCGACCTTGGTGCCGGCGCTGGGCGACTGGCGGATCACTTCCCCGGGCGCCGCGTTGCTGGTTTCTTCTTCGCTGACGCTGGGGGTGAGCCCGCGCGAGCGGATCTGCTGCACGGCGCCGCGCCGCTGCATTTCAACCAGCACCGGGACCTTGACCAGATGCGGCCCGCTGGAGACGAAGATCTTGACTTCGGAGCCGTGCGTCGCCGCTTCGCCGCCGCGCGGTTCGGAGTAGATCACCAGCCCGCTTTCGACCGAAGCCGAGCTGCGGCGTTCGACGACCGGATGGAATTCGGCTTCTTCCAGGATTTCTTCGGCTTCTTCCTGGGTCAGGTTGGCGACGCTCGGCACGGTGCCGCTGCCGGGCCCGGCGCTGACCGTCAGCTGCACGGTCGGCTTCGAGCAGAACAGGGTGAGGAAGGAGCAGTCTTCTTCGGCCGAGCCGGGCAGCGGGTCCTGCTCGAGCACGGTGTTCGCCGGTGCCTGGTTTTCGACTTTCTTTTCTTCGGTCTTGAAGCCGTGCCGTTCGAGCTGGGAGATCGCGAATTCGACCTGCTTGCCGGTCACGTTGGGGACTTCGGTGCTGGTGTCGCGGGTGAGCAGGAGGCCGATCAGGACGCCGGCCACGGCGGCGATCGCGAGGCCGATCCAGAGCCATTTGCGGTTGCCGCCCTCCTCCTCTTCCTCCTCCTCGGGCTCGGCGACGACCGGCGGCAGGGCGGCGAAGGCGGCGGTGCCGCTGCCGACGCCCGGTTCGCGCAGCGCCTGCTCGAGGGCGGCGATGAAGGCGTCGGCGTTCTGGAAGCGCTCGCCCGGCTCCTTGGCCAGCGCCCGCATCACGACGGCGTCGAGCGCCGGCGAGACCTGAGGGTTGATCGAGCTCGGCCGCTGCGGCGTCTGCGAGATCTGTTTCATCGCCACCGCAACCGCGCTTTCGCCCTCGAAGGGGACCCGGCCGGTCAGCGCCTCGTAGAGCATCACGCCGATCGAGTAGAGGTCGGAGACCGAGGTGACTTCGAAGCCCTGCGCCTGCTCGGGCGAGAGGTAGTGCGGCGTCCCCATCACCGAGCCGGTCTGGGTGATCTCCGAGACGCCGGCGCGGGCGATGCCGAAGTCGGTGACGTGCGTTTTGCCTTCGGCGTCGACGATCACGTTCTGCGGTTTCAGGTCGCGGTGGACGATCCCCTGCCGGTGCGCGGCCCGGGCCGCCTCCAGCACCTGGCGGATCAGCGACACCGCTTCCTGGGGAGTGAGGCCGCGTTCGATCAGCTGTTTCAGCGTCGAGCCGGCGACGTACTGCATCGCGATGTAGTTCATCCCTTCGAACTGCCCGCGGTCGTAGACCGAGACGATGTTCGGGTGCTGCAGCGCCGCGGCCGACTCGGCCTCGCGCTGGAAGCGAGCGACGAACTGCTCGTCCTGGGCGAAGTGCCGGTGCAGGACCTTCAGCGCCACCTCGCGCTGCAGATGCTGGTCCTCGGCCAGCCAGACGTCGGCCATGCCCCCGGCGCCGAGCCGCCGCAACACCCGGTAGCGCCCGTCGACCACGCTCCCCTCGCTCACCTCAGCCACCTACACCCTCCGTTGCTCTCGGGCCGACGGGACGATTTGTCCACCCATAGGCGACTTTTCGTCCCGTCGGCATCTGTGTTCTATTCATTGAGGATCGTTTCGGCGACGTGGGCGAAGATCGGCGCCGCGACGTCGTTGCCGAATTCCGGCGTGCACTCGACCGAGACGGCGATCGCGATCTTCGGGTCATCGGCGGGAGCGAAGCCCATGAACCAGGCCTGGTTTTCTTCTTCGCCGCCGCCGCAGGCGAGGTTCCCCGGAGTTTCCGCGGTGCCGGTCTTACCAGCCACCTGCACGCCTTCGATCGCCGCGTTGGTCCCGGTGCCTTCGCTGACCACGCCTTCCATCGCCGTCGTCAGCTCTTCCGCCGTCTTGGCGCTGAGCGCCTGGCTGTACTGGCTCGGGTCGAGGTGCTTGACCGTGCGTCCGTCGGGGTCGACGACGCGGTTCCAGATCTGCGGCTTCATCAGCTTGCCCTGGTTGGCGACCGCGGCGGCGACCATCGCGATCTGCAACGGCGTCGCCAACAACCGCTCCTGGCCGATCGCGACGCGGGCGAGGTCGATCGGCGCATTGCGGCCCAGCGTGTGTTCGTCTTCGTAGATGCCGCTCGCGTTCACCTGGTCGGACGGCAGGTCGATCGGCGGCTTCGAGTTGAAGCCGAACTTTTCCATCTGCTCGAACAGCTGGTTTTGCCCGACCTGCTGGCCGAGCTGGCCGAACCAGGTGTTGACCGAGTTGGTCAGCGCCGTGTCGAGCGAGATTTCGCCCCAGTCTTTGCTGAAGTCGTTGTTCAGTTCGTGACCTTCATCGATGATCACGCCCGGTGCGTTGATCGTCGTTTCCGGCGTGATCTTGCCGCTTTCCAGCCCCGCCGCGGCGGTCACGACCTTGAACGTCGAGCCCGGCGGGTACAGCCCTTGGCTGCCCCGGTTGACCATCGGGGTCGCGACTTCGTTCGTGTTCAGCTTCTTGCTTTCGGTGGGGTACCGGTTCGGGTCATAGGGCGCGTTCGAGGCCATCACCTTGACCTCCCCGGTGCTTGGTTCGATCGCGACGACGGCACCGTAGCCGGCTTCCTCGAGGTCGCCCAGCGCCACCCGCTGCGCTTCGGTGTCGAGGTTGGTGACGATGTCGTTGCCTTCGCGGTTGCGGCCGGTGAGTTCGTCGAGGATCGAGCTGAATTCAGATTCTTCGCCGACCAGTTCGGCGTTGTGGTACTGCTCGAACTCGGAGTCGCCGTATTCCATGAAGCTGTAGCCGATCGGGTGGCCGAAGAGGGTCCCCTGCGGGTAATGGCGTTCGTAGCGCAGGTTGGCCCCCTGGCCTTCGGGCTTGGAGACGGCGATCACGGTGCCGTCGGCGGCGAGGATGCGGCCGCGGTGGACCTGCTGCTGCTCGAACAGCGGCCGCTTGTTCGCGTTCTCTTCCTTCAGCGCCTTGGCGTCGAAGACCGACCAGTAGGACGTGAAGCCGACCAGCACCGCGAAGAGGACGACGATGAAGGCGAAGAGTTTGATGATCTGGCGGTTCACGTCGCTCCTCCCAACACCAGCCTGCCGCCTGCCGGCGCGGTCGCCTCACGCCGCGCCCGGTCGGAGACCAGCAGCAGGAGCGCCAGCAGGACGAAGTTGGCGACGATCGAGCTGCCGCCGTAGCTGACGAAGGGCAGGGTGACGCCGGTCAGCGGGATCACCCGGGTGACGCCGCCGATGATGACGAAGGCCTGGATCGCGAAGACCGCGGTCAGCCCCGTCGCCAGCAGCTTCGAGAAGCCGTCGTTCGCGAGCAGCGCGACCTTGAACCCGCGGGCGGTGATCAGCAGGTAGGTGGCGATCAGCCCGCAGGCGCCGAAGAGGCCGAGCTCGTTGACGATCAGCGAGTAGATCGTGTCGGTCTGCGCCGCCGGCAGCAGCGTCTGGCCGCCAGGGGTATCGATCATCCCCCGCCCGAAGCCCTTGCCGAAGAGACCGCCGTCGGCCTGGGCGAAGATCGACTGCAGGATCTGGTAGCCCTTGTCGGCGGGGTCGTTGTAGGGGTGCAGCCAGATTTCCACCCGGTCGTGCACGTGCGGCACCGTTTCGACGATGAACCAGGCGCCGAGCGCGAACAGCGCCATGCCGATCACGACGAACGAGAAACGCCCCGTCGCCACGTAGAGCAGGGCGAGGAAGGCGGCGAAGAACATCAGCGAGCTGCCGAGGTCGCGGATGAAGACGAGCATGAACATCGAGGCGCCCCAGACGACCAGCATCGGCCCGAAATGCTTCAGCGGCGGCAGCGTCACCCAGAGCACCCGCCGGGCGCCGACGATCATCACCTCGCGATGCTCGCGCAGGTAGCTGGCGAGGAAGACGACGAGCCCGATCTTCGCGAACTCGGCCGGCTGGAAGGCGATCGGGCCGAGCTTCACCCCGAGGTAGGCGCCGTTGACCTGCTGGCCGATCCCCGGCACGCGCGGCGCCAGCAGCAGCAGCAGCGAGGCGGCGGCGATCGTGTACCGGTAGCGCTCGAGCACCTCGTAGTCGCGCAGCAACTGGATCGTCAGGGCGAAGAGGACGAGGCCGAGGACGAACCAGTTGGCCTGGTCGCGGGCCAGGCTTTCGTCGATCCGGTAGACCATCACCAGGCCGAAGGCGGTGAGCAGCGCCATCAGCGGGAACAGGTAGGGGTCGGCGTTGGGCAGGCGGATGCGGAGGAAGATGTGGGTGGCGACGCAGATCGCCAGGAAGTAGGCGCCGTAGATCAGGCTGAGGTTGTCGACCTTCGGCCCCTCCTGGGAGATCACGGCGGCGAAGCCGGCCGTCAGCAGCAACGCGACCGGAACCAGGGCGACCAGCTCCCGGTTCCTGGCGGATCTCAAGGGACCCCCTGGCCGCGTTCGATTTCTTCGAGGAGCGAGACGGCGTCGCCGCGCGAGCGCAGGTCGTGGCCGGTGACCGCGTCGGCGCGCTTGCCGACCAGGGCGGCGGTCTGGATCGGGCTCGAGTAGCGCTCTTCGTAGAGCTTGATCCCGAGCGGCAGCTCGTAGGGCAGGCCGCGGTAGAGGGCGACGCGGCCGGCGTCGTCGGTGCCGAGGAACCAGACCTGGCGGTTGCCGTACCAGGCGCCGAAGGCGAGGGCCGCGAGGACCAGCACTCCGGCGGTGACCTTCAGCGTCCGCTTGAGGCGGCGGCGGTCGGGCTTCGCCGTCTGTTCTTCGCGGCGTTTCTGCGCCGCTTCGGCGGCGGCGCGGCGACGAATCTCGGTCGCGGTCAGCCCCGCCTCCACGGCCGAGTCGCCGATCAGCGTCGCGCCCTCGGTATCCGCCGCCGGCCCGCCGGCGGCGGGGGCCCCGACCGGCGCCGCGGCGTCCTCCAACCGGAAGGCGACCACGGTGATGTTGTCGCGGCCGCCGGCGCGGTTGGCTTCGTCGACGAGGCCGCGGACGGCGCTCTCCATCGAGGTCGCGCGGGCGAGCAGGCGGGCGACGTGGTCCTCGTCGAGCATCGTCGTCAGCCCGTCGGAGCAGATCAGGAAGACGTCGCCGGGCTGGGCCGGGACGGTCTGCAGGTCGACCTTCACCTCGGGCTCGGGCCCGAGCGCGCGGGTGATGATCGAGCGCTGCGGGTGGTCCTCGGCCTGGGCGTCGGTGAGCTGACCCTTGCGGCGCATCTCCTCGACCAGCGAGTGGTCGCGGGTGAGGCGTTCGAGGCGGCCGGCGCGGAAGCGGTAGGCGCGGCTGTCGCCGACGTGGCCGATCGCCACCTCTTCGGCCTCGAGGTCGACGATCATCGCCGTCGTCGTCGTCCCCATCCCGGCCAGCTCGGGGTCGCGCCGCGCCTGCTCGTGGATCGTCCGGTTGGCGGCCTCGATCGTCTCCTCCAGGACGCGCTCCGGCGGCGCCTGCGGCAGCTCGCGGTCGAACGACTCGGCGGCGGCTTTCGAGGCGACCTCGCCGGCCTGGGCGCCGCCCATCCCGTCGGCGACGACGAAGACCATGCCGCGCACGAACAGCGAGTCCTCGTTGGCGTTGCGCTGGCGCCCGGTGTCGGTGCGGAACGCCTGGTCCTCGATCCGCAGCGTCATGACAGCTCCAGCCTGAACTCGGTGTCGCCGATCTGGATCGCGTCGCCGTCGATCGCTTCCGCCTCGCCGTCGAGCGTGGCGCCGTTGAGGAGCGTGCCGTTGGTCGAGTTCATGTCCTCGACGTAGAACCGCCCACCGCGCTCGAAGACGCGGGCGTGGATGCTGGAGGCGTAGCGGTCGGAGATCTGCACGTCGGCGTCCTTGGAGCGGCCGATCGAGAGGCCGCCGATCAGGTCGAAGCGCTGGTCGCGCTCGAGGCCGCCGCCGCGCTCGACGATCAGCCAGGCATCGGCGCTGTGCGGGGCTTGCGCAAAGCCCGCCGGCGAGTGGAATCCGGTCGCGTCGGGAGCCGGCGAGACCGTCTGCCGCAGGTCCTTGAAAGCGCTGCGCGCGATCACCAGCAGGAACAGGAAAAGCACGGCGAGGAAGCCGAATTTCAGCGCTACGGATATTGGGTCGTATTCCACTGCCCGGCACCTTACGGCCAGCGGCCGCTACTGCTCGATGTCGAAGGTGAAGGTCGTCGTGCCAAGCGTCACTTGGTCGCCCGGGCCGAGCCTGGTCGAGGCGACGCGACGGCCGTTGACCTTGATTCCGTTGGTCGAGCCGAGGTCGACGATCTGCCAGTCGCCGGACTCCGAGCGGCGCAACTCGGCGTGGCGACGGGAGACGTTGGGGTCGGCCAGCACGCACTCGGCCGACTTCGAGCGGCCGATCGTCGCCCGCGGCCCGTCGAGGACGTAGCGCCGGTCCTCGAGCGAGACGACGGCGCGGGTGGAGACCAGCGCCCGCACTCCCTGCTCGGGCGCTTTGGGGCGGCTGCGGTCGCGCTCGCGCACCGCCGAGTAGACCATCGTGTGGCCCTCCTCGCCCTGGGTCGCCCGCTCGCCCTCGTGCGCAGGCGGCTTCACCAGCCGCGCCTGGATCCCGAACTCGCCCAGCCGCAGCCGCTCGTCGGTGGCGAAGTCGACCGCCGGGCGGGTCAGCAGGTCGTAGCTGCGCCGGCGCGCGTGCTCCAGCAGGTAGCCGGAGAGCTCCTGCTCGAGCGAGCGCTCGTAGCCCTCGAGCTTCGCCCGATCCTGCTTGGAGAGGTAGACCGTGTACTCGTTGGGGACGTAGACGCGCTGCACCGAGGCGGTCTTGTGGGCGTCCATTTCCTTGGCCAGTTTGCGCGCCAGTTCGACCGGCTGCACCTCGGAGCTGAAGGCACGGCTGAACAGGCCCTCGACGAGGCCTTCGATCCCTGACTCCAGTTTGCGAAAGACGCTGATCGCGAAAATCCTAGGGTAGGAACGCCGCGTGGCCCGCGAGCAGGAAGCCGGCCGCGGCGATGGCGCAGGCAACCGCGGTGAGCCGCAGGAGGACCCGCGGGCGGCGTTCGGGTGCGTGGTCGTCGAGGTACTCGAGCGAGTCCTCGATCGCCGTTCCCAGCTCCTCCAGCGAGGGACGGCGGTTGGGCCGGGCCGCCAGGCAGGCGTCGACGGCGTCGCTCAGCTCGCGCGGCAGGTCGGGGCGCAGGCGGCGCAGGGCGCGGTGGCGGCCGCCGATCGCGCGGGCGGTGGCGGCGGGGCTCGAGCGCCGGTGCGGGTTCTCGCCGCTCCAGCACTCGTAAAGGGTGAGGGCGAGCGAGTAGACGTCGGCCTCGGGGCCGGCCGGCCGGCCCTCGGCCTGCTCGGGCGACATGTAGGCGAGGGTGCCGACGACGTCGCCCGCGGCGGTCAGCGGCGAATCGTCGGCGAGACGAGCGATGCCGAAGTCCATCAGCTTGGCGCGCGGTTCCCCTTCGGTGACCTGCACGTTCTGCGGCTTGATGTCGCGGTGGACGACGCCGCGCGAGTGGGCGTGGTCGAGCGCCTCGCAGAGGTCGGCGCCGATCTCGCCGATCTCGCGGTCGGAGAGGACGCCTTCGTGGGAGAGCCGCGCCAGGGTCGTGCCTTCGACCAGCTCGGTGACCAGCAGCGCGTTGCCGTCCTCCTCGCCGAGCTCATAGAGAGTGACGATGCCGGGGTGGTTGAGACGAGCCGCCGCCTGCGCCTCGCGCAGGACCCGGCGCCCGGCCTCGCCGCGCTGCTCGATCGCCTTGACCGCGACCGGCCGTTCGAGGCGGCCGTCCCAGGCCTCGTAGACGACGCCGAAGCCGCCGCTGCCGATGCGGCGCTCGATCACGAAGCGGTTGAGGACCACGGAGCCGACCAAAGCACCCTTACGGTTCGCCCTCGAACCCCTCTCTCCTGCCCCGCAGCGACGCTTGCGGCGTGGGAAAAAGCCACCGTTTGCGGGATCAAATGGCAGCGGACCGCCGCCAGGCGCCATACTCTCCGCCCCAGCCAATCAGCTTGGAGAGCGCCCCTTTGGAGGATTCAGCAGCACGGCGGCCCCGCCGCCCTCGTCCGCAACGCCGACCTGAGCGCCAGCAGATCATGCTGCGGCGCGGCCTCGCCCTGGGCGCGGCACTCGTCGTCCTGATCGTGATCGTGCTCGGGGTCAAGGGCTGCCTCGACGCCCGTGCCGAACGCGCGCTCAGCGACTATGGCCGCAACGTCAGCTCGATCCTCAAGGAAACCGAACAGACCAGCAAGCAGTTCTTCAAGATGCTCGAAGAACCGGGCAACCTCTCGATCACCGAGGTCACCGAACAGGCCAAGGCGGAGAGCAGCGCGGTCAATACCCAGGCTTCGCGGATCGACGGCCTCAGCGCCCCCGGCGACATGGGCGACGCGCAGAACACGCTGGAGCTCGTCTACCAGCTGCGGGCCAAGGCGATGAGCGTGATCGCGGAAAAGATGAGCACCGCGCTCGGCGAAGAGGGGGCGGCGAAAGCGACGGCGGCGATCACCCGACAGATGCAGACGCTGTTCTCCGGCGACACGGTCTACGAACAGGTGGCGCGCCCGGAAATCAACGGCGTCTTCGAAGACCAGGGGATCGACGGCTCCGACGTGCCGGAAAGCACCTTCGTCCCCGAAGGGACCAAATGGCTCGAAGAAGCGACCGTCTCCGGCGCGCTGGGCGCGATCAGCGGTGCCACCGGGACGACGACCAGCGGCGTCCACGGTCTCGGCCTCGCCGGCGTCCTGGTCAACGAAACCGAACTCGTCGAAGGCGGCGAAGCGATCGTCAGCGCCGAAGAAGTCTTCGAAGTCGAAGTCCAGGTCGAAAACCAGGGCGAATCGACCGAGAACGGCGTCACCGTCGAAGTCACGGTCGAAGGCGGCAGCACCCAGGCCGGCCAAATCGAATCGATCGCCGTCGGCGAAATCGGCACGGCGACGATCTCGGTAACGCCCGTGCCGACCGGCACCGTCGTGCTGGAAGTCAAAGTCCAGCCGGTGCCCGGCGAGGAAGTCGAGACCAACAACGAAGCCAGCTACACCGTCACCGTCGGGTAGCGCGATGCGCGTCGCCTACCTCGGCCCGGCCGGAACCTTCACCGAGGACGCGCTGCAGGAGGCCTGGCCCGGCGGCGAGCTGGAGCCGCTGCGCACGGCGACGATCCCCGATGCGATCCTCGCCGTCCAGCGCGGCGAAGCCGAGCGGGCGCTGGTCCCGATCGAGAACTCGATCGAGGGCTCGGTCCGCCCCACCCTCGACACGCTCGCCTTCGAAGCCGACGCGGTGACGATCGTCGGTGAGTACGACTTCCGCGTCCGCGTCCACCTGGTCGGGCGCGAGGGGGTCGCGATCGAGGACGTCGAGGCCGTGCTGTCCCATCCGCAGCCGCTGGCCCAGTGCGCCCGCTTCCTGCGCGCCACCTTCCCCGACGTCGAACAACGCAGCGTCAGCAGCACCGCCGCCGCAGTGCGGATGGTGAGCGAGAGCAGCCGCCCCTGGGCCGCCCTCGGCGGCCGCGCCGCCGCCGAGCTCTATGGCTGCGCGCTGCTGCGCGAAGACGTCGAGGACGAGAGCGGCAACGTCACCCGCTTCCTCTGGATCGCGCCGGCCGGGACCGAGCCGAGCGGGGGCGGTCCCTGGAAGACGTCGCTGGTCTTCTCCGAGCTCGGCGAGGACCATCCCGGGGCGCTGGTCGACGCGCTCGCCGTCTTCTCCAAGCGCGGCATCAACCTGAGCCGGATCGAGTCACGGCCGATGCGCCAGGAACTCGGCCGCTACATGTTCTTCGTCGACCTCGAAGCCGCGCTCACCGACGATCTCGTCCAAGCAGCCCTGGGCGAGCTGCACCAAAAAGCCGGCTCAGTCCGCGTCCTCGGCTCCTACCCAACCGGCTGACACCCGGCCCCCCGCGAACCCACGGGCCGATGGGCCGATTTCGGGCGCATATCCCCCGAAATCGGCCCGTCGGCCGAATGGGGGGCCGCTGTCCCTACAATTCGCGGGCAGCATGGCACGCGTTCTTGTACTCAACGCGACGTATGAGCCGATCAACGTCTGCACGCTGAGACGAGCGGCGGTGCTGCTGCTGAAGGAAAAGGCCGAGCTGCTCGAGCGCCGCGAGGGTGGCGCCCTGCATTCCGAGCACATGACGATGGAGCGCCCGGACGTGATCCGCCTCGTCTCCTACGTCCGCATCCCCCGCGAGGCCCACCGCCGCAAGATCACCCGCCGCGCCGTCCTCGCCCGCGACTCCTGGACCTGCCAGTACTGCGGCTCGACCAAATCCGGCCTCACCGTCGACCACGTCATCCCCCGCTCCCGCGGCGGCAAGTCCGACTGGGAGAACATCGTCGCCGCCTGCGCCAGCTGCAACCGCCGCAAGGGCAACCGCCTCCCCCGCGAGATCCACATGCACCCCGCGAAGGAGCCAAAGGCCCCCGCCCCCACCGTCTTCATCCAGGTCGCCAGCCCGAAGATCCCGACCGCCTGGCGGCAGTACTTACCGCAGGCCGCTTAGGCGGTCCCGTCGCCGTCCGCTGCGGCGCCGTCAGCTGAGGCGCCGTCGCCGTCCATCGGCAGCTCCTCCGCCGGCGGGCCGTCCTCTGCGACCGGGGCGCCGTCGCCGCTGTCGGACTCGACCACGAGGGCGACGGCGCTGACTGTGTCGTCGTCCTTGATGTTCATGACTTTGACGCCCTGGGTCGAGCGGCCCATCTGCGAGATGCCGGCGACCGACGTGCGCTGGACCATCCCGTTCTGGGAGATGAAGAGCAGCTCCTGGTGCTCGCCGACGATCAGGGCGCCGGCGAGGCCGCCCTTCTTCTCGGTCAGCCGGGCGGTGAGGACGCCTTTGGTCCCGCGGCCCTTGATCGGGTATTCGGAGACCGGCGTGCGCTTGCCGTAGCCGTTCTCGGTGACGACGAACAGTTCGGTGTCGTTGCGGGCGATGTCCATCGCCAGCACCCGGTTGCCCTTCTGCGAGACGTTCATGCCTTTGACGCCACTGGTGTCGCGCCCCATCGCCCGCACCTGCTCCTCCGAGAAGCGCGAGGCGTGGCCAGAGTGCGAGACCATCAGGATGTCGTCTTCGCCCGAGGTCAGCCGCACCTGGACCAGCTCGTCGTCGTCGCGGATCTTGATCGCGATGATCCCGTCGGCGCGAATCGGCGTGTTGTAGGCGAGGAACTCGGTTTTCTTGATCAGCCCGTCGGCGGTGGCGAAGACGAGGTATTTGTTCTCCTTGAAGTCCCGGGTCGGGATCACCGCCATCACCTTCTCGCCCTCGCGCAGCGGCAGCAGGTTGCGCAGCGAGCTGCCTTTCGAGGTACGCGAGCCCTCGGGCAGCTCGTAGACCTTGAGCCGGTAGACCTTGCCGCGGTTGGTGAAGAAGAGCAGGTAGTCGTGGGTCGAGCTGATGTGAAGGTGGGCGATGTAGTCGTCCTCTTTCATGTTCATGCCCATCACGCCGACTCCGCCGCGATGCTGCTGGCGGTAGGTCGCCAGCGGCAGCCGCTTGACGTAGCCGGAGGCGGTCAGCGAGATCACCATCTGCTGGTCGGCGATCATGTCCTCGATCCCGACGTCGCCCTCGAAGTGGGCGATCTCGGTGCGGCGTTCGTCGCCGTAGGACTCGACGATTTCGGCCAGCTCGTCCTTGACCAGGCCCATCACCCGCGCCTCGTCGCCGAGGATCGCCCGCAGCTCGCCGATCCGCTCCATCAGGTCGGCGTGCTCCGCGCGAACCTTGTCGGCCTCGAGCGCGGTCAGGCGCTGCAGGCGCATGTCGAGGATCGCCTGCGCCTGCTCGCGCGAGAGCTCGAATTTCTCGATCAGCCCGTCGCGGGCGGAGTCGGGGTCTTTCGAGGCGCGGATCAGTTTGATCACGGCGTCGAGGTTGTCGAGCGCAACCAGCAGCCCCTCGAGGATGTGGGCGCGGGCCTCGGCACGACGCAGTTCGTACTGCGTGCGGCGGGTGACGACTTCGCGCTGGTGCTCGACGTAGTACTGGATCAGCTCCAGCAGCCCGAGCGTGCGCGGGACGCCGTCGACCAGCGCCACCATGTTGGCGCCGAAGGTCGACTGCATCGCGGTTTTCTTGTAGAGGTTGTTGAGGACCACTTTGGCCGGTGGTCCGCCGCGTTTGAGCTCGATCACCAGCCGCATCCCGGAGCGTTCGTCGCTCTCGTCGCGGAGGTCGGAGATGCCCTCGAGTTTTTTGTCGCGGGCGAGGTCGGCGATCTTCGTGATCAGCCCGCCGTCGCCGCCCTTCTTGACCATGAACGGGAGCTCGGTGACGACGATCGCCTCCTTGCCTCCCTTCAGCGGCTCGACGTGAGCGCGGGCGCGAACCCGGATGCTGCCCCGCCCGGAGGCGTAGGCGTCGCGGATCCCCTCGCGGCTCATGATGCCGCCGCCGGGGAAGTCCGGGCCTTTGACGTGCTGCATCAGGCCGGCCAGGTCGATCCCCGGGTCGTCGATGTAGGCCGCGACCGCGGCGGCGACCTCGCCGAGGTTGTGCGGCGGGATATTGGTCGCCATCCCGACCGCGATCCCCGAGGTGCCGTTGACCAACAGGTTGGGGAAGCGCGAGGGCAGGACCAGCGGCTCCTGCGTCGATTCGTCGTAGTTGGGGCCGAAGTCGACGGTGTCGGCGTCGATGTCACGGAGCATCTCCGTCGCCATCCGCGCCATCCGCGCCTCGGTGTACCGCATCGCCGCGGCCGGGTCGTCGTCGATCGAGCCGAAGTTGCCCTGGCCGTCGACCAGCATGTAGCGCAGCGAGAAGTCCTGCGCCATCCGCACCAGCGTGTCGTAGATCGCCGAGTCGCCGTGCGGGTGGTACTT
>JBEHWY010000018.1:0-34664 GCA_048498975.1 Actinomycetota bacterium | reverse complement strand
TCGACCACCCGCAGGCACTACGCCCCAACCAAGTCGGCGCGCGCTCGGGAGGCCCTGGTGAGCATGAGCGTGACCTGAGCGACCCTCGTGCACCCGCTGCAGTAGCGGGTGCACGAGGTCCCGTTCAAGCTCAGTAGTGGAGGGGACCCTTCTTTGAGCCTCTCCGTGCAGGCCGGTAGGGGGGAGCCTTGGTGCCTTGCGGTGCTTTTAGGCTGCGGCCGATGGCCGATCGGAAAGAGCAGGGGCGCCGAGCCGCGCAGAAAGCGCAGGCCGACTACGAGCGCGCTCTCGACAAAGCGCGCGACTCTCGGCGCGCGGGATTCGAGAAAGCCCAGAAAGCCGGCCTCTCGCTCCGCGAGATCGGCGAGGTGGTCGGCCTGCATTGGTCGACGGTGCACCACATCCTCAAAGGGAAGTAGTGCCCGCGCTGTAGGAATCAATCCGACAGCGGGTGCTACCGTAGGAAGCATTCCGACAACAGCGGCGACCCGCCGCGCTGGTGACGCAAGCGGGCCGCCTGACCACAAGGAGAGCAAGCCTCCTCATGGCTACCGAAGACCCTACGCACAGCTGTGCGGAAACCACGGCTTCCGCAGACCGGCGAATGGAAGGTGTCGTCCTCGCGACTGTGCTCGAAGAGCACCCCACGCGCCTGACCGTCTACGAGCTTGCCTTTGCGCTCGACGCCAAGGACTACGCAGAGAAGGACGCCATTGCCCGGGCCGTTCGAGAACTGACCGGCGCCGGTCTTCTCCGCATCGACGGAGAGCTGGTCGGCCCGACCCGCGCCGCCCTGTACTTCGACGCCCTTGAGGTCGACTGATGGGAGCGGGCAAGACCAGAAACGAGGAGGTCGGTCGCCACCTCGGCGAGAACCTGCGGCGCGCCCGCAGGTGGGCGGCGATGAGCCAGGAGGAGGTGGCAAGGGGAGCCGCCGTCCACCGGACCGAGATCGGAATGCTGGAGCAGGGCCAGCGGGTCCCGGGCGTCGAGACCCTGATCAAGGTCGCCCAGACGATCAACGTCCCCGAGTCTCTCCTGCTGGAGGGAATCGCCTGGGTGCCGGGGATCGAAGGCAGGCGAGGTGCATTCGTCCTCTCCGCGCCGCTTGACCCTTCGATGCTGCGGTGGATTGGAGAGGGGTCCTGATGGACATTGCCGCCAGGTTCGGCGACAACCTCGCCCGCCTTCGCCGCCAAGCCCTGATCTCCCAAGAGGAGCTGGCGATCCGCGCTTCGCTCCATCGCACCGAGATCAGCCAGCTTGAGCGTGGCCTCCGGGTCGCACGGATCGACACGCTGGCGAAACTCTGCGGGGGCTTGGAACTCGACCCGACCGAGCTGATGGCCGGGATTGAGTGGACCCCCGGCGGGGTCCGCTATGGGCACTTCAAAGAGGGGAAGCCCTCCGATGGCTAGCGAAGATGTTGCGGCCACCTTCGGAGACAACCTCGCGCGCTGTCGCCGGTCGGCCGACATCACCCAGGAGGAGCTGTCGATCCGCTCCTCGCTTCACCGCACAGAGGTAAGCCAGCTTGAGCGCGGGCTGCGGGTTCCCCGGATCGACACGCTGGTCAAGCTCGCCACGAGTCTCGAATGCGATGCGAACGAGCTGCTCGCGGGGATCAACTGGCGACCGGGTGGCGTTCGGTTCGGGAGCTTCGGGAAGCCGTCCGAGGCCTAAGTGGTCATCTGCGACCGGTGCCGATGCGCCCAGGGCTCGCGTCCGTCCAGCGAGAAGGGAACCGCCGTTAATGAAGAGGGAAGGCCATGACCCACGCATCAGGACCGCAGGTCACATAAGGACAGCCGCCGTAGGCAGAGCTTTTCCAGGAGACGTGAAGGTGGGCGTTTTCGCCAGCGTGGGCGGGGTCGCCGTGCCCTTCGTAGCCGTTGTAGCCGATGAATTCGATCGCGGGAACGAGCGGGCAGGCGGGCGCCACGCCAATGGCACCGCAGGATTCGATCCAGCCGAGGTCTTCGGCAGCTCTGCGTGCCGTTCGATCCCAGCCGCGGCCTGAGGCGGGGACCATGTCCATCGCGGTCCCATCGCCGTGGGTTCTGTGGCCGCCCTCTCGGGCTGCGGTGACCACCAGATCGTAGGTTTCCAGTAGCCAGACGGCATCGGCCCAGATCCGCGCGTCCACAGCCTCCGGCGAGCCGCTTCCGACCCAAAGCCGCGCCGGAAGCGCCTTGAACTGGCGCGGTTGGTCGAGCCTCACCGCGTGGTGGAGCATCGCGTTGCCGCCGACGCTCGGGGAGCAGCTCGAGGCGCTTGCCTGCACCGTGGCGGTCCCAGTCCCCTGGAAGGTCCGGAAGTCGCCCATGATCCGTTCGACGTACCACTCGGCGTGGTTGTAGGCAAAGATCGCGTCGTGCCAGTTACCGGGCGCGCCTGAGGCCCGCAGGTAGCGGGCGGCGGCGAAGATCGCGTCTTCGGGGTCGAAGGGGTCCTTTCTCCCGTCGCCGTTGGCGTCGACGCCGTAGGCGCTCCAGGTTTCGGGCATGAACATCATCCAGCCCTCCGCACCTGAGCCGGTGGTGTTGTTCATGTTGGTCCCGAAGCTCGTCTCGTTGAAGTTGATCGAGGCGAGCATCGCCGGCCCCTTGGGGCCGAGCCCGTATCTGGCTGAGGCCGCCTGATAGATCGGGACGAGTTTCTTTGGGACACCGCCCTTGATCGTCCCCGTCGCCGCTTCGCCCCCTTCGCCGCAGCCGCCGACGCCGCCTACCGCCGCGGCGATCCCGATCACGAAGGCGATCGTCACCGCCAGGCCGATGAGGGGGACGGCGAGGATGGCGGCGCCGAAGCTTGGGGTGGAGCTCTCACTCATGGCGAGTGAGAAGTGCCGGCGCGGGGGGCGGCGTTCCGGCGAATTAGCCCCGATCCCGAAATTGCCCGGAACTGCAAGGCCCGCCGAGGCACTTCTCCGGCGTGGACAGGAAGCCCCAGCTCGATAGAAGCCGGCAACAGCCTGGGCCTGGACGGATGTCCGGTCTCCGGTTCCTGAGCTTTTTAGGAACTATTGACTTACACGGGGTTTCCTTATCTCAGGAAATAGCCGAATCGTCGGAACGCCCACTTTCTCCGGCAGCGCCGCCCACCACATACCGCGGCGCTCACGGTGAGAGGAGGGACGGAGCAGGCGCCGTCCCAGAGCCCGATCGGCACTACGTAAAGGAGAGAGGAATGTCCTCGCTACTTCGCATGCCGGCGACCCGGCCGGCGACGATCGGCGCTGTCTTGATGCTGGCCTGCATCGGTGTCGCCTGCATGTTTGCCGGTACCGCCAAAGCCAGCTACTACAAGATGGTCCTGTGTGCCGCCAACAACGGGTCAAACGGCTTTGCCACCGCCACCAACACCACCTCCGCGCAGAACCCCGGCGGGATCTTCTCGTTTGAGAACTACTGCGGTCCCGCGCCCTATCCGGCGGGCAACAACGCCTTCCTGCGGATAGTCGAGAGCCAGGCCGCCGGCAACGCCGGCTACGGCGCCTTCGGCCAGATGTCGTGGACGGCGCCCGGCTCGATCGACATCGCCGCCGCCGGGGGCTATACCCGCGAGCCAAACGCCTTCAACGCCGGCTGGCGGGGGCGCTTTTGGCTGGAGGGCTATGACGGCTCGACCAACAACGAGCTCGTGCAGGGCTCGGGCGTGGAAAACGGCAGCTGCAGCGGAGTGTGCTGGGCGACGACCTCGACCTTCGCCTCCCACCTGTGGCCGTTTGGCGGCTATGGCCGCTACCGCCGTTTCGTCTTCGAGCTGACCTGTTACCGCGAAGCGGGCTGCGATCGCACCAACTTCAACGCGGTCGATGCCAACACGATGGTCCTGACCCTGAACGACACCAGCCCCTCCCAGATCGCCCTGACCAACACCGGCGCGGGGATGCTGGCCGGCAACTGGGTCCGCGGCACGCAAGATGTCGACTGGAATGTCTCAGACCAGGGTTCGGGGATGCGCTTTGAGCGCCTGCGGGTCGACGGCGGCGAGCGCTACGCGATCGACTGGCGCGCCAACTGCGACCTCGGCAGCTGGGGGGACAGCGGCGAGTTCGCGCGCACCTTCCAGCCCTGCCCGGCCGGCGGCCCGTGGAGCCGCGGCTACTCGCTCGACACCGCAACGCTCGCCGACGGCGCCCACACGGTCTCGGTCTGCTCCCAGGACTACGGCCAGGCGATCGGGCTTACCGGCAGCGGCTCTGAGAGCTGCGATCAGCGCACGATCCACGTCGACAACACGCCGCCGCCGGCTCCCGGCGGGTTGACGATCGAAAGCAAGAACCCCGCCCGCTACCTCGACCACTTCGGGGCGCGCTGGACGCTGCCGAGCGATCCCGGCTCGCCGATCGCCAAGGTCCACTACGACATCGTCAGCGCCGCCGGCAGCCTCGTCAGCCCGACGCAGACGGTCTCGGCGACCAACCCGACCGCGCTGGAGGACATCGCCGGCCCCCCCGCCGCGGGCGATTACCGCCTGCGGGTCTGGCTCGAGGATTCGGTCGGGCTGATCGGTCCGGTCGCGAGCGTGCCGATCCCCCACGACACCACGCCGCCGGCAGCTCCTCAGGAGCTCTCGGTGACGAGCCCGGAGACCTCCCGCTCCGATCAGGGCTTTGACGTGCGCTGGCGGAACATCGCCGACAACGGAGCGCCGATCGACGTCGCCCACTACCAGGTGATCGACGCCGCCGGCAACGTGATCGGCGGCACCAAGGACCTCGCCGGCGCGAGCCCGGCGGCGATCGGCGAACTGGACGCACCCAAGCGCGCCGGCAACTACACCCTGAAGGTGTGGCTCTCCGATGCCGAGGGGAATGTCGGAGCGCCGGCCGAAGCGCCGCTCTCCTATGACTGCCTGCGCTCCGACGTTGGCGGGGGCAGAACCCTGAATGCGGGGCTGAGCGACCAGGGGGTCGCCGTGGCCGCGCTGCGCCAGGGCCAGGGCACCCAGGTCGAGGGCACGGTGCGCGGCGCCGGCGGCCCCCTCGCCGGGGCGGCGGTCTGCGTCTTCGATCGGGTGGTGACCGATCCGAGCCGCGATTTCGTCGGGATCGCGATGACCGACTCCGACGGGCACTACCGCTTCCCCGTGCCCGCCGGCCCATCGCGGGAAGTGATTGCCAGCTACCGAGGCGATCACCGCCAGATCGAAGCGGCCGCGACGGTGCTGACGCGGATCGAACCGACGTTGGCGCTGCGCAAGGCGACCGTCCACAACAAGCACCAGGCCGTCTTCTATGGCGACATCCCAGGCCCCCACAACGACAACGTCACCGTTGTGCTGCAGGTCAGGAGCGGCAAGGGATGGCGGGCCTTCCGCCGCTATCGCACCCGGGAAGGCGGGCACTTTGTAGTGCCTTACCGCTTCACCCAGACCCACCGGCCGACCACCTACGAAATGAGGGCCCAGGTCAGGAAGACCGTCGGCCTTCCCTACGAGCCGGGGAACTCGCGGACGATCAAGCTCCGCGTACTTCCCTAGCCAGGAACCGAGGAGGGGCCGGGCGGGCAGAATGCCGGCGCCCGCCCGGCCCCCCGTGATTTGGAGGAGAAGCAAATGGGGGTCGTGACCAAACCGAAGTGGCGGTTGACCGATGCCCAGCTGCGCGAGGCCGAGGAGGGCCTGCGTCGGCTGCTGGGGGCAAAGGGCTTCACACGCAAGTGGATGGACGAGCACCTACCGGAAGTGATGTCTGCGGCGCGCACCGATTTCGCTGCGCGGCTGGCAGTCGAAAGCGTCAATGACACGGTGAGCCTCTTGGTCGTGATCGCCTATCGTCGAGCGCTGAAGCTGGTGCGCAGCGAGCGCTCCAGACCGCAGATGAGCTCGATCGACACGATGTTTCACCTCGCCGACGAGAAGACCCTGACACCTGAGGAAGAGGCGCTCGATCGCGATCGCCAGATGCGTCTGGTGAAGGCAATGGGTCATCTGCCAGAGCGCGAGCAAAAGCTGCTGGCGCTGGTCTACTTCGATGAGGTGCCGTTGTGCGAGGCCGGACGCCGGCTCGGCTGGGCGAAGGCGTCGGCGACCCGCCACCATCAGGCCGCGCTGGAGCGCCTGAAAGCGCTGATCGGGGACCGCAATCTGCTCGGCGGCGAGATCGCCATCCCCGCCTACGTCGTCGTCGGCCACCACTCGCCGTTGCGGGCGGCCGGGCTGTGGGTCGGCGGGGCCGCTGAATCTCTCCGCGAAGCCGCTCTGCTGGGCAGCGGGCGACTCGGTCCGCTTGCGGACACCGGCAATGCGGCCGCGATGGGGGGAGGGGGACGAGCTGCAAGCGGAGCGTGCGCGCTTGCCGTAGGGGCCTGCTTGGCAGCGGCAACCGGAGTGGTGGGGCCGGGACTCGGTGCGCTCGGCGGAGCCGGGCAGCATCGACAGGCGCCCGCACGTCATCCCGTCGAGGTCGGTCAGCCCCTGGGCGACCGTGCTGAAGGCAACGCAGGCTCAGCGCGTTCGACGGGATCGGCGGCGCCCTCCTCGGCGGAGGGCTCCAAGCGAGCGCTGGCGCCCGCGACGGTTCAAGCCGGGGTGGGGGCGACCTCGCCGACCGCGCGGGCCAGGGGCGCGACGGCAGTGCCGAAGGCGAGCACCAAGCAGACGATCAACGAGTTCGGCGTCGAACAGGGCGAAAGCGGGCCGGAATCGACCGCGAGCTCGGGCGGCGAATCGACGGCGGCGGCGCGCGTCGCTCCTTCGAGCGGCTCGGGCTCCTCGTCGGTCTCATCACGCAGCTCTTCGGGCTCACAGTCACGCTCGGGCGGCTCCTCGGGGGGCGCGGGGGCCGGGTCGGAGTTCGGGATGTAGGCGGCTTCTCAGGGCACGGGCGCGGGACCGGCGCGCCATCAACGGTGGCCGAGTGCTCGGTAGTATCCGCGCCAATGCGTGCAGGGATGTTCAGGTGGGGTGCGCCGTTGCTTGTCGTACTGGCGGTGGGCTTGCCCTGCGGCGCGTCTTCTGCGAGCACGGCTGCTCCCGCCAACGACAATTTTGAGAACGCGCAGCAGCTCAGCGGCGCGCTGCCGATTGAACTTCTCGCTAGCAACGTCGGGGCCACGCACCAAGTGGGAGATCCCGATCACTCTCCCCAACCCTCAGGGGGTCATTCGATCTGGTTTCGCTGGGAAGCCACGAACACTGAAGCGGTGACGATCTCGACCTGCGGCAGCGCGATGCCGACGATCCTCGCGGTCTACCTGGGAAGCGCCCTGGGCGGGCTGTCGGAAGTGGCAGGCACGACCTGGGAAGCCGGCGGCTGCCTATTTCAGGAAGGCACCCAGGCAACGTTCAGGGCCATCGCCGGCAAGATCTATTCGATTGAGATCGATGGCAACACCAACCACGAAAGCTCGCAGCCGCCGGTCAGCGGAGAAGGCGCGGTGGCGCTGCGGATCCGCCACCGGCTGCCGCCGGCAAACGACGACTTCGCCGCCGCCACGACGCTCGAACCCGGTTTGTCTGCCAGGGCCCCGAATTTCGGGGCGACCAAGGAGGCGGGCGAGCCCAACCACCACGGGGATCCCGGCGGCGCCTCTGTCTGGTTTAAGTTCACGGCGCCGAAGACCCAGGGCGCTCTGGTTCAGCTGAACGGAGGCTCGATCAGGAGTCATCACGAGCTCGCTGTCTACACCGGCTCCTCAGTCGCTGGCTTGACGCCGGTGGCGGGATCTGCACCCTGGGAGGAATCCGAATTGATCCCGGTGGTGGGTGGGAGGACCTACTGGATCGCCGTCGATGGCACCTATGACCCGGTGACCGAAACGCCAGACATGGACGAACCGGAGATCTCGCTCTCCTTCGGCCCCGGAAACGACGACTTCAAAGATGCCTACCCGGTCTCCCACGCCAACACCTTGAGTTGGACCTTCGTGGACTCTGGCTTGGACAACGTCGGGGCGACGAAGCAGGCGGGTGAGCCCGACCACGCCGGGAACCGCGGCGGAGCCTCGGTCTGGTTTCAGTGGACGGCTCCCGAATCGGGGTCGATGCAGGTGAGTGCGTGCAGCACCGATTTCCCCACGATCCTTGGCGTCTACACGGGATCATCGCTAGGCACTCTGACCCCTGTCGCATCGACCAGCCGACCGTGTGGGGTTGCAGAAGGCGCGCCCGGCGTCAACGGGTTCAACGTCGACTCTGGGAAGACTTATTGGATCGCGGTGGACGGCGTCGACGGTGCCTGGGGGACCTTCGGCCTGGTGATGCATACGAGCAAGGAGCGGCTTGAAGGTCCGGCGCCCGCGATGGGCAAGCCGCCCCAGACCAAGATCTCCGGGCGGCGCGTGAATCCTCGAGCGCGCACCGCGCAGTTTCACCTGGCCGCGAACGAGCTGGGCTCCCATTTTCTTTGCAGGCTGGACTCACGGCCCTTCAAGCGATGCGGGGGCACCGTGACGTATCGGAAGCTGGCGCCCGGGCGCCACACCTTTCGGTCCAAGGCCGTCAATACGGCGGGTGAACCAGACCCGACGCCGATCGTCGCTCACTTCACCATTCCGCGGCTTCGACCCTGAGGGTCGCTGCCGGTTCGCAGGATCGGGACATCGTCGACGCTGGACATTCAAAGGAAAACGCCTGTACTCTGGATGGCTGATGCGCGGGAGGATTGAAGCTCTCCTTTTCGGCAGGCGCTGGCGAGCCGACGAACATGCATGGGCCATCTGGCAGAACCTCGCCCCGCTGGTTCCGTCGAGCCCTTCGGCGCTGGACTGGAGCGAGCCGATCGCGGGTCGGGTCGTGCGCATCTACCAGAAGGCGCACCGTGGCACCAAGGCCGTCGTCCACTTCGGCGCCGTGGTGGGATCGCAAGACACCTGGTGGCCGCACATGCGGCCAAGCGCGAATCAATGGGTCGTGGTGCGGACTCACCTGTGGTTCCCGCCTGGCACGCATTCAGGACAGCACGTCGTCTGGATCGAGAGTTGGGACGGATACGCGCCTGGCGACGTCTACCTTCGGGCGCTCCGTCACGAAAAGAGGATTCAGAGTAGTTCGGAGGCCTCCGGAGGTTGAGCTATCGGGTCACGCGGGGTAGGGGGCTCGCCGCCCGACCGTCCCCTCACCCTCGACTTCGCTTGCAGGTGGACCGCACCGCCAATGCGCGGGCATCGGTCTGCCGCCCTAGGGCAGGACCCTCACTTCCGTCGGCGCCGAGTTTCCCGTCAAGAAGGGATAGCCACTGACGCCGGGGACTTGTGCGCGGATGACATAGGTCGTCGGGGTGCGCGTGCGCGTGAAGTGGTAGCGCATCGCGAACCTTCCTCCGTCTCGGGTCGAGTGGCGGCGGATAGTGAGCCAGCCACGACCTCTGTGAACCTGGAGGACGACGAGGACGTGATCGTTATGGGGGCCTGGGATCCGTCCGCTGAAGTAGGCGAAGTGCTTGTTGTGGACGGTGTCGCGGGCAAGCTCAAGGGACGGCGCGGCGCGAACCTGAACGAGCGCCCACGCCGTCAGTTGGCCTTCCTCAGAGCGGTAGACCGCAGTCAGGTTGCGAGACGGTCCGCTGGCAATCGGGAACGCGTAGTGGCCGTCCTCGTTGGTTTCCGCCATGCCGACGAGCTCGGTGTCGCGGTCGGTGATGACGTTGGTGTAGATGCAGACGAAGGCGCCGGGAACCCCTCTCCCGGCGGCGTCGGTGAGGTCACCTTCCAGCTCGGGGTTAGTGCCGTAGGCAAGGACGGCGGTGGTGTCTTGCCTTCCTCCGAGGCCGGCGGAAAGGCTTGTGGCGCCAGTGGTCTGCGACTGCGGGCACTTGTCATCAAGCGGCGTGCTGATCGATGCATCGGCGCCGGTGGGCCGCGCCGAGCTGCCGACGGTCAAGGCCAGAAAGCAGCAGAGGGCGAGAGCCGCGATCGGAGTGGTCTTCGAGCCCCGCGACATCGAGCCCGAGGAGGCACCAGACGGTTCGGCCGAGCCCGCTTCTCGCCTATTGATCACGGCGGGCATGAGACTACCGTCCACCTAAGCACTCTCTGAGCCCGGGCCTGGCTTGTTCTCGAAGTTGACGGCAGGCGAGCGCTATTGCGGCACGTTGTTCCTCGCTCCTGATTCCAGGTAGATGGTGTCGGCGATCACCAGCGGACCTTCGGCATCGGCGAAGCGGGGTTCCAGTGCCGTCTGCACGTTGGCCAGCACTTCCGTGTTGTTTGGGTCATAGATCAGCGAGTAGACGGTCGGACCCCCGGAATAGCTCGAGGTCACCCCGACCGCCTCGCCGTGGCGACCGCTCGGATCGGTGGCGGCCCCGAGGTATTCGATGCCCGGCACATCCAGAGCGGCTTCATAGAGCCCGGCCCGCAGCTCGGGGCTGGCGGTCGGATTGCGCAAGGCTTCGCCGATCAGTTCCAGCTCCCTCGCCGTCGCCGGGGCGCTGCCGTGGGATTGCGCGGCCTTGGCCTGGAGCTGTGCGGAGAGGTGGCCGGGGTCGGTGGGCCAGTCGGAGACGTCTTCAATGCTGCCGGGCGCGAGATGCCTTTCGGTGGTCGTGGTCGAGCCGCCGAGATCGGCGAGATGGGGGCTGCCGGCGGCTTCCCAGGCCGCCCGGTCTCCGGGGCCGACGAAGCTCGGCGGTTCCTTTTCGACTCTCACCACTCCCGAGCCATCGGGGGCGGCCCATTCGGAGCGGGTTTCGGAGTCGTAGTAGGACCAAGCCTGCCCGCCCGCCTCGGCGCCGTTTACGAACGTGCTCTGGGTCTTCAGGAAGGAGTAGGTGCCGCTCGCCGGCGCCGGCTGCGCCGCGGCGGCGGCCGCTACGTCGTTGAGCGCCGTCGACACCCCGTTGTCGCTGCCCCCACCGGGCAGGCCGATCGCCAGCACCAAGGCCGCGAGCGCCGCCGCGGCCCCGATCGGCACCAATGCCCGCTTCAGCGGGCGGTGGGGCCTGGGCCCTCGCCCGCGACCCGGATCGGTGCCCATGATCCGCTCCATCACCTCGCCTGGAGCCTCGTGGTCCAGGTGGCCTGGGTCCACCGGGTCGAAGGCTTTGAGCTGGCGGGTGATCGCTTCTTGTCTGCGGTTCATGGGCACCTCCGGGTATCGGTCCGGCCGAGGGGGTCCTTAGCCGGCCGGATCTTTCTTCTCAGTAGTGGAGTGTCCGCGGGCGTCCAGTTCTTTCAGCAGGCGACGGCGAGCCCGATAGAGCCGCACCGAGAAGGTCGCGGCCGAGCAGCCCATGACCTTTGCCGCTTCGCGGGGCGCGAGCCCGTCCCAGGCGGTTAGTAGCAGGGCTTCCTGGTCTTCGTGACTGAGGCCGGCAAAGGCTTCTGCGAACGCCAGTTTCTCGGCGACTCGCTCCTCGGTCGGCGTCGTGGTCTGCGCCGGTTCGACCTTTGCCAGGTCCACGAGGGGCCCGATCGCGGCTTCCCGCCGGCCGGTCGACCGTCGTTGGTTGGCGAGGACCCTGCGGGCGGTGCCGATGAGCCACGGCAACGGGTCGCTCGGAACAACGTCGAGCCGGCGCCAGGCGACCAAGAAGGTCTCGGAGACGACGTCTTCGGCAGTCGCAGGGTCGGCTGACCGGCGCAGGGCATATGCGAGGACGCGGGAGTGGGTTGTTCGGAAGATCGCTTCAAAGCGAGCCGACCGACTGTCTTTGGGGGAGGCCGAAATTTCCTTGATCACGCTTAGGTCTATGTCCGCGCACGAGCGAATCTGGCAGCAGACAGTTGTATACACGAGAGTTCCTAAGTAGTATCATGTTATCTATTAATCAGACAGGGGGGACTATATGCGTCTCTGGAAGCTCTCACTCATCGCTGCCTGTGCTCTGGCGTTGTCTGCCGGTGTGGCCCTGGCAGACGAAAGTCCATCGGCCTCAACGCCGACTGCGGTAAGCACCACCGTCGACGCGGCCGGCGCGAAAGTGACGACCTTCTCGGACGGCTCCAAGCTGTTTGAAACGGCGTCCTTCAGCGAATGTGACGACGGTTGGGTCTGCCTCTGGGAAGACAAAGAATATTCCGGCCGGATGTTGCAGTTCCAGACTCGGGGCGAATGGCAGAGTCTGCTGAACCCCTGGAACTTCAACGACAAGACGACCGCTTGGCGCAACCGCACCAACGACGACGCGAAGCTCGCGCAAAACGTGGACGGCAGCGGTACGTGGATCTGCCTCCAGCCCAATTCCAGCAATTCGCAGCTGACTGGGTTCAACGACGAAGCGTCGGCCATCAAAATCTTCAAAACGGCGACCGTCTGCTGATCGAGACCCGAGTCTCAGAGGGGTGATGAATGCCTTCGCCCCTCTGAGGCTCGGGGACCTACCGTTCCACGGGAGTTGGCTGCTTCGGCGGATGTCTTCCACTCCTGCTCACACTGAGTCCGAGCGGGCCATATCGGTAAGTACATGATCACCTTCGGCTGACCCAACCGCCTTATGGTCCGTTGGATCGGTGCCACGACAGGCCGTGAGCGATAGGGTCCGCAGCCTTGACCTGCAAGCGTGGAAAGGGATCAGGTGAGTGACGCGGTTGAGCGAGTGCGGAAGATCCTGAGCGGGCGTCTCGAGGAGATCGAGAAGGAGACTCAGAGGTTGAAGCGTGCCGCCGAGGAGCTCTCGGGTCGCGACGGAGCAAAGCGGCGAACGAAACGGCCCGCCCGCAAAGCGCGAGGTGGCAGCAAAGGATCGCGTGTGGCGAGCGGTCAGAGGCGGGAGCAGCTGCTCGCCGCGCTCAAGGACAAGCCAGGTTCCCGCCCCTTCGAGCTTGCTGCGCAGATCGGAATCTCAAGCACGCAGGTCTCCGGCCTTCTGGGCAAGGCGCGCGCCGACAAGCTCATCGTCAAGAAAGGCGCGGGCTACTTCCTCGCCGACTGAGCCGGCGGTGGCGCCCAGCGGCGCTTAGCGGCCGCCCGGCGTCGACCTCAAGCGCCGCCTGCAGCATCCGGCGCAGCGGTTCCTTGGCGCCGAAGAAGTACAGCTCAAGGCCGCGGGCGGTGAAGCTGGCTCCCGCGGTGGCAACTGCGGCCAGCGTTTGCGGTGTGATCGCCTCGCAATCGCCAAGGTCGAGCAGGACGTGTCGTCCTTCATCGAGCGCTTGCTTCAGCAGATCGGTGAAGGCAGTCAGGGATTGGTTGCCGAGCACGCCGCCCGACACGATTTCCAGCGAATCCTCTCCGCGCTTTCTCGAGTAGGGGGTCATCGGCCGTCCTCCGTCGAGTCTCGGGAGCCTGTCTCGGCTCCCAGCGAGTGCCCCCACTGAGTGAGCGTAGCGCCGGGCCGAGCCGTGCGCCATCCCCAATTTCCTCAAGACCGGCGGCATCTCTCAGGCGCGATTTTCGGCCGTATCTGAAACTGCCTGGAACTGCCACCGCCCCCGCGGCACTTCCCCCTCGCACACCCAAAGCGAGGACAAGGAGATGGAGCAGTGTCGATACTCGAGACGGCCCAGCTGCGGGCGATCCAGGCGGCGGCCAAGGTCAGCGTCAACCCCAACCCCGGCGGCCTGCCCGGTGCCGATGCCTTCGAGAAGCTGCTGAACGGCGCCGCCGCGCTGGCGCTGCTCACCTGCGTCGGCGCCTTCATCGTCGGCGCCGCCCAGTGGGGCTTTGGCAGCCGCGCCCAGAACTACAGCCAGACCGCCGACGGACGCGAGCGGATGATGAAGTCGGTCGCCGGCGCCTTCGGCATCGGCGCCGTCGCCGCGATCATCAACTTCTTCTACAACGCCGGCACCGGCGTCCACTGAGCCGATGCGCCGCGCCATTCTCATTGCCGCGCTCCTCGCCCTGGGCCTCGCCGCCGGCCGCCTCAGCGCCCCGAGCCACACCGCCCCCGCCCCGCAAGACCCCGGCTCCCCCGGACCTACCCGCATCGGGTCCGGGGGAGCCGGGGTCGGCTACGCCCACACCCGCGCCGGTGCGCTTGCGGCCAACGCCCGCTACCAGCAGGCATTCGCCGACACCGCGATCCTGCGCCCCGGCCAGCTGCGCCAAAGGATCGAAGCGGTGGCGACCCCTGGCTACGCCCCGACGATGCTGGCCGCCAACGAACCAGGCGCAAAGCGCCTGGCCGCCGGCCCGCTCGGCGAAGGAGTCCGCGCCAAGGTCCCCACCGCCTACTTCGCCGTCCCCGTCCTCTATCGCCTGCGCTCCTACTCGCCCCAGCGCGCGGTCGTGGAGACCTGGGGCTTCACCGTCGCCGGCAACGGCACGACGGTGGAGCCCGCCGCCTACTTCGGCACCGCCCACACCGTCTTGGCCTGGCGCGAGGGCGACTGGAAGATCGCCGCCACCCGTGCGGCCTTCGGCCCGACCCCGCGGCTGCTCACCCCGCGGACGGGCGGCGAAGGCTTCGGGCTGATGGACCTGCTGAAGGGGATGAGGCGCTATGCCGTTGCTCCGTAGAGCGGTCACGGTCCTGGCCCTCGCCGCCATTGCCGCGCTGGCATTGACGATGGCCACCCCCGAGCCGCCGCAGGCGCGGGCGAACGCGCTGTGCGACGTGGGCACGATCCCGCTTTCACCGATCGGCGGGATCGCCGGCGCGATCGGCCTCGGCAACCCGGTCGCCGATGCCTGCTCGGCGGTGACCGACCCAGTCCTCGGCGTCGCCGGCAAGGCCCTTGATCCGCTGAAGAGCGCCGCTGCCAGTATCGGCAAGGGGATCTTCAATCAGGTCACCGCCTGGGTCGCCGACGGCGCCGTCTGGCTGCTCGGCGAAATCGCCGAAGCGATCGACAAGACCACCTCGCCCAACCTGCTCAGCAAGGGCTTCCTGCACCAGTACCGGCTGATGGCGGAGATCGCCGCCTCGATGGCGGCGCTGATGCTGATCTTCGCCGTCTTCGAGGCGCTCGGCAGCGGCGACGGGGCAATGCTGTGGCGCGTCTTCCTCGTCAACGCCCCGCTGGCGGCGCTCGCCACCACCGTCGCCTACATAGTTGTGCAGCTGCTCCTCGCGGTCGACGACGGGATGTGCGAAGCGATCGCGCACTCCACCGGCAAGGACGCCCACCAGTTCCTCAAGGGCGCCGTCGAAGCGCTGATCGTGGTCGGCGGCGGCTCGGGCGCTGTCGCGGGCAACGCGACGGGCGGTGCTGCGGGAGCCGCGACGCAGGCGGTCGCGGTGCCGCTGTTCATCGGCTTCATCGCCGCGGTGGTGACCGCGTTCGCCGCCTTCTTCGTCTGGATCGAGCTGCTGATGCGAGACGCGGCGACCTATGTTGTCGCCCTCTTCATGCCGCTGGCGATCGCGGCCTCGATCTGGCCGCGCTGGATGTCGGCCCTGAAGCGGACGTGCGAGTTGCTGATCGTCATCGTCTTCTCGAAGTTCGCGATCGTCGCGATCATCTCGCTGGCAGCGAGCATGGCGGCCCGAAGCGAAGGCTCGGTCGAGCAGATCCTCGCCGCCGCGGCGATGCTGCTGCTCGCCTGCTTCGCGCCGGCGATCCTGCTGCGCCTCGTCCCCTTCGCCGAGACCGCCGTCGCCGCCGCCTACAACCGCCAGAGCGCGGCGGGCGGCGCGATCCGCACCGTGGAGCACGCCAACTCGGCGATGATGATGCGGCGCCTCAGCCTCGCCAACCGCTCCGGCTCGGCAGGCGGTGGCGGGGGAGAGGGCGGACCCGCGAGCTGCGGCAAGGGCGCATGCGGACCGAAGGACGGCGGCGGTAGCGGCGGGGGAAGCGCAGGCGGCGCCGGGGCAGCCGGCACCGAGGGCGCCGCTGCCGGTCCCGCCGCGGCCGGAGCGGTGCCCGTCGCCGCGGCGGTCGGGGCGGCGAAGGGCGCGAAGTCCGCGGGGCAGCGGCTGGCCGCCACGGGCGAGGCCGAGGGCGCGACCGGCGCGGGCTCGGGCGGCAGCGGCGGGCAGGGAGGCAGCAAAGCCACGTCCCCTCGTCCCACCGGATCGCAGGCAGGCAAGTCCGCACCACCGGCAGACGGCGGCGGCACGGGCGCGAGCGGCAAGAGCGGGGAGTCGAGCAAGCCGGCCGGCGGCTCTGAGCCGGGCGGGCCGACGGGCGGCAGCGCCGGGGCGGCAGGGAGCAAACCGCCGCGGCCGAACGGCAAACCCGGGGTCTCGGGCGCCGGGGGAGGTGTGCCGGCATGAGCGCGCAGCGCCGCTACCGTTTCGGGCCGCTGGAGGCGCGCGGAGTCGTCGGTCCGCTGCGCGTCGGCCAGGTGCTCGTCGTCGCCGTGGCGGCGGCGCTGGCGCTCGGCGCGCTCTACGCCCTGCGGAGCTGGGCGGGGATGGTCCTTGCCCTGGTCCTGCTCGGCGCAGCCGGCGCGCTGATCTACCTGCCGCTCGGCGGGCGCACGGCGGAGGAGTGGGCGCCGATCGCCCTGCGCTGGGCGCTCCGCTCAGGGCAGCAGCGCCGCGGCTACCGCTCCTCGAGCCCCGGCGCCGGCGCCAGCGCCGGTCCCGACGGCGTCGCCTTCGAGCCCTCCCTGCCGCCCGAGCTGGCGGGCCTCGCGATGCTCGAGGCCCCCTACAAGCAAGACACCGTCGGCGTCATCTGCGACCGCGCCGCCGGCACCTACACCGCCGCGATCGCGGTCAAGGCCGGCGCCTTCTCGCTGCTGGACGGCGCCGAGCAGGAGCGAAAGCTGGGTGCCTGGGGGTCGGTGCTCGACAGCCTCGCCGCCGATGAGTGCCCGATCTCCCGCGTGCAGTGGGTAGAGCGCACGCTGCCCGCGCAGGGCGATGAGATGGCCGCCTATTTCCAGCGCGAGCGCGACCGCGCCGTCCCCCTGGACTCCAACCTCATCTCCTCCTATATCGAGCTGGTCGAGTCCGCGGCGCCGGCGACCCGCGAACACGAGATCCTGATCGCGATCCAGATCGAAGAGCGCCGCGCGGCAAGGCAGATCCGCCACGCGGGCGGCGGCATCGAAGGCGCCTGCGCAGTGCTCATGCGCGAGGCCGAGCGCCTGGCCGAGCAGCTCTCCCTCGCCGAGCTCACCGTCTACGGTCTGCTTCGCCCGCGCCGCTACGCCGCCGCGATCCGCGACGCCTTCGACCCCTACGGGCGCGCCTCGCGCTCGCGCGCGGGGATCCGCGACGCAGGGCGCGAAGGAACCGATCCGGCGCTGATGGGTCCGCTCGCCGCCGAGGCCGAGTGGGGCGAGTACCGCAGCGACTCCGCCCGCCACGCGACCCACTGGATTTCGGCCTGGCCGCGCACCGACGTCGGCCCCGCCTTCCTCACCCCGCTCCTGATGCAGACGACCGCGCTGCGCACGGTGGCGGTCTGCATCGAGCCGGTCCCCTATTCGACCGCGATCCGCCGCGCCGAGGCCGCGCGCACCGCCGAGGTCGCCGAGGAGATGGCGCGCGAGCGCCAGGGCTTTCTCACCAGCGCCCGCATCCGCCGCCGCCAGCAGGCCACCGCGCGCCAGGAGGAGGAGCTCGCCGACGGCCACGCCCTGGTGCGCTTCGCCGGCTACGTCGCCGCCTCTGCGCCGCGCGAGCCGGGCGCCCTGGAGCACACCGTCTCGGAGGTCCGCCAGGCCGCGACCCTGGCCGGCCTTGAGCTGCAACCCCTCTACGGCGAGCAGGCGGAGGGCTTCACCTTCACCCTGCCGCTCGGCTGGGGGCTCCGATGAGTCTGGGTCGGAGAAAGGGCCGGCGCGGGGAGCGCCCCGGCCACAGCGCCACCACGGCGCACTTCCAAGCCGTCTACCCCTTCCTAGCGGAGGGCGGCCTAGGCGCCCCCGGCACCTACATCGGCCAGGACGCCTGCGGCGGGGCCTGGGTCTTCGACCCCTGGGAAGCCTATGCGCGGCGCCTGGTCGACGGGGCGAACATGCTGGTGCTCGGCAGGAAGGGCAAAGGCAAGTCGACCTTCGTCAAGACCTATCTGCTGCGCCAGCGGCTCACCAAGGTGCAGGGCTTCGTGCTCGACCCCAAGGGGGAGTACGGGCCACTTGCCCAGGCGGTGCACGGCAGCTGGCTCCGCGTCTCTCCCGAGGGCGATGTGAGGATCAACCCGATCGCCCGCCACGGCGGCTTCGCCGCCCAGCTCGACCTGCTGCGCTCGGTGGTGAAGGCGACCCTGCATCGCGACCTGACTCCCGAGGAGGACGCCGGCCTGCGGGTCGGCCTGGAACGAGTGAACGAGGAAGCCGGGGAGGAGGGGGAACCGACCCTGCCGATGGTCGTGCAGGCGCTGCTCTTCCCGAGCGAGCGGATGCTCGCCGAGGTCTCCGCCAGCTCGGCGGAGAGCTTCGCCGAGGCAAACCGAGATTCCGCGCTGGCGCTGCAGCGCCTCTGCAAAGGCGATTTGCGCGGCATGTTCGACGGGCCGACCAGCGCGGGCATCGACTTGAACGCGCCGATCGTCGTCATCGACCTGAGCGCGGTCAAGGGCTCGGCGGCCCTGAACATCCTGATGACCTGTGCGGCGGCCTGGATCAAGTCGATCCTCGCCGAGCGAAAGCGGGCGGCGGAGGAGGGCGGCGAGGAAGCACCGAAACTGACCCTCGTCCTCGATGAGGCATGGCGGGTGGCGGGGGAGATCGGCCTCGCCGAATGGCTGCAGGAATGCTTCAAGCTCTGCCGCGCCTGGGGCATCCAGGTGATCGCCGTCGTCCATCGCCTGACCGACTTCGGCGCGGTCGGCGACGCGGGCTCGCGCGCCTCGCGGATCCTCGAAGGGCTGATCTCTGACGCCGACGTGATGGTGATCTTCGCCCAGCCCTACGACCAGCTGGAGCTGGTCATCAGCAAGCTCGGCCGCAGCCAAACCGAGGCGGAGATCCTGCCGATGCTGCGCCGCGGCGAAGCGATCTGGGTGGTCGGCACCGTCTCCTACCTGAACCTTCACCGGATCTCGGCCTTCGAGGCCGAGCTCTCTGAGACCGATGCGCGGATGGTGCGGGCGGGGGCGGGAGCATGAGCGGGTTCGCGCCGGCGGTCGTGGCGATCGCGATCGTGCTCGCCGCGCTGCTGGGCGCAGCGCACCTGCTCGACGGATACCTGCGCTACGGCGGCACCGCGCGCCAGCGCCGCGTGCAGGGGGCCAAGTGGGCGGGGCGCCGGGACCTGCGCGACCTGGAGGTGGAGCCGGGAGAGCCGGGGCGGGTCGTGCTCGGCCGCCACCGCGGCAAGCTGATCGGCACGGTCGGGCAGGCCTCGGCGATCATCGTCGGCCCCAGCCGCATCTCCTACAAGACCACCGGCCTGACGATCCCCGCCGTATTGGAGTGGCAAGGGCCGGTGGTGGTCGTTTCGGTCAAGAGCGACCTGCTGTTGGCGACCAGGGCCCGGCGCAGCCAGATGGGCGGGAAGACGATGGTCTTCGACCCGACCGGCTCCACGGGACTGGGCACCGTCAAGGCGACGCCGCTAGTTGGTTGTGGGACCTGGCGGGGGGCGATGCGGATCGCGCACATGCTCTGCGCCTCGGCGAGGATCTCCGACGCGGCCAGTGCCGATGGGGAGTTCTGGTACGCGGCGGCGGAGAAGCTGCTGGCGCCGCTGCTTCTGGCGGCGGCGACCAGGGAGGAGTACGTCGAGAGGCTGGCCGAAGAGAAGAGGCAAGCGGAAGCAAAGAGGAAGGAAGCCGAAGAGAAGAGGAAGGAAGAAGAGAGAGAAGAGGAGGGAGAGAGGACGGGTCAGCAAGTGCTGCAGCTCGGCGACGAGCAGGGAGATGAGGGGGAGGCGGCGGCCGAGGCGCCAAAGCAAGAAGACGAGGAGGAGGACCCGAAGGGGAGCATGGCCACGGTCGTGCGCTGGCTGAACGACGGGCAGGGCGTCCGGGTGAGGCTCGGCGAACAGTTGCGCAAGCTGGCGGAGATGGACGAAGAAGAGGGCTCGCCGAGACCGGAGAAGTTCGGCGGGGCGGATGCGCTCAGCGCCTGGGAGGCCCACTGGAAGCGCGACAAGCGCCAGGCGAGTTCGATCGGCACCACCGCGGAGACCGTCGTTCGCGCCTACGCCGACCCCCGCGTGCAGGAGGCCAGCTCGAGGCCCGACTACACCCCCGAGCACCTGCTCGACGGCAGGGCGAACACGCTCTATCTCTGCTCGCCCGCCCACGAGCAGGAGCGGCTTCGGATCGTCTTCGCGACGATGCTCTCGGAGTTGATCGGCGTCGTCTATGAGAGATCGGCCAAGACGGGCGAGCCGATCGACCCGCCGCTGCTGATGGTGCTCGACGAGGTTGCAAACGCTGCGCCGATCCCCGACCTCGACGTCCTCGCCGCGACCGGAGCCGGACAGGGGATCCAACTGCTGACCGCGGCTCAGGACCTCGCCCAGATGCAGGCACGCTGGGGGCAGCGGGCGGAGACGATCTTCAACAACCACCAGGCGAAGCTGTTTGCGCCGGGCAACACCGACTCGGCGACGCTTCGCTACGTCAGCCACGTCCTCGGCGAGGGCGAGTTCCGCGAGCGCAGCGAGACCGCGGCCGAGCAGGGCCGGGGCTCCTCGACGGAGGGCAGTACCTACCGGCCGCTGGCGCCGGCGAACGTCCTGCGGGAAGGAAAGCCGGGGACGGCGCTCTTCGTCTACGGCCACCGGCCGGCGACCTGGATCGGGATGAGACCGTGGTTCGAGACCCCTGAACTTCTTGAGATGGTAAAGACGGGGGAGCGATGAGCGACCAGCCCTGGGGTGAGGACACGGTTTCGCTGCAGGTCGACGGGAATGCGCCCGCGCCCGGCGGCGGAAAGGGCCGACAGGGCAGCTCGTGGGAGTCGCGGCAGGCGAGGTCGAGCGCCGTGCGCCTGCCACTGGGGAAGGGCATCGTCCCCGTTCTTGCGCTGCTCCTCGGCGTGGTCCTGGGCGCGCTGCTGGTCGGGGGCGGAGGATCGGCCCCCGCGCCACCGCGCTCGGAGCCCGCGATTGGGCGAGGGATCGGCGGGGCCGAGCGCGAGGGGAGCCCGGCGCACCTGCGCAGACCGCGGTCGGCGCTCGAGCGGCGCGGGAGTAGCCGAATGCGCGACCGCGGTCGGGTAGCCGAGCGGAAGGACCGCGGGTCCAGCCGCCCGCACGGCCGGCGGACGGCGAGCGCCGAAGAAGCGCCGCCGGTTGAAGCTCCAGCGCACGAATACAGCTACGAACCGGCCTACGAAGCGCCGGCGCCGGAAGCCGCACCCGTCGAAGCGCCGCGGGGCGAAACCCCGGCGGCGGTCGAGTTCGGGATGTAGCGGCGCTGCCTGGAGTGCTCCTGCGAACCGTGGAAGTGGCGAAGGGCTCTAGAAAGCTGTCGCTCGCACGCGGAAGCGAAAGAACAGTCGCTTCCTGAGGCATGTCGAGCGACAGTCTGCCCTGGAGCTATTCGTTCACCGGATGATCCCTATCGCGCCCAGGCAGCGGCAGACCAATGTCCCCGTATCGGTTTGACACCCCTCCGCGTCGATCTCCACGCGCCTCAGGACCGTGCTGCCGTTCGGGTCCACGATCAGGTGCGAGCCCACGACCTGAGGGTGGCGGTCCTCGCCGCGCTCGACTGGATCGGCGAGCCCGTCTCGCCGGCCCAGCTAGCGCCGTGCCTCGGCGAGCGGCCCGCCACCGTCCGCTACCACCTGCTCGTCCTCGAACAGGGCGGGCGGGCACGTGTCGTGGGCACGAAGTACCGGCGCGACACGGTCGAGTACCTGTGGGTGCGGTCGTGACTACTTGCGCCTGCTGCTGATCGTCGTCGGCGTCCTGTTGGAGGAGGACTTCGCGAGGCCGCCGGAGACGCCAATTGGGAGTTCCCCACCCACTTATACGCGCCCTAGGCTCAGACTCGCACGAAGCATCCACGGCCCCGGTCACTCGGAATCCCAAATCCCATTTCAAGCGGCCGGGGCTTTTCTCTGCCCGGCCCGTCTGATACGAACAGATGTTCGATAGGAGAGGCCGGCCACGTCTCAGCGAAGTTCCGAAGGGCGCTCGACGCCGACAACTACCGGGCCGCTGTGGCGCTCGCCTGGGAGCTGGACTGGGTGAGCCTGCCGGACGCCGTGCGGCTGACCCTCCTGTGCGCCGTGAACGAGCCAGGCAGGTACGAGCAGATGGCGCGGCGCTGGCTGGCGCGACTGCTGGATGAGGTCGGGCCGACCCTGCGCGACTACGCCGTCGCGGCTGAGGTCGTCGCCGGGGTCGCGGGTGGGACGTGGACGCCGGACAAGGCGAACGGCCCGCTCACGCGGGCGGTCGAGGGGAAGCGGCTCGGCTAGCCGCGCCGGCGCTTTTCGGGACCCCTCTTGAAGGCGCCGGGTTTACCCGGATCCCTTGGGGGTGCAGGCGGCTGAAGGCTCTTGCCCTCATGTTTGCCTGGGTCGCGTGGCGCGGGAGGCGGGTTTGGCTGTTTCTGGTCGTCGCCCATCAGTTCGACACTTGTACGGCTAGAAGTATGACCTCGGCGGCCACGGAAATGGCGGCGATCTGGAAAGAAAACCGGAGCCACTTGAACTTGGTCTCGTTCGTGTCGTAGTAGTTCTCCAGGCGATCGGCCAAAAACATCTCCAGTGATTCGTTCGGGCGCTGGGTATCGACCCAGTCCTCTTTGAGGATCGTCGGACTCATTACGAAGGTCCACTTCCAAGGCCAGAGCACAACCAGGCACGTGACAACTGCGATCGCGAAGACGACCACCGCTATATAGCCCGTCGCATCGAGTCCACCTTTGCGGCTCGCGGCCGTCGTTCCGAGAACCGACACCGCGACGGACGCCGCTGCGAGCAGGATGCCCGACCGCGCCCGAATCTCGTCGAGGGAGGAATGCTGGAAGGCGATGGCCCGCCGCGCTTCGGTCAGGATCTCTGCTTCGACCTGAGCGTTCACTTCGGCGAATCGTCCCAGGCTCGGCGGCGGCCAGGCGGAATATCCTTACGGCGTGACAAGTTCGCTTGAGCGATTGGATGCTGCCTATGCCGATGTCGAAGCCGCGACCGGGCCGGATTTCCTCAGGCGGCTCGGCGACTACGCCGACCTGCTCAAGACGGACAAGAAAATCATGCGCGCTGTCGAGGGTCTCCGACAGGAAGTTGTCGATGCCGACGAGGACCTTACGGAGAAGGACGCCGGTTTCGTCGCCGAACTTGTCGCGATCCGCCGGCAGCTCGCAGAGCGCGAACCCAAGGCCGACGATTCCGGTGAGCCCTACCCCGGGCCGTACGACGCCTTCGCGGAAAATTCGAGCGAATGGCACAAGTGGAGCCATACCCTCGCCAACTTCGACGCGATCGCAGAGAATCGTGGCGAGAAGGTCGATCTGCCAACCGACCTCGACACCAGCCGATCGCGGTCGCTGGTGAAGATCATGGAGGGGAAGCTACATGGCCTGGTCATCCCCTTCAACGAAACGCCGGCCCCGCGGCCTGATTTAAGGGATCTGCTCGACGCGACGCACGATGTCGGCCATTCAGAGGTCGAAGCTTACGAGGCAGTCGAGCGGCTGGCCAACGATTCCGGGTACTTCGCTCTCATTCACATCGAAGAGGTCGCCTCCCGCATCGAACCACAGCGGCGACGCCGACTGAAAACCCCGGAGGAACGGCACGAGATACTGGAAGAAGCACTCAAGGCACCGGACCTGATGCGCATCCCCGAGATCCTGCGACCGCAGGTAGCGCGCGGGCCGCTTGACGAAACGGAGCGGCAAGCGCTGGAGCGAATCGAAAAGTCCTGCCGCAAGGAACTCGACGCGCTCCACCGCCCCCTCCGGAAGCGGCTCGACCGGGAGCCGTTGTGGAAAAAAGCCTGGGACCTGGGAAGCCTGATCCCAACGGCGGTGCTGAAGGTCGGGGCCTTGATCGTCGCGGTCGGCGCGATCTATGGAGCGCTCCGCGGGATCGGAATTATCTAGCGACTCCGGCCTCTGCCTGCGCAGGGACGCGGGTGGGGCGGGAGGTCGTGCCAACGATGGTGACAAGTACCCGGCCCTGCTCAGCGGGATACTTGTCCGCATGGACCGGATCCCCGCTCCCCGCGGCACCGTTCGGAGGAAGGTCGAATATGTCGTTATCGGCTTGGCCTGTGCCTTCGGCGCCGTGTTCCTGTTCTGGGTCGTCTACGTGATCGGCGGCTTGCTCGGCCTCTGGGGCAACTTCGGCGAGTGAGCCGGACGGGCACAGCGGCGCGACGACGCGGATCGCCAAGTGGACCTACGCGCGTGCGAGTGCGAGGCAACGCCGCATTCGCCAAAGGCGGATGTCGCCAAATGTCGCCTTTGTGTCGCCGCAGTCTCGGCTAGCTTTGGCGCAAATGAGCATGAGCGATGAGGAACTCCGCGAGTGGGCCGACGAGCATCTCTACTACGAGATAACGACGCTTGAGCACGCCATTCGCATCGTCAAGCAGACGGGGCCGGGGCCGCTCGAAAGCGTTGCCCTCCAGTCCTTCATCGTCAACACCCGCTGTCTCAACGACTTTCTTTGGGGCGACCGGAAACAGATTCACCCAAACGACATGTTCGCCACGGACTTCTGCGACCCGACGAAGTGGAGGCGCGTGCGCGAGCGTCTTCCACAGCCAGCGCTCAGGGTGGCGCGAAAGCGCTTCAACCGGGAGGTCATGCACCTGACCCGGAAGCGGATCAGCGGGTACGGCAAGGACAAGGAGTGGAGCTGCGGCCCGGTATTCGCCGAGATCGCCGGGGCGATGGTCGAGTTCGTTGGGATGGTGCGCGAAGGGACGCTCGGCTGGAGAACGATCAGCTACGTCGAAGGCCTGCCGGACGTGGTGAAGTCGCTCGGCATCGGCCTCACGCCCGGCGTCACGGCTGGAACTGCCGTCTACCACCCGAGCATCGTGGCGGGAGGGAAGCCCCCACCGGGCAGGGCTTGACGCCTTGACACCCCTAGTGGTGTCAAGGCTGTCACGGTAGCCGGATCCGAGACCTTGACGGGCTTGACCTATCTTGAGGCTCCCACCTTGCGCGAGCACCGAAATCCCGGGAGCTTCCGGCCCAGGGCTAGCGAGGTCGCCCTCGCCAGCGTCCACAGACTGCTGTGCGCTCGAAAAGCGCCCAGAGAGGGAGCCAGAAAGGCGTCTTGTGAGCAGCTCAGGTCTCGACTCGCTTTCATATCGGTCCGCTGTGGCGGACGGAGATGAGAAATCACCCGAAGAGGCACTGCTCGAGGTAGTAAGGGGAGCCTTCGACCGCAGCGGACGGTGGCCGACGCGACAGTACGTGGAGGCGGTGCTTGACCAGGATCACTACATGGACCTTGACGAGATCCTCGAACGCACGCCACGTTCACGCGTCTATTCGACCGGCCCGCAGGAAAACGCGGAAGTGATCCTGACCGTCGCCGGACTGGCCGCGGCAGGCGCTGAGACGGACGTGAAGCGGTTCGTGGAAGCGCTGCGGTGGTGCGTCGCCGAGCAACTTGGCTTTCGGCCCTCGGACCCTGGCGCGACCGAGGAGCTCAAGATCGAGGCCGATCAGTTCAGGAGCGAGTGGGCTTCGCGTGGAGAGAAGGTGTCGGCGGTTGACCTGATCAAGCTGCGTGCGATGTTGACCACCGAGGGCATCTATAGCTCGATCGGGGGCGAAGAAGGACAGTGGATCGTCTCCCTGAATCGCCGGTCTGTTCTTCCCTATCGCGACGTGCAAACGATCACGGACTACCTCGCGGCAAAGGAGGCGTCAGCACCCCCCGCGCCAAGGCAAGAGCTCCCGGAGGTTGAACCGACGAGCGGTGAGGCGAATCCGGACAGGCTGTCTCATAACCGCTTAGAGGACCTTCCGGCAAAGGTTAGGGAAGCCTGCGCGACCCTTTTCGCCAACGGCCATTTCGCGCAGGGTGTACTTGAGGCGGTCAAGGTCATGAGGGACGTCCTACAGGAGGCGAGCGGCGTCGATCTCGACGGCGAGAAGCTGGCCGGCAGGGCGTTCAATCTCAAGGAGCCCCTAATCGTCGTCGGTGACCTCGCTACGGAGACCGGCCGCAACCGACAGCGCGGGGTGATGTTGATCGCCCAGGGAATCTTCGCCGGCGTTCGAAATCCGCTCGCGCATCAAAGGATCGTCGTACCCCCACCTGAAGCGGGTCAGATCGTGGCGATGATCGCCTTCGTAGTCGAAGCGGTCGAAGCTCGGCGGTAGATTCACCGTCGCGCTCAGTGCTTCGCGGGAGACTCTGTCAAACCCGCGACTGGCAAGGCGAGGGCCAGAGCGGGTGCTTCTCCTCGTCGAATGGCATGGCTACCGCTTTGCGCGAAACGGAGAAGCTTTCGGAAGGGGCGGACCGTTGTTGCCCCGGGAGCGCGCCCTGGCGCTCGGCCGCTTCCTGATCGTTACCAATAGGACCTCATGTAGGGCCGAGCCAACGACGCTTCAGCGCACCTGCGCGATGAGCGGGCCTATCTGCGAAAAGTGATGTCTAGGCGCAAAGAGGGCACCCATCGAAAACACAGCGTTACATTTGAGGTCCTAAGATCCGCTGAATAGTCGATGCGCGGGATCGATCTGGCAAGGGGCGACGCGGTTGCGATGAGGATCGGACGACAGAGAGTTAGCGGTCCACGCTCCATCGCAGGAGGATGCGCGCTAGTGACCGTGGCGTTCGCGGTCAGCATCCTGGGAGGCGGGGGATTCGCTGATGCGGCCAGCGGTGGCGGGTCGGCGCATGGTGCTTCGCAACCTCACTCAGGCAGCGTCTCGCTGGTTCGGCACGAGCGATATCGCCGCAAGCACGGTGTCGCTGCGCCGTGCTACTCGGCGTTTCCTCGGGCGCGGAGCAAGACGATCGGGAGAACTACCTGGTTCAACCGACAGGAAAGCGTGCGGCAGGTCGTCTGCTACCACTTCGGCTTGTCGCCGAGCGCGGACTTTCCGGTCAGCGCCAGCATGGTCTGCGGCCTGGTGGCGGTCGCCATCGGCACCGCCCCCGGTGGCCCGGCGACCGAGAAGCTGAGCCTCTTCGTGGATGGTGCGTGTTCGGGAGCCGACCTCGCCTCAGACCCAAGCGAGCCCGCGAAGTACGTCGGCATCGCCTGTAGCTGGGCAAGCGACCTTCTTGGGGTTCTCATGAAGCCAGCAGGCGTTCTCGGGTCGATCGGATGCGTGGGTGCTCCCTCTGTTGGCCACGCACTAGGCGGGCTGCTTGAGTCAAAGCACGAGTTCGACGTGGCCGTCGACGTTATGCGGCACAGAAAGTGCATCAAGTACTCGCCAACTCACTTCGGGAGCCCGTGGCTCGCGGTCAAATGCTCTCGGGGCGACAAGGGGTTCTCGACCCTCAAGCGGTTTTCCGCTCCTCCCCCCGCGCCCCCGACGCCCCAGGTTCCCAGCACGGGTCCTACGGTCGTGTTCGACCGCGCGACCGAAATGGGCTCCCAGGCGGGTGATCTGGACTTCTATGAATGGGAAGAAGCGACCGGGGAGCGCACGGAAGTCTTGGATGCGCTGCCGGGCGACCTGACGAGCTATCGGTGCGTCGTGCTGCTCGTCAACGAATCACTCGAAACGCAAGTGGAAGCCGTTCTGGCCGGCTATTTGCAGTCGGGCGGCACGATCGTGGCGATCGGCGAGCATGAAGGCTTCGACGAAGCCGACGCGGCGTTGAACAGGTTCGCCAGCTCGCTAGGGGTGGGACTCGCGCTTGATGACGACGAACTTGACTACGGAGAACAGGTGACGGCGAACATATTCAGCAGCCCTCTTACGGCGGGGGTATTCGTTATCGGAGACAACTGGGTCTCAAGCGTGTCGGTCTCCGGATCGGCGCAGCCGCTGGTTGGCAGCGCGGAAGACTCGGAGCCGATTGTCGGCGCCCAGGCTGTCGGAAGTGGCCAGTTCGTCATGGCGGGTGACTCGAACATGTTCAGCGACAACTCCTACAGCTCTTATCTCTTTCAAGATAACGGCCGGTTTGTCCGCAACCTCTGCCCCTGAGGGCAGGCCTGCGATCCGCGAGGGACGGCGTGGGGCCTCCTGGATGGCCGCACGCCCGGATCGCCTCGGGTGATGGTCGGAGCGGCTCCTAGTCAAGGTCGACTGAGAACAGCGCCACCCACTCCAGCTCGCCGTTGACCATCGGCATCAGCTCCGGCCAGTGGGAAGCGGCGATATTGAGGACCCGCCGCCCTTCGCGCTTGTACGTGGCGCTCACGCCTTCATAGATCGGGATCCGCTCGTCGAGGCTTTCGGTCGCGGCGAGTTCCCTGGCGAGGAAGAAGGCATAGCCGAGCAGGGAGTGGGTTGACGGAATCGCCGTGGCGTCTGGGGGGTGGGGCCCTTCTTGGGTTGGGGGCTGGTGATCGCCGGCGAGTGATTCGCCGAGTGCGCTCCCGACATCGAGGACCGCTTCATCGGGGTCGGGATCGCTGGCTACCGGCGTGTTCAGCAGCTTCGTCATTGGGGTCTCCTTGTCTTCGAGCACCCGCCCAATGCGGGAGCCGGAGGCCCGAAGCCGCACGCCGAAGGCGTGCCACAATCAAGGCGAGGACTCGGCTCCCGCTTGGGCGGTGCTCACCGCGCCCTACCTGGGTCGCGGGCGCGGAGCCCCGCTGGGTTCGGCATGCAACTGCCGGGTCTCGTTCGCGGGGAGTTCACGAAGTAGAAGTGCCTCGCAGGCCCGCAGGGTTCCGGGGGATTTCGAGACCCGGATCAGGAGCCCGGGGGTCGGTTAGCTAACGGCCGAGGTCCCAGTCGTGCTCGTGCTCGAGGGAGTGGTCGTGACCGCGCTCGATCGTCTCCCGCGCGGCTTCGATCCGCTCCTGGGCGTGGTCTCGTTCGGCCCGCCGCCTCGGTGAGGCCGGCTCGCGGCCGAGCGAGTTCTCGTGGTCTCGCACGTCGTTGCGCAGGCGATAGGAGACCAAGGCGTACGCGGCGTCGGCCCAGGCGACCGCCTGCGCGGGCTCCTCGGGGTAGGGACCGAGGGTGCGGTAGACGATCTCCGATTCGCCGGCCCGGGCCGCGGTCAGCTCGGCGCCGACCTGGCGAGCGATCCGCTCCTCGATCAGCGCAGCTTCGAGTCGCTGATGCGGAGTCAGTGGCTCGCGCTCCGAGCGTGCCGCCGAGGCCGGGAGGGTCTCGAGCTCGGCGAGGTTCGCCTCGATCCGCTCCTCGGCGCTGACTTCGGCGCTAACCAGCCGCCGCACAGCACCCCCTCGCGGCTGCTTCCTCCCTTGAACCTCGGCCCGTTCTGCAGCAAGGCCCTGGAGCATTGCCTTGTCGCGCTCGATCTCCTCTTCGAGTTGGGCGCGGCGGGGGCTTGCTTTGGCAGCGGTCGGCTCGGCGGCGAGTCGGTCCAGGCGCTCGGTCCACTCACTCGGGGTGAGCGCGTTGATCTGTTCACGCAGGGAGACCTCGATCGCGGGGTAGTCCGCGCCTTCGCGCTCGATCGCCGCCCGGTTGTCCTGGATCTGGTCGTGGATCTCCCGCCGCCCCGGCCCGAGGTCTGGGTCGAGCAGCTCCGAGGAGGCGACGGCGTAGACGTTGGCGATCTCCCGCCCGCGGCTGATCGCGACGAGCTCCTGCTCAAGAGAAGCGCCGGCGTCAAGCAGCGGGTAGGCGCGGTCGAAGGTTTTGCTCTCGGCGCTGAACTTGGTGATCGCGTAGGCGTGCTGCAGCGAGGGGGCTCCGTCGGGCGTCGTTCGCTCCAAGTACTCGCGCCCAAGCTTCACCACCTCGCTGTCACCGCCGACGCGGCGCAGCCTGACCGACCGGGTGAGGGGGTTGACCGAGACCACGTCCCAGCGGTCGCGGTTGCTGACCTCGCGGTTGTTGACGCGGGTCTGCACCCGATCGCCGGCGGCGAATTGGCACTCGCCGACGGTGATCTGCAGGCGACCTAGCGCGCCTTCTGATCGGCGCAGCTCACGGGCGTGGTCGTTCAGGTAGTCGACGTCGAGGTTGCGGCGGGCGATCATCACCGCGTCGGCGCCGGTGACGAAGTCGCGGTGCCAGTCGAGCAGCAGGCCGTGCATGGTCGCGGGGAGGTCGTCGCCGACGATCACCTTGCCCTCGGTGCGCAGGAGGTCGAGCGCCTCCGAGCCGCGGCCTTCGTGGGCGAGGGTGACGACGCGGCGGTCGACCTCGCGATGCTGGCGGCGGATCGTGGTCAGCTTGATCGTGTCGAGGACCCGGGTCGCGTGCGCGTAGAGGCCGCCGGGCCCGATCGCCCCGATCTGGCGCGGGTCGCCGATCATCACCAGCTTGCCGCCGAGCTCCTCGATCAGCTCGCGCAGCTCGTCGAGGTCGAAGGTCGAGGTCATGTTCGCCTCATCGACGACGATCACCGTCCCCGGCGGCAGGGTGCGGCCTTCTTCGGAGAGGCGCTCGACGGTGATCAGGAGCTTTCGGATCGTCAACGAATTCGTCAGCCCGGCCTCCTTCAGCGAGCGCGTCGGGTTGCGCGCGGTGGTGGTGCCGATGACGTGGTAGCCCGCGGCTTCCCACGCCTCGGCAGCGGCCTTCAGCGCGGTCGTCTTGCCGGTCCCCGGCCAGGCCGAGACGGCGACGATCAGCTCGCCGCGGGAGGTGAGGCGCATGACCATCTCGCGTTGGTCATCGCCCAGGTAGGAGTGGCGGGCGAGGACGGTCTCGAGGGTCTCGGCGTCGACCACGGCGCGCCCGGCCTCGGTGCCGTGAAAGGCCGCGTCGATGAAGCCGCGCTCGGTCTCGGCGATGCGGGGGGTGGTGTAGTGGGCCTGCTGGATCGGGCCCTCGGGGGAGTGCAGGCAGAGGACGAGATCGGTGGCGAGGGTGCGCTCGACGGCGGCCTGCAGCTCGGGCAGCGTCGCGCCCTCGGGCAACTGGTCGGCGATCGCCCAGAGCAGTTGACGGCGGTCGAAGTGGGAGGTGGTCATCTCCAGCTGCTCGACGGCGGCGATCAGGTCTTCGTCGACGATCCCGGCCGGCTCGCGCGGGCTGCGCTCGCAGGTCATCTCCTCGGCCCGCTCGCGGCCAAAGCCGAAGGGCTTTGCCCGGGCCTCCCACTCGCCGACGCGACGGTCGACGTCGGTGCCGAAGTCCTTGGGATCGCGCGTTCGGTAGGCGGCGGTCTGGGCGGCCTTGACGCTGAAGACCCCGCGCTCCTTCATCCAGTTGGCGATCTCCCGCGAGCGGGTGGAGAACGCATCGACCAGCTCGCGGGAGAAGCCCTTGAGGTCGGCATAGCCGTTGCGGACGTTCTCGAATTCGAGACCGAACTCGCGCAGCAGGCCGGCGCGAAGCGCGGCCTGGAAGACGACTCCCGCCGACTTGCCGTGGGGGTAGAGCAGCGAGCGCCCTTTCGGGCTCGCGAGGCTCAGCCACTTGCCGTCCGAGGCGGCGCGGGTGAGGTTGGAGACGACGACGTGGACGTGCAGGGCGGGGTCGCCGGAGCGGCTCATCCGGTGGCGGAAGGCCATCCCGACCAGGCCGCTGCCGCGCTCGATCCGCACCCCGCCGGTCCCGCGCTGCACCGCGCACGCCTCCTGCTCGAGGTGGGAGATCCCCTGGCGTACGGCGTCGTTCATCACCGCCACGACCCGCGAACGGGTCTCCTCGGAGCCGAGCGCGTAGAGCAGGGAAACCGACTTCGGGGCGCTGAAGCGGACGTCGTAGCCCAGCACGGGTTCGATCCGCTTGCGCCTGCCGTCGGGCAGCTCGCGGAAGCGCAGCTCGGGCCGCTGCAGCAGCTGCGCGCCGGTCTGGGGATCGCGGCTGTCGAGGATCGCCGTATATCCAGCGGCGTCGACCTGGCCCGAGAGGCCGAGCTCATCGGCGAGGTCGCCGACCCATTCGCCCGGCGCCTCGCCAGGTTTGGTGTAGTAGTCCTCGCCGCCTTGGGCGACGGCGGCGAGCCAGTAGTTGGCGTTCGCGCGCTGGATCTTCGTGACACCGACCACCTCGCCGGGAGAAGTGCCGCGAGAGGCCGTGCCGTTCCGGGCGAAATGCGAACGGGTGTTCCCCGTTCATAATGTGTCGGCGGTTCGGTGGTGGGGCAAGGGGGAGGGCTTGAGGTACGCTGCGGCTGGTTTCTCGGCGCTCCCAGCTCGCTGCCTGGGGCGATCTTTCAGGGGGTTCTGTGGCTTCGGATCTGGGTGCTCGTGGGTGGGACTGGCGGGTAGGCAGCCGAGCGGCGATCTACCCCGCGGACCGTGCCCCACCGCCGAACCGGCGCTCCCTCAGGCGCCCGGCCGTCGGGCCGGGCGCCGGCGCAGACCGCCGCCCGCGAGGGCGGAGGGATGCGCCTGCGGGCGCGAGCCCACGAGAAAAGCCCGCCCGGCGGGCCGGGCGCTTCTCGCGGAGGTTCTGACTGGCTCGCCTGAGCGTCGAGGCGGTGCAGGCGGTCTCGGTTGATGCGTGGGCCGCAGCCCGCGCTGGCTTCTCGGGCAGCGTGGGCGGCGGCGCTGGGCGCCTAGTCGATCGGGTGATCGGCGCCCTCGAGGACCGCGGCGACCGTCAGCCACGGTTCGTAGCCGATCGCGCATGCTTCCGCTTCCTGGGCGGTCGGGGCGTAGAAGACCATCACGAACCGTCCTTCGCTGAGACCCCCGTCGGCGAGCTCTTCGTCGCGGTAGACGCCGACCACGGTCCACGCCTTGTCCCTCGGCGAGTCGGGTGCGAGGCCCGGGCTGAGGTCGTTTGGCTCCATTGCGGAGCGGTGTGCCCAGGAACCTCGGCGGTGACCAGCCATCCGAAAGAGGTGACGAGAGAGGGAGCGCCGGGGCGCTCCCTCTCTCCGGGCGATCGCTTCAGGAAAGCCTCTCCCAGAACTCCCGACGCGCCTCGGCGCTCTCGAACTCCGAGATCGTCAGCTGCCCTTCGCAGTACTCGACCAAGGCGATGACTTTCGGGTCCTGCGGCGCCAGGTAGATCACGTAGGGCCACTCGCCCTTGGCGGCAAGCGGGCGCCAGCCGCGAGCCGCCATGTAGTCGAGGAAGTCATAGCCTTCCTCGAAGCCGATCTCGAGCCCGTAGCCCTCGCCGCCTTCATAGCCGCAGAAGCCCTGGCAGCTCCGTCGCCCATCCTCCTCGACGGCTTCCGCCAGAGCGCCGACGGCGCGCACGTCGCAGAACCGCTCGATCAGATCCGCGACGGTGACGATCGCCGGGGCCTTCGGGTTGGTGTTCTCGGTGGTGCTCATCTCTGCTCCTTCCTGCGGGAGGGAGGGCGGCCTGTGGCCGCCCTCCGCTGTTGGTCTCAGGCGGCCTCCGGCAGGGGCTCCTGCTCGGACTCCTCGTCAGACTTCGGCGCGGGGTCGAGGAACTTCACGCCCATCGGCTTTGCGACCACGTAGTGCATCTGCCGCGGGGCGCCGTCCTTCTCCCACTCGTCGTGGTCGAGGAACCCTTCGATCGCGACCCGGCTGCCCTTCTTCAGGTACTTGCAGGCGGCCTCGGCGGTGCCCTTCCAGACCTGGACCGTCCAGAAGGTCGCTCCCCGGTCTTCGGCTTCGGGCCCACGGGTCCGCTGGATCGCGATCCGCAGTCGGGTGACGGCGGTGCCGCCTTTGGTGTGCTCCAGCTCGGGGTCTTTGGTGAGCCGGCCGGTGAGGGCTACGGTGTTGACGTCCATGTTGGCCTCCTTTGAGAGGTGGTTCGGTTGACGAGGCCAGGTAGGGCGCGGGACCGAGCGGGCGGAACCGAGCCTGAGACGAATGTCGAAGGCGAGGGGAACCCCCCTTGCGGGGGTTGAAGCCCGAGCGGCCCGTGCCACCCTGAGCTGAGGAAATCGGACCCCCTCGCAAAGGCGGGCGACGCAGATGTCAGCGCCCTCTCCGGTCGACCCGCAACGGCGCCGGCGCGCCACGCGGCCGGCTCTCAGCTCCCGGCGATGTGCGTTGCCGCCAGCGCCTCGAGGACGTCTCGCCCGTCGCGAACGACACGGGCGCCCTTGGCCAGCAGGGCGTTGGTGCCGACGGAGGCGCGGGAAGAGACCGGACCGGGGACGGCGCCGAGTTGGCGGCCGAGCTCCTCCGCGCAGCGCGCGGTGATCAGCGAGCCCGAGGACTCGGCGGCCTCCACCACGACGGTCATCCCGGCCAGCGCAGCGATGATGCGGTTGCGAGCCGGGAAGGTCCAGCGCCACGGCGCCGCCCCCGGCGGCAGCTCGGAGAGGACGAGCCCGTCCTCGCAGATCCGCCGCCACAGCGAGCGGTTGGCCGCCGGGTAGGAGATGTCGGGGCCGCAGCCCAGCACGGCGACGGTCCGACCGCCGGCGTCGAGCGCGCCGCGATGCGCGCAGGCGTCGACGCCGAAGGCGAGCCCGCTGATTACGAGGACACCGGCCCTGGCCAGCTCGCCTCCGAGCTGGCGGGCGACGTCGCGGCCGTAGGAGGTCGCGCGACGCGCGCCGACCACGGCGACGCTCCTGGGGAGCGTCAGGCTCGCGAGGAGCCGCGCGTCGCCACGACCCGTCAGTGCCGGGGGCATCGGCAGCCCGACGGCCTGGCGCAGCGGCTCGGGGTAGTGGGCGTCGTGAGAGCAGGTCGCCCAGGACTCTGCGGCGGCCAGCTCATCGCGCATCTTGTCTTCGCCGAGAACTGCAATGCGGGCGAGCAGCTGATCGGCGACTTTGGGCGCGACGCGGCAGGCGAGCTCTTCGTCACTCAGGGCCAGCAGGCCGGGCGATCGGGAGGCGGGCTCGCCGGTCAGGTGGCGTTCGATGTAGGGGGAGAGCTGGGCGAGGAGCCAGGAGCGCCGGTAGCACTCGGTGCAGGCGGTGGGGTCGGGCATGTCTTCTCCTTTGACAGGGGCGCCCCGCCGTGCGCGGGGGCCGGTGCGCCCGACCTGCACGAGGATCGCACGCTCCGCGTGCATCACCGGCGAGATCGACCTGAAGGCGCG
>JBEHWY010000017.1:0-35132 GCA_048498975.1 Actinomycetota bacterium | reverse complement strand
ACACTCGCTCTCTCCTCAGCGCTCGCGATATTGACCACACCAGGGGCTGGTCAATATCGCGAGCGCTTCCGAGGTTCTCCCCACTCTGGGTGGTCAAGACACCGGGGGGAAGACGTAGAGGTCGTGTGGGAGGCCGTCGTAGGGGATGTCGCCGCGGCGCCGCATCCCGGCTTTCTCGGCGACGCGGCGGGAGGCGGCGTTGCCGGGTTCGATCACGGCGATCACCTCCGGCAACTGGAGCTCGGCGGCGAGATCCATCGCGGCCGCCGCGAGCGTCGAGGCGTGGCCCCGGCCCCAGTGGCGCGAGCCGATCGCCCAGGTCGCTTCGACCCGCAGGCGGCCGTCGATCTCGGCCCAGCGCAAGCCTCCGCGGCCGACCACCTCCCCACTCTCGTCCTCGCTCAGGAGCCAGGGCCCGAAGCCGAACTGCGTCCAGTGGCGGAGGTCGTCCTCGTGCCATTCGCAGATCTCGGCCTCCTCGAAGGCGGGCCGCGACGGCGAGCGCAGCCAGCGCCCCACCGCGGGGTCGCCGAGCAGCGCCCGGTAGGCCGGAAGGTCGCCGGCCGCCGGCGGCCGCGCCCGCAGGCCGCTGCGTCGCCAGCGCTCGGACATCGCCCTAGCCTACGCTGAGCGCCATGGCCGATTCGGCACCGCAGAACAGCGCCGCCGAGCACTGGCAACGCGTCTACGCGCAGCGCCAGCCGGACGAGGTGAGCTGGTTCCAGCGCTCGGCGTCGACCTCGCTGGAGCTGATCGAAGCAGCGCTGCCGCCGCCGGGGGGCGCGGTCCTCGACGTCGGCGGCGGCGCGTCTCCCCTGGCCGGCGAGCTGCTCGACCGCGGCTACCGCGACGTCACGGTCGCGGACATCTCGGGCAGAGCGCTGGAGCGAGCGCGCGCGGCGCTCGATGCCCGCGGCGGCGAGGTTACCTGGGCCGAAGCCGACGTTCGCGATCACGACTTCGGCCGCGAGTTCGATCTCTGGCACGATCGCGCCCTCTTCCACTTCATGGTCGAGGAGGCCGATCGCGAGGGATACCTGCGCACCCTGCGGCGCTCGCTGCGGCGCCGCGGCCACATCGTGCTCGCCACCTTCGGGCCCGACGGGCCCACCGCCTGCAGCGGCCTTCCCGTGCGCCGCTACGACGCCGGTGCGCTGGCGACCGCGCTCGGCGGTGACTTCGAGCTGCTCGCCTCCCGCACCGAGACTCACGTGACCCCGAGGGGCGCTGCCCAGCAGTTCGTCTTCGCGCTGCTGCGCGCAGCGCCGGCTTGTCGCTGAGGGTCATTACGCTGGGCGTGTGGCACATCCCTCCAAGGCCGCAGCGGCGCGCATGGCGCGCGAAGACTCGACCGAGGCGATCGAGCTCGCTCGCACCGAAGGCCGAACCTTCTCGGTGGTGACGATCGCCGACGGCGCCGAGCACAAAGCCCAGACCACGGGGTTCCACAAGCGCTGGTGGCGCCAGCTCGACGAAGACTGGCCCGAGGACCTGCGCGACGCCTACAACGAGGCATTCACCCGCGAGCTGATGGACGCCAAGGTCGCAGTCGTCGAGCTCTTCTTCGACGCCGCCGCCGGCAGCTGGACCAACATCGGCGTCGTCGACCTCGAACAGTGGGAACCGACCTTCCCCTTCGACCCGGCGAGCAGCGGCTGGGTCAAGCAGGACGCCCGCTCCCGGGTCGGCTGGCGACGGCGCTCCTCCCTGCGCAAGCTGTTCTCCCGGAAGCGGCGCGCGACGACGAGCGAAAGCCTCGACCGCGCTTGACGGTCCGGCGGACGGACCACGTCGGCATCGTCGTCGAGCTGGCAGAAGAGCTCGGCTGATTCGACTGCCCGGGTCTCCCCAGTCCCGGGTCTCCCCAGTTCCAGTCCGCGATCCCGGGGGCGACCGTCCTTCAGCCGCGGGCGACCCTATTGTTGCCGCCCTTGTACGACGACTCTCAGCACCCGATCGGCGGCAGGGCGCACGGCCGATCGCTTCCGGCTTGGCCCGATTCCCGCCCCCTGCGCTCCTGGCAGCAGGAGGCGACCGAGGCCGTGCGGGCGCACTCGAACAGCAGCTTCCTGGCCTCGGCGACGCCGGCGGCCGGCAAGACCACCTTCGGCCTGCACATCGCCCACCGGATGTTGAGCGCCGGGTTCGTCTCGCGCGTGGTCGTCGCCGGGCCGACCACCCACATCTGCCGCCAGTGGGCCGCCGACGCGGCCCGCTACGGCGTCGACCTCGAGCCGAACCGGCCGAACTCCGACGGGCCGGAGTCGGGCGACTTCCACGGGGTGGCCGTCACCTACCAGACGATCGCGGCCGGGCCCGACGTGCACCGGTTGGCCGCCGGGCGCCGGCCGACCCTGCTGATCGCCGACGAGCCCCACCACATGGGCGACCAGGCCGCCTGGGGCGTGCAGACCCGCAGCGCCTTCGACGGCGCCCGCTTCCGGCTGCTCCTCTCCGGCACGCCCTTCCGCTCCGACAACTCGGCGATCCCCTGGGTCGCCTACGACGACGACGGCCTCAGCCAGGCCGACTACGTGTACGGCTATCCGCAGGCGCTGCTCGACCGGGTCTGCCGCCCGATCACCTTCCTGCCCTACGACGGCGAGATGGAGTGGCTCTCGGACGGCCGGCTGCGCAGCGCCGACTTCGATCTCGCCCTGCCCGCGGTGGAGGCGGCCCGGCGCCTGCGGACGGCGCTTCACCCCGAGGGCGAGTGGATGGGCGAGGTGCTGCGCGACGGCGACCGGAGGCTGAGCGAGGTGCGCGCCGACGGGCACCCCGACGCGGGCGGCCTGGTGATCGCCTCCGATCAGGACCACGCGCGGGCGATCGCGGCGCGGCTTGCGTCGATCGCGGCGGAGCAGCCCGAGATCGTGATGAGCGACGAGCCCGGCGCCAGCCGCCGCATCGCCGAGTTCGCCGCCTCTGACCGCCGCTGGCTGGTCTCGGTCCTGATGGTGTCGGAGGGCGTCGACATCCCCCGCCTGCGGGTCGGCGTCTACGCCACGGCGGCCCGGACCGAGCTCTTCTTCCGCCAGGTCGTCGGCCGCTTCATTCGCGCCACGCCGCGGCCGCGCCGCCAGATGAGCTACCTGCTGATGCCGGCCGATTCGCGGCTGAAGGCGCTCGCCCGCGAGATCGAGCTGGAGCGCCGCCACGCGCTCGACCTCTCGCCGGCCGCCGAGGAGGAGGAAATCGAGTTCGACGAGCCGGCTCCGGAGCGGGGCGACCCCGGCGAAGCCTTTGCCGCGCTCAGCTCGGGCGACGCCGAGCTGGACGAGGCGATCATGAGCGAGACCACGCTCCAGCTCTTCCCCACCGACGACCCCCCGCCGAAGGCGAAGAAGGCGACCGCCACCGCCAGCCCCGAAGCCGCACCGCCCGACCGGGAGCCCGAGCGCGAGTCGGCCTACGCGACCCGCGAGCGCCTGCGCGGCGAGCGCAGCCGCCTGGTCGCCAACCTCGCCCGCCGCACCAAGCAGTCCCACCGGGAGATCCAGGCCCGCATCAACCGCGCCACCCGGGCCCGCTCGGTCTCCAGCGCCACCATCGGCCAGCTCGAGCGCGGCAACGAGATGCTGCGCCGCGAGCTGTGGCGGTGAGCCAGACGCGGTCGGATCGAGAGCTTCCTTACGTCGCCCTGCCCCAGACGAGCGGCTTGACCACCGCCGGCATCCCCCGCCAGCTGGCTCGGCTGACCGACTCGACCCGCATCGAGGCCTCGATCGTCTCCAGCGTCGGGCGGTCGCACTGGCAGCCGTCGGCGAACGCCGCCCAGGCGCGGACCGATCGACCCTGCAGGCGGCGGCGCCAGCCCGGATCGGCGCGCACGTGCTCGAGGAACAGCAGCTGGCCTCCCGGGCGCAGGACCCGCGCCACCTCGGCCAGCGCCCGCCGCGGTGCGGCGACCGTGCAGAGAACGAGGGTCGAGACGACCGTGTCGAAGCTGGCGTCCGGAAAGGGGAGCTCCTCGGCGGCCGCCTGCACGAGCCGCGCGTCGACGCCGTCGGGCGCCCGGCCGAGGTCGATGTGCTTGCCCATCCTCTCCCCCGGCTCGGCGAGGACGAGCTCGTCCAGGCCGGCCGGGTAGTGGGCGAGGTTGAGACCGGTGCCGGCGCCGATCTCGAGCACGGCTCCGCGTGCGTCGGCGAGCAGCTGCCGGCGGAGAGCCGCCATGCCCAGCCTCTCGCCGAGCCAGAGGAAGGGGTCGTAGAGAATCGCGCCGAGGCGGCTGTCGGCCACCTCGACGGACTGACTCGGGGGACTCGCGATCGTTGCCATGGTCGACATCTCAGCGCGGCGAGACCGTTCGCGCTTCCCCCGAAGGGGCCAACTTCGCTGGCCGGTTCGGGCCATCTCCTACGCTTGCCGGGTGGAAGAGCCGGCGATTCGCTTCACCACCGCGGAAGGTCGGCGCGTCGCCTGGGCGCAGAGCGGAGAGGGCCCGCCGCTCGTCATCGCCGGCTGGTGGATGAGCCATCTCGAGCTGAACTGGGACGAGCCCCGCTTCCGGGCCTTCGTCGAGGCGCTGGGGCGCCAGCGGACCGTGATCCGCTACGACGCGCCCGGCACCGGGGCCTCGCTCGACGGCGAGCCGCCGTCGGCGAGCGTGGAGGTGGAGACGGCGGCGCTGGGCGCGGTTCTCGAAGCGGCCGCCGCCGGCCCCGTGGACCTGATCGCCGCCTCCTCCGGGGCGCCGATCGGGCTCGCCTACGCCGCCGCACATCCTGAGCGGGTGCGCCGCCTCGTGCTCTACGGCGGCTATGCCTCGGGTTCGCACATCGCCGACGCCCGAACGCGAGCGGCGATCGCCGGCCTGGTGCGGGAGCACTGGGGTCTCGGCTCCCGGGTCCTCGCCGACATGTTCATGCCCGGCGCCGACGCGGAGGAGCGCGAGGCCTTCGTCGAGTTCCAGCGCCGTTCGGCCAGCGCCGAGCAGGCAGCCCTCGCGCTGGAGGCGGTCTACCGCTTCGACGTCGCGGCGCAGCTCGGCCAGGTGGCGGTCCCGGCAGTCGTCCTGCACCGGCGCGAGGACCGCGCGATCCCCTTCGAGCTCGGCCGCCAGCTCGCGGCGGAGCTGCCCGAGGCGACCCTGGTGGCGCTGCGCGGCGCCGACCACTACCCCTGGTTCGGCGATTCCGAGCAGGCGCTGCGGGCCATTCTGCATGCGGTCGGGGTCGAGGAGAGCGGGGAGCCGTCCCTACCCGGCGACACCCAAACCCCGGCCGTGGGAGATCAGGAGCTGACCGAGCGGGAGACCGAGGTCCTCACCCTGATCGCCAGCGGCCTATCCGATCGTGAGATCGCCGAGCGCCTGGTGCTCAGCCCCCACACGGTCCACCGTCATGTCGCCAACCTGCGGACCAAGCTCGGCCTACCGACGCGAGCTGCCGCGGTCGCCGCCGCCGCCAGGCGCGGCCTGATCTGAGCGGCGCGAAGAGCGAAGCCGCTACGTGACCACTTGGAGCAAATCGCCCGCCACGTACCGCCGCTGGCCCCGTGGCCCGGCCTCCTGCTCGCTCAATACCCCCCGCTCCTTCATCCGCCGCAGCAGGCGCAGTGCAGTGGGGCGGCTGACGCCGAGGCGATTCTCGATCGAGCGGGTGGTAACCACCGGGTTCTCGCAGATCAGGTCGACGAGCGCCACGGCATTGGCAGTTCCGAGGGAAGCCGCGACTCTGAGATAGCGGTCGCGCAGCTCGACGATCTGCTGGGCGCGACCCACCGCATCCGCAGCCTCGCTCTCCACGGAACGCAGGAAGAGATCGATCCACGGCAGCGCGTCGCCCGACTCACGGAGCGTCTGCAGCGCCGCGTAGTACGCGTCTCGATTCCGCTCCAGATGGGCGCTGAGGTACAGGAGCGGCGCCGGCAGCCGATTGCGGGCGACCAGGAAGAAGACGAGCATCAGGCGGCCCAGGCGCCCATTGCCATCCAGGAACGGGTGGATGGTCTCGAACTGCGCGTGCAGCAGCGCGTTCTGGATCAGCACCGGCATCTCCGGCTCCTCATGGGCGAATCGCTCCCAGTCAGAAAGCAACTCGGGCAGCTCGGACGGCGGCGGCGGGACGAATGGTGCCGACTCGATCGTCGACCCGGGCGGGCCGATCCAGTTCTGGGTCGTGCGGAACTCGCCGGGAGCGAGATCGCGACCGCGGACCCCGGCCATCAGCCGCTTGTGCATCTCGCGGAGCAGCCTCGAGCTGATTGGCAGTTCGTCGAGCATCGAGGCCCCCCAACGCATCGCCCCCACGTAGTTCACGACTTCCTCGACGTCGGCCCCCGGATCGGTTCCTGACGCGTCCGCGTCCAACACCTCCCCGATCGTCGCCTGGGTGCCCTCGATGCGCGTAGAAGAGACGGCCTCCCTGAGCAGGTAAGGCCGAACCAAGAGGTCCGGATTGGGCAACAACCCACCGACGGCGGCAAGCTGACCGAGCGCGGCCTCCGCGTCGGCGAGAGCCATCACGGTCGAGTTCGGCAAACCGAGCACGCGCGGTATCGGCGCCGGAAAATGGGCGACATAGCCGTGCCGGCCCGGAGTCCGCCTGGCATTGCCAAATTGGGTCAAGCGACAGCTGGCGACGTCCATGCCGCGAGGCTAGCATGACACTAATGTATTTCCTAAAGAACGTTAGAGTCCGCTTGAGACCCTAACGAAGGCGTTCAGGTCGACCCGGAGAGCAGTGCTCGACGACAGGGGAACCGCGCTGTGCCGAAGATCGAAGTCCGAATAACGCATAATTCGCCGAGTGCATGAGACCGGCCCGGCATCGCGCCGGCTTTCCCTGACGCTCCATTGCCTCCGTCGATGCCCGACGAAGGCCCTGCTCGCGATCGCTCTGCTCGCCTCGCTGCTCGGCAGCCAGTCACTGAACCTGACCGCCACCGCCGCGGCGGCCGCCCCGAGCTGGTCCTCGGCACCGCCGCTGCCGGTGGCCCTCGGCGAGGTGGCGGGCGGCCTGATCGACGGCAAGATCTACCTCGTCGGCGAGGGCAACGCGGCGACCTTCGCCTACGACGTCGCGACGGAAACGTGGACCAGCAGTGGCCTGGCAGCGCGACCGTTCCCGGGAGATCACCATGCCGCCGAGGTCGTCAACGGCAAGCTGTACCTCTTCGGCGGGCTGGGCGGCGGCTCGGAAGGCAAGGTCCAGATCTACGACCCCGCGGCCAACCAGTGGACCGCAGGCGCGCCGATGCCGTTCGCCGCCGGTTCGAGCTCGTCTGCGGTGATCGGAAACCAGGTGTATGTCGCCGGCGGAATCGTCGGGTCCTCGACCACCACGCAGGCGGCCCGCTACACCCCGGCGACCGACACGTGGCAGTCCATCGCCGCCATGCCCCAGGGCCGCAATCACGCCGCCGCCGAGTCCGACGGCGCGAAGATGTTCGTCTTCGGCGGGCGTGGACCCGGCAGCGGTGACGGCAACGTCGTCGCCAACGGATTCGACACCGTGCAGATCTACGACCCCGCCACCGACAGCTGGGAATCGAGCCTCGACCCCGGATCCACCCTCGCGCCCCTCCCCGAAGCGCGGGGCGGCATGGGCACCGCCGTCTTCGCCGACGGCGAATTCTGGGTGATGGGAGGCGAGACCGTCGACGGGCCCGGCGCCACCGCCGACAACGTCTACGACAGGGTCGACGTCTACAACCCGCTGACCAACGCCTGGCGGGCCGGCCCGCCCATGCCAACCGCCCGCCACGGCATCTTCCCCGTGCTGGACGGCACCCGAATCCATCTCGCCGGTGGCGGGGTGCAAGCCGGGGATTCGTCATCGACCGCGCACGAGGTCCTCGATTTGGAACCGGCCGGCGCCGTGGCCTTCTCCAAGAGCTCGCTCGCCGGGGGGACGTCGAGTCCTCCGCCGACCTCCCTCCAGTTCGGTCCCGACGGGAGGCTGTACGTGGCTCAGCTGGACGGCGTGATCAAGGTCTACGAAGTGGAAAGGAGCGGCAAGGACAGCTACGCCGTTACCGGCACCGAAACGATCACGTCGATCCAGTCGATCCCGAACCACGACGACGACGGCACGCCGAACCCGAGCGTCACCGAACGTCAGGTCACGGGCCTGCTCGTCGCCGGCACGGCCGCCAATCCGGTGATCTACGTCGGATCGAGCGACCCGCGCATCGGCGGCGGCGAGTCGGGCGCGACGACCGGGCTGGACACCAACTCCGGGGTCATCAGCAGGTTGACCTGGGACGGCAGCTCCTGGCAGAAGGTCGACCTGGTGCGGGGGCTGCCGCGGTCCGAGGAGAACCACTCGACCAACGGCCTGCAGCTCGACCCCGCGACCAACACCCTCTACGTGGCGCAGGGCGGCAACACGAACATGGGAGCGCCGTCCAACAACTTCGCCAACCTCCCCGAGTACGCCCTCTCGGCCGCCATCCTGTCGATCGACCTGGACGCCATCGAAAACCCCCCCTACGACCTGCCGACCCTCGACGACAGCGCCCGAGCGGGCGAAGAGGACGCCAACGATCCCTTCGGGGGCGACGACGGTGCCAACCAGGCGAAGCTCGTGCCGGGCGGCCCGGTGCAGGTGTTCGAGCCGGGGTTCCGCAACCCCTACGACGTGCTCCTCACCGAAAGCGGACGGCTCTACACGATCGACAACGGGGCCAATGCCGCCTGGGGCGACAAGCCGGTGAACGAGGGTCCCGGCGGAACCTGCACGAACGAAGTCAGCGAGCCGGGAACGACCGATTTCGACACGCTGCAGCTGGTCACGGCGAACGGCTACGGCGGCCATCCGAACCCGACCCGAGGCAACACGGCAAACACCTTCAGCAGCCCGCCGCAGTCGCCGGTGTCGGTCGCCAACCCCGTCGAGTGCGAATGGCGGGACGCCGGACCGGCGCGGGGGGAGATCGCCGATTACACGGCGTCGACGAACGGGCTGACCGAGTACACCGCGTCGAACTTCGGCGGTCAGCTGCAGGGCGACATCCTCAGCGCCAGCTTCGACAACAAGATCTACCGGGCCAAGCTCGACTCCACCGGCACCCACCTGGTGGAAGGCGGGGCGCTGTTCCAAAACGTCGGCGGCACTCCCCTCGACGTCGTCGCCCAGGGCGACGGCGACGTGTTCCCGGGGACGATCTGGGTCGCCGACATCGAAACTGGCGCGATCACGGTGTTCGAGCCTGACGACTACGGCGGCGCGAGCGGGGGCAGCTGCTCTGGCGCGCCCAGTACGACGCTGGACGAAGACGGTGACGGGTTCACGAACTCCGACGAGATCGACAACGGCACGAACCCATGCTCGTCCGCCGACGTCCCTCCCGACTGGGACGGCGACAAGATTTCCGACCTCAACGACCCCGACGACGACAACGACGGCCTTCCCGACACCTCCGATCGCTTCGCCATCGACCCGAACAACGGCGAGACGACCACGATGCCCGTCCGCCTCACGTGGGACAACGATGCCCCGCGCCCCGGCGGGCTCGCGAACCTGGGGTTCACCGGGCTGATGACCAACGGCACCAGCAACTACGCGTCGCTGTTCGACCCGGCGAAGATGACGGCCGGCGGCGCCGCCGGGGTGGCCACCGTCGACGAAGTCTCCGAAGGCGACGCCTTCGAATCGCAGAACACCCAGGAGTACGGCTTTCAGCTGGGCGTGATGCCGTCGGCCGAACCCTTCACCGTCCACACCCGCATCCTCGCCCCGTTCAAAGGCATCACCCCGCAGGACTACCAGTCGATGGGAATGTTCATCGGCAGCGGGGACCAGGACAACTACGCCAAGCTCGTGGTATCCGCCAATGGCGGCGCCGGCGGCATCGAATTCCTCGAGGAGGTCGAAGGAAAAGCGACCTTCTGGCCGCAGGCGCCCGTGCCGCTTCCAGGGCCCAGCGCCGTCGACCTCTACCTCACCGTCGACCCCGCTGCGCAGACGGTGCAACCCAGCTTCACGGTGACCACCGCAGGCGCCACCGGCCCGCGCACCACGGTCAGCGGACCCGAGCCGATCCCGGGCAGTTGGCTCAGCGGCACGTCGGCGCTGGCGGCGGGGCTGATCAGCACCTCGGTCGGGTCCGGTCTCCCGTTCGCGGCAACCTGGGACTTCTTCGAAATCGTCGCCGACCCCGCGCCCGAGCCGCCCGACAGCCCCACGGTGACTCCCTCCACGCCCGACCAGCCCGCCCCCTCCAACCAGTTCAGCCTCGGCAGGCCGAAGCTGAACAAGAAGCTGGGCACCGCCAGCCTGCCGGTCACCATCCCCGGCCCCGGCACCCTGGTTCTCAGCAGCAACGGCGTCGTCGAGCAGAAGAAGACCCCGACCGCGGCGGGCACCGTGACCATGCGGGTCAAGGCGAAGGGCCAGAAGAAAGAGCTCCTGGCGACCGGCAGGGTGAGGGTGAGGGTAAAGGTCACCTTCACTCCCACCGGCGGGACGGCGAAGAGCAAGAGCAAGACGCTGATCCTCAAGGGCGACCCAACCGCGCGGCGTCATCCGCTCTTCTGACGGGACTCGCCCGCGCGCCACATCGGGACAGCTGCCCGGGCCGCCACAGCGTCCACGTCGGCGGCCGACTCAAGGTCGCCGGCATCGCCCAGCCGGGCGACCAAGCGGGCGGCGCTGACCAGCGCCTCGATCGTCATCCGCAACATAACCCCCCTGCGCGAGGTGCTCCAGGACATCTAAGGAGCCCCCTCGATCGAGCTCGACCCCGCCACGGTGGAGGCGCTCGAGGGGAAACGAAGGCACGTCGGGTCGAGCTCGTTCAGGAGCCCGCCGGGATCAGGATTCCCCTCCCGTGCAGGCGACCGGCCTCGAGGTCGTCCATCGCCTCGTTGGCGGCCTCGAGCGGGTAGCTGGCGGTGTGGAGCGTCACCCGGCCCTCGCCGGCCAGCGTCATCAGCTCGGCCAGGTCGTTGTAGGTGCCGACCAGGTTGCCGACGATGTTGATCTCCGAGGAGATCACGTCGATCGCCGGGACGTTGAGCACGCCGCCGTAGCCGATCACGTAGTGGGTGCCGCCGTCGCGGAGCATCGCGATGCTCGCCTCCAGGGCACCGCCCTCGCCGACGAAGTCGAGCACCGCCTCGGCGCCGTGGCCGTCGGTGCGCTCGCGGATCGCCGCGACCTCAGCGCCGTCGGCGAGCACCGTTTCGTCGGCGCCGCATTCGCGGGCCAGCTCCAGCGACCCCTCGGAGCGATCGACGACGATCACCCGCGCCGCGCAGAGCACCTTCAGCGACTGGATGCCGATGTGTCCCAGCCCGCCGGCCCCGATCACTACCGCGGTCGTGCCGGGATACAGCAGCTGCGCCGCCTTCTTCACCGCGTGATACGCGGTCAGCCCCGCGTCGGCATGAGCCGCGACGTCCTTCGGCTCGACCCCGTCGGGCAGCTTGACCACGGCGCGACCGTTGGTCCTCAGCTTCTCGGCAAAGCCTCCGTTGGCGCTGATCCCCGGGAACAGGTTGTTCTCGCAGTGCATGTCGTCGCCCGCCCGACAGGCGCGGCAGAGGCCGCAGGTGATCAGCGGGTGGACGATCACCGCGTCGCCCGGCTCGACGTTGCCGACGGCGCTGCCGACCGCCTCCACCCAGCCGGCGTTCTCGTGACCGAGGATGTAGGGCAGCTCGACGCCGCTCTTCTCGCGCCACTGGCCTTCGATGATGTGGAGATCGGTCCGGCAGAGGCCGGCGCCGCCGATCCGCACGATCACGTCGAGCGGGCCGCTGACCTCGGGCTCGGCCACCTCCTCGACCACCGGGCGCTGCCCGTAATCGTGCAGGCGGACCGCTTTCATCGCCCTACTCCTTCGGGACCAGCGTGTAGCGAACCGTCTGCACCCGGATCAGGCCATCGCGGAAGACGAAAGTGTCGATCCCGTCGTCGGCTTTCACGTTCTCGGACTCGGCCCTCCACTCGAGCAGCAGGATGTCATCCTCGAAGATCTGCGTCGGCAGCTCCCAGCTCGCCCCCGGCAGGTCGCCGAGCAGCTTTTCGAAGCCCTGCCGGACACCGTCCTTGCCCTCGAGGACGCCGTCCGGGGTGATGAACAGCGCGTCCTCGGTGTAGTCGCTGACGATCCCATCGAGGTCCTCCGCCATCAGGACTTCGCCGTGGTGCTGAAAGACCTCCTGCGGGGTGCGACCGCTACTGGCCTCCATCTCTTCCTCCTTGTCGACGACTGTCCCTGCCGCCTCACCGCATGGTGGCAGACCGCCGACGCCGCGAAGGCAAGAAGCTGTGAAGCGACCGGCCGAGACCTGGCCCGATAGCCGGCCCTTATGTAGACCCGGCCCCCACTCCCGCCCAGGCCCCAGGAAGCAAGAAACCCCGGCCCAGAGCGCTCTGGACCGGGGTTTCTGGGTAAGCGGCTGAAGGGATTCGAACCCTCGTCCTACTCCTGTTCCCGAACCGCAAGATCCAGCAATGGAATTCATCTTAGGGGGTATCGGGGACGATTCCCTGCCCGGGACCTGCAGCAGCTCCACGGAGCTGGAGAGCGACGATTCCGCTTCAGGGACCCCAGATATCCCCAATCCGAGCTATTGCGAATCACTGTGGACCCGTGCACCCGCTTTTTCCTCTGCTTCTGCGGGAGAGCCGAGAACCGTAGTGTTCTCCCCGTGGAGGCCTCGCCAGAGCAGAGCTCGGCGGCGCGAAAGTTCGCTCGCGGCGTCGAGCAGGTCCGCACGCTCCTTACGGAGGTGTCTTCCTATGAGAACCGAAACGCAATCGCCTTCTCAAGCGAACTCGAGCGCCCCGGTCCGAACCAGATTCTACTGCGATCATTCGCCGCCGAGCGCGAGGCCCAACCAGAGCACTGGCCGCTCCTTGCGGGCGAGGCGGTCCAGAACCTGCGCGCAGCACTCGATCACTCGGTCTACGCCGCCTCCGGCGGCGAGGAGCGAACCCAGTTCCCGATCCATAAGAGCGCCGAAGCTTTCGCCGCCTGCCCATCGTCGTGGCTGAAAGGGGTGCCGGAGGCAACCGTGGCGGCGATCGAGCGCTCCCAGCCCTACCACCTGGCGCCGCAGAAGCCGACCGCTGAGCCGCTCTACGTCCTGCGCGAGCTCTCGAACGCCGACAAGCACCGGGTACTCGCCACCGTCACCACCGCCGTACAGCACGAGGCGATCGGGATCGGCGAGGGCATCGAAGGGCACTTCGAGGAAGTCGCCACCGGCCAACCGCTCGGTCCCGCCCGCCGACAGATATCGCTCTACCGCGCGACCCGCCAGAGCACAATTGGCGCCGACGAGCTGGAGCCGATGTTCACCTATGAGGTTCTGCTTGAGGGGATGCGATTCTCGATCCTGAAAGGCATCGTCGACCGCGTCTTTCAGATTCTCACCGAGATTGAGACCGGCAAGCTGCCCTCGCCGTTCGCGCCCTACCCGCTTTGAAGACACCGCCCTCGAATCGCGGCCGCCGGGCAGAGTGTCGGAAGGAGGACCACCCAGCGTGCTCGTTGACTGGGAAGCCCGAACACGCATCCTCCGCACCCTCCTGATTCTCGGTCTTCGGCTCACCGGCAGGTTCTGCTTCGATCAGGGGATGAGGATCTTCGGAGGCGTGATGGCAAAGACCGACCGGGCGATCGACCAGCTCGGCTCCCTACAGCGTGAGATAAAGGCACTTCGCGCCACCCAGAGCCCCTACTGCTACATCAGCACCGTCGACCCGGTCGGCAGCCACTATGTGTTCCGCCTCCACCCGAGGTGGGAAGCGGGCACCGCTTCGCGCTGGGCGGTGATCATCGGCGAGATCGTCCATGACCTGCGCTCGGCGCTCGACCATCTCGTTTGGCAAGCCGTCGATCTAAGCGGCGGCGAGCCCGACCGGGGCCACTCCTTCCCCCTGCTCGACCGCGAGCCCGAGGAGGGCTTTGTCGCCTGGGCGACCCGGGCACCAAGTACGGGCAACACGCGCCACGGCAAGCTCTTCGGCGCGTGCCCAGAGGCGATCGCCCTGATCGAGACCTATCAGCCCTTTCGCGGCACCGCCATCGGCGCCGTACTCGGTCAGCTTGATTCGCTCTGGCAGCACGACAAGCACCGGATGACGCTGCCGATCGTCCTCGTCGCGACGCCGCCGAGGCTCGAGCTCGAGGGTTGCGAGCTGCTTGGGCGTGAGGAACGGATGGAGGACGGAACCTTGGTCGTCGAGGTCGACGTCGCGCCTCAGGTCGCAAAGCCGAAGGTCGAGCTCAGCTCCGATGCACCCTTCGACATTGGCTACGGCGCCCGCCCAGTAGTCGACGACCTCCTGAGCGCCGCCCAGATAGTGGTCGAAATGAAATACGGCTTCGAGGAGCTCTTCCCCGACGGGGAGGACCTCCGTGACCGCCAGGGACGCGCCGCCTTCGATCGGCTGATCTCGGCCGCCGCTCAGTAGAGCGGGAGCGAGATGCCAAGCCCGATCCCGCAGGAGCCCCGCCAGCGTGAGATCGCCCGCCGCCTCGAGTTCCTCGGCGGCGCCCCCTCTACTTATTTCCGCGATGCCTGTGAGTTGATGTCCCGTCCGGCCGATTTTGGCTCAATCACCCACCTAGTCGCCCATCTCCTGCGCGAGATCGAGGGCGCCCTGCGCGGGGCACTGCGGGAGATGGTGCCCGAAGCGGAACGTCCAGAGCGGGGGTCAGAAAATGCCCACGATCGGGAGATCGCGTTGATCTGCGATGCACTGCGGTTACCGCCCGGGGACGGGGTGCGGGACCTCTGGTGCTCCTTTGCCGGCAAACTGCACTCCCGCGCCCACCGCCAGGGACTCGCCTCACCGCGCCCTCTCGACGACGAATTCAAGGATCTGTGGGAGGAGGCCCAGGCGGCGCTTCGGGTCGTCACCGGGCGGGTCGAGGCAAGCTACGCCGAGCAGCTGCCGCGAATCGAAGAACTGGCCCGCGGCGCGCCGGACCTCCCTCGCTTTCGCGACGGGATGCTCCACTCCGTCGTCGCCCTTGATCGCTTTTTTGCGCTGGCCGGGGTCGAGTGGTTGAGCCAGCTTCAGGACGATCGCTACTTCGATCATCCGCCGCCGCTGGAAGCAAACGAGGAGGGTCAATATGTCTTCCCGCGCTGGCCGCCGGGTCCATACCTGGTGCGCATGGTAGATGTGGCACCGCAGGCCGTAATCGCGATTGGCCGCGACTTGGAGACCGATAATCCCGAGGCCCAGCAGTCGTTGGTCGAGGCGGCCTGCCGGATGGAGCCAGCGCAGGCCGCCGAGCTCTGCGGGGCGATCGAAGGCTGGCTGGCCTCGACGCCGGTGCAGTTGACGCTCGCATACAAAACCCGCGAGCTCGTCGTTCGCCTCCTCGGTGCGGGCCTCTCGGGCGAGGCCCTTGCCCTCGCCCGAGCGCTCCTCACTAGCCCCGGGGCGGCCGGTGAGGACGGTGTCGCGGCCGAACACCTCGCCTGGCTCGTCGAGGAGGCTTTCCCGGCCGCCGGCATCCCCGGTTTGGAGTTGGCGGTGGAGATGCTCGCGGCCCAGCTCGAGGCAGATGGCAAGGGCCGAGCAGAATTCTCCTCGGTGTGGCGGCCGCGCATTGATGCCGAGCGGCTGCGGGGTAACCGCGACACTGTGGTCAGCGCGGTCCGCGATGCGGCGGGGGCGCTGGCGACGCGCGGCGACCCGCTCGTCGAGATCCTCGCCGTCCTTGAGGCGCCGGGCCTTCAGATCTCGACCCGGATCGCGCTCGACCTCCTCGCCCGCCATCCCGACCCTGAGCTCGCGGAAGCGCGCCTTAGCGACCGCGAGCTGCTTGAGGATGCAGCCGCTCGCCGCGAGTTCAAGGCCCTTGCGGTTGCCGCCTTCGCCGAACTCTCGCCCGCAGCAAGGGAGAAGCTCCTCGGCTGGATCGAGGAGGCGAGGCCCTACGCAGATGATGAGCGGCGCCAGCGGGCCTGGCAGCTGCAGATGCTGAGCGGCCTCGACCCCCTGCCCGAGCACTGGGCGAGGTTGCGCGAAGAGCTGGAAGCGGAGCTCGGCCCGCTTGACCCTGATCCGCCCGAACTCTCGCGCGGCGGTTACGTCGGCGCGCTCTCGCCACTCAGCGAGAACGATCTGGCAGCGATGGGCCTCTGTGCCGTCGTCGAGTTTCTAGCGACCTGGGAGCCCGAGGACGGCTGGGCAACCCCGCGTCGCGAGGGGCTGGCGAGGAATCTCGAATCGGCCGTCGCCAAGGATCCGGAATCCTTCGCCCTCGCTGCCCCCGACTTCGCCGACCTCGATCCAAGCTATACCAGCGCCCTCCTCGGCGGCCTTAAGAAAGCGCTCGCGCAGGGTCGAATGTTCGAGTGGCCGCGGCCTTTCGAACTCTGCCGAGCGATCACTGCAAAGCCGCGGGAGAGCGAGGCCGACGCGCTCGCTGCCCCTGACGACGACCCAGGCTGGTCCTGGGCCTGGCGGGGCTCGATCGAGCTGATCATCGATGGCCTCTACTCGAAGCGCTCGCCGATCCCCGCTGAGCTTCGCCCCCTGGTCTTCGACGTGATCGCCTTTCACCTCGAGAATCCCGATCCCCTCCCCACCAGTGAGGACGGCGAGCGCGACCCCGCCAGCGCTGCCGTCGGCTCGCTTCGCTGCCAGGCTCTGGAGGCCGCTGTCGCGCTTGCCCTCTTCGACCGCCGCAGCAAGCCCGGGCGGCCCCTCGACCCCGACCTCGCCGAGATACTCGAGCGCCGCCTCGATCCCCAGCGCGAGCCCTCCCCTGCTCTGCGATCGGTCTTCGGAGGGCGCTTCAGCGACCTGATGGTCGCCGATGAACGCTGGGCTCGCGAGCACGTCGAAGCCATCTTCCCGCTCGCCGCAGAATCGGGGCTCTGGCGGGCTGCCTGGGAGAGCTATGTGGAGCGATGCGAAGCCCACCCCCTGCTTCTCGAGGTGCTGGAGGCGCATTACCGCCACGCCGTCGAGGAGATCAGCGCATCCGCCGAGGAGGGTCGAAACCACGATCCCGATGAGGCCCTGGTCGCTCACCTGATGAGCTTCTACATCTCCGGCACACTCGCCCTCGACGACGAGCTCCTGCACCGCTTCTATGAGCTGGCCTCGCCCGAGCGCCGCGAGCAGGCAATCTCAATCCTCGGCCGCAGCCTCGAGAACTTCGCACCGCTCCGGGCTCAGGTCGAAGAGCGGATGCGGGCGCTGGTCGAGTGGCGCCTCGAAAATCTCGGCGGCGACGACCCGCAAGAGCTCGAGGGCTACTCGTGGTGGTTTTCCTCCGGCGAGTTCGAGGCCGAGTGGTCGCTCGACTTCCTCCGTCGGCTACTCGGTGCCGGCGGCTCGCTTGGCCGCGACCACATGATTACCGACCGCCTCGCCGCGCTCAGCGCCTCCTACCCCTCAGCCTGCGTCGAGGCACTGGCGCTTTTGGTCGAGGCGGGCGTGCGGCCCTGGTTTGTGATCGGCTCAGAAGCTGAGATCGAGGCGATCCTCTCGGCCGCGCTCGCGGGCCAGGGCGATGCGCCGAGCCGCGCCCGCGACCTGATCAACGTCCTGGTCGCCCGCGGCGCCGTTGGCTTCACCCGGCTGCTGCCCGGCGATGCGAGGTAGCCAACGGCAAGACCCGGCCTTAAAGGGGTCGTTGCGTTTTTGCCAACTTCGCGGGGAACCAAGTGACGCGCTGAAGTTTTCTCCGTCCCTGGACTACAAGACTGACTGCGCCCGTCGCCAGCGCCTAGGCGGCTGTCTGGAGCCTCCCTTCCGCTGGCCCGAGGAAAACCCCTAGGCACCTAGCCTTGCTTGCGCTTCCGTGGACCGAACTGCGGAGTTCCGGCAGAACGGAGAGCATCTGAGAGAACGTGCGGCAGCGGGGAAACCGCATCGTTGCTCAATTCGCGCGAAATCATAATCCGCGTGTCGGGGGTTCGAGTCCCTCCTCCGGCATCGCTTTCTAGGGCCAAAGCAAGCCCCTCCAAGTCGGCATCTGTCCCCGATTTGTCCCGGGGGGGCAAGGGATAGGGCAAGGTTGCGTCTGAACCGCGCCTGCGCAGCAGACTTCTCCAACCCTTCAGAGAAGGAGGGGCGCCCGAAACCGCAGGCGTGACAACTGGGCGCCGACCTCCTTCTCGCCTCGGTTATCGACCCAGGTTTTCCCCGCTTTAGCGCTGCAGTCGAGGGGACCGGGGAAAGCGCTGCAAGCGCCCCGCCCTCGCTTCGCCGGCACCTCGCCATTTTCGCACGCTCCGCGTGCGTGGGCGAGGTCACCGGCTCTCGCATCGGGCGGGAGCACTCAGCATGAGGAGTTGGAGAAATGAGCCAGCAATCGACCCCGATGATCCCGGTCGACAAGATCGTCATCGAAGAGGGGTTCAACGCCCGCAAGACGTTCGATCAAGAGAAGCTCAAACAGCTTGGAAGCAGCATCGCCAGCCAGGAACTGGTGCAGCCGATCAGCGTGCGTCCGATCAAAGGCGGCAAGTACGCGCTCATCGCCGGCGAGCGGCGGCTGCGCGCAGCACAGCTCGAAGGCATCAAGGAGCTGCCCGCCCACATCTCCGCCACGGGCAACCCGCGGACCAAGTCGCTGATCGAGAACATCCACCGCGAGGACCTCAACGACATCGAGCTGGCCGAAGGGCTGGAGGAGCTGGCGGCCGAGCTGAAGCTCACGACCAACAAGGCGATCGCCAAGCACCTCGACAAGAAGGAGGGCTGGGTGGCAAGCCGCCGGCGCCTGCTGAAGCTGCCCGAGAAGGTCCAGGAGGCATTCGCCCGTGGGGCCGTGCCGCTTGACGCCGCGCCGCTTCTGATCAAAGTGGCGGCCGCCTCGATCCGCACCGCCGAATGCCTCTGCGAGGTTTGGGAGCGCGGCGAGTACCGCAGGTTCGGGGAGGACTTCACGGACATGCTCTATGAGGTGTCCGACGGCGAGTTCGCCGACCCTCCGACCCTGATCGCTCCGAGGAACATCCGCTTCTCAGAGGTCTTCACCGATCCCGAGAAGCTCGACAACGCGGTCGCCCGCTTCAAGGCCGCGACCGGCTACGGTGGCCGCGATCCCATCATCGCCCTCGGCGAGGCCGAGCTGACCGCCGCCCGGGCTGCCCGGATCCTGCTCGAGCACGAGGACAAAGCCGGCTCCTACCCCTACTCAGTGTCGTTCATCACCGATCGGGTCTGGGCCGCAGACCTAGCGCTCTCGGTCATCGAGCGCGCCGAGAAGCAACAGCGCAAGCGCGAGAAGGAGGCCAAGAAGCAGGGAGTCCCTGGGGGGAAGACCCAGGCAGACGATGCGCCCGTGGGCTCAAAGACGGAGGAGGCAAGAGCCAGGCGAGAGGCCAGCGAAAAGGAGCGAGCCGAGCGCAGGGAGGCCGCCCACTCCTACAACGACCGGCTTGGCCATGCCCTGCGCAAGCGGCGCAATCCCGAGAACCGCAAGAAGCATGGGCTCGCCCGGGCCAAGGCGGTGGCGATCGCGCTCGTTCTACGGGACCGCACGCTGGGCGCCGCCGGTCTGCGCTTGGTCATGCCGCAGCTGCAGCAGGCCCAGACGAGGGCCGATGGCAGTAGCTCGCCGGGGGCGGTGAGCTACGCAGCGATCAACGAGGCCAACGATTTCCTCATCAACCGCATCAACGCCGCAAAATCAGTGGCCGAGGTCGAGGAGCTCGTCACCGAGGCACAGATCGCGGCGATCCTCGCCGACGAGGATGCCCTTTCCCCGGGAGAGGAGGCCTACCGCCACGATCCCGCCGAAACGCAGGTGCGAGAGCTGCTGGCCGAGGAGATCGCCGCGGTGAAGGTGCGGCGCTCGCCGAAGCAACGCAGGCTCGAGGCCGACGAGAACCCGGCTTAGATCCCACCGTCTCGCTCAGGAAGCCCGGCCCTTCGGGGTCGGGCTTTCTCCGTGAGCGCGTTCCATTGGCTTGGTCCCCGCGTGGTGTTTGCCATGCCTTACGCCTAGCAAACCTCCTCCGCTCGGCTTCGCCGCGCTCCCCCGGCTTGCTGTTCGGCGGCCATGACAAACACCACGCATCGAGGCAAGCCCCCGTCAACCCGACTCCGTTCCCTGCTGCCGAAGATGGCCGTGGAGCGCGGCGTTACGTTCACCCCACCGGCAACCCAAGAAGAGGCACTGGCCGAGTTCCGCCGGCTCAAGAAGATCCCGCAACAGGATCGCCATACGCGAAACGAGGACATCAGCGCGATTCGTGCCGCTATGGCACTGGGCGGCGGGAGCACTCGATTCCGAGACGATGAGGTCGTGGGCCACGGATCAACTGCCCGCTGGCGATGAGTGCCAGCGACCGTCGTCAATCATCATTTCGGGTGAGCTACCCGGCTTTGTGGCTGCAAATGGGACCTTCTAGTAGCCATGGGGACGGGATTGGGGATAACAACTCGCGTCCGACCTCCTGCCTCCGCGAGCCGTCCGGCGAGGCGACCTCGCCTGCGGAAATGCTCGTTCAGACCGAAGCGATGCTGCGCGGCGTTCGGCCCCAAGACGCCCTCTGGTTGAAAGACCAATTCGACGCTGCCGCTGACGAGTTGCAGTCCTTCCTATCTCGGTCGCCGAGGAGATGGGCAAGCAGCCCGAAATCGTCAACGGCCGCCACACGAAAGTCCTAGCTCTCGATCTCGCCGTCCTCGCTGCGATGACCAGGCGGGAAGATCCGACTCGGCGTTGCCCCCATGCGTTCCGCAGCATCTCCCTCCCGCTGCTGGTCGCCCTCGGCGAGGGCATGATCGCCTGCCGAGCCTGCGCGCCCCGGTTCGCCGCTTCTGCTCCAGTAGATGACGGACACTGCGACATCTGCGATCAGCCGAGCGAGATCTTCATCGAGTTCTGGATCGAACTCGGGCCGTGCGTGGTCCATGGGGGCGCTTGCGCGGAGTGCAATCGATGGATGAGCGAGACACAAAAGGGCTGAACGCCGAACCGGGTCATCAACCCGGCGGCGGCGTCGAGGCACCCGCAGAAGGTGACGCAGACGCAGGCGCTGCCGATGCCGGGAAGAGAAAGCGGGTGCTCGAGACCACCAAGCCCCGACTAAGGGTTCAGTGAACACTCTGCCGGTGCCGTCCCGCGCAGATACACCTTTCGTCCCCCTTCCATGCCTGCGATGATTGACACTTCTTCCCCGGCGACCAGGCAGGGCTCGACGAGATAGGAGAATACGGAGAGATCTTGGCGCAGCCCGAACTTCCTGGCGAGAGCCCCGCTCATTACTGCCACAATTGGACGCGGTTCGGGTACGAGACTACGACCGGCGACCGAGAGCGTCAGGCCTTCCACCCTTCCTTGGACCGCTCCGGAAACCACGGTTACTGCCGAGACGCCGTTGCGGCCCGGATTGAGCCCACTGGGGCCTATCTGGCATTGTGCGTGACAGATCGGGACCGTGGGGGCGACGTGTACACAGCCCCCCCCGCTGGTGGCGCCTCTCGAGGGTTGTTCCAACGTGTAGCACAACTGCCTTGATCGGTGATCGGCCTGAAGGTAAGCAACAAGGCGAAACCAGCCGCCCGGTCTTCTCCCGCATCCTATGACGGTAGGATCGACGAGGACTCGATGAGCCCGAGAGAACAGGCCCGACGGGATCTTGAGCGGCGGATTTTCCGATCCCCGGCAGCCGCCGTGATCGGAGTGCAGCACCATCTTCGATACAGCGACCTGCGCCGACGGCCCATGCTCAGGTGCCTGCGCAGATCTCACCACCGCATATGCGATGCCTATCGAGACCAGCACCAGAAGCATCGAGAGCAGCACGATTTTCCCCGGTCGTCGTCTCATGGGTCTCCCTTTTTTTCTAAAGAATGGGTGGCGGCGCAGTTTCCACAATGATCTTATGCTTGTAGCACTTTCGTTCGCTCCGGTGTTCACCGACCGCGACAACGCATACTTGTAGGATTTCCCCCGTGTACGCGGACCCGGTGTATTCGACCGGGGGGACCAGCACGGTGGCACTGGAGCCCCTGGCGTTTCCGATACCACCGGTCCTACCCCTGAAAACGAGATGAGCAGCGACGGAGACTGATTCCCGCGCCGTATAGGTGAATGATGCGGTGATAGTCCCTCCAGTGGAGGTCGCACCCAGGCCAGTAACTTGAATGCTGTGGCTCGTTATCAGGGGCGGTTTACGGTGCCCAGCGTGGCCGTGGCCCCCTTTTCCGGGATCATGGGGCGGCGGCATATGACAGTCGGGGTGCCTCTTGTTCAGGCATTCCCCGCTCAGATCGAATCCGTTCACAGGGTCTTGGTCTACGTAGTCATACGCGTTCGCCGATCCCCCTGGGACCGGATCCACGGTCAGGAAGCGGCCGAGTTGCGGGATGTAGCTCCGTGCCCCCATCTGAATCGCTCCCGACGATAGTTCGGTGCGCCGGCCCTTGCCCCCCAGCCATGCGTAGCGCCCTGCGCTCCCTGACATCGTGTTGCCGAACTCGTCATAGCGATACGTCGCTTTGAGTTTCGTCGCGGTCGGGCTGGGTTCCGCAGTTGCCACGACATCCCCATGCAGGTTGGTCAACTGGAAGGTGATCCCCGCACTGCTTTCCTGAATGGCAGACAATTCGCCGCCAATTCCAACGATGCTGCGAGTCCAGGTCGACCCCCGTTCGGTCCAGGCGGGCGAGTCTCCCGCACCGTCGTAGTGAAAGACTTCGACCCCTTCCAGGCCGCCGCCCTGCACCCGCTGACGCTGGCGCAGAGTCGCGTCGAGCTGGAAGGTGTTCGTGACGCCGTTCTGGCTCTGTTCGGCGACCATGTCGGTGGAGAAGTAGCTCGTCGTCAGGGCTTTGCCCCCGGCGAGTTTCGCTGGCAGGCTGGTGATCCGCCCCCAGCTGTCGTAGGTCGGGTTTTCGGTCGTCAGCCGGTCGGCTTCGTCGTAGCTGTATTCCTGTTTGGTACCCCCGGAGGTGACGCAGACCCCGCCGACTCCCGGTGAGCGCGTGCTCATCGATTCGCGATTTGAATCGAGGTCGTAGACGTAGGCGCGGGTGGTGCAGCCGCCACCGCTCGGCGTTTCGCGAGCTTCGGTCAGGCGCCCCGCCCTGTCGTAGGTGTAGGCGTCATTGACGAGAGTCCCGTTGATCGAGCTGATCTGGCCGTAGATCGAGCGTTCGAGCGTTTCCGACAGCCAGGTGCAGCTTTCTCCGCAGTAGGTCGCCTTCGTGTAGGAGAGCGACATCGGCTGGTCGACCTCGTTGAAGGTGGTTTTGGCGGTGATGCCGTTGGGCAGCGTCCGTTCGGTCATGTTGCCGTCGGCGTCATAGGCCGCGGTGAAGGTGCCCGCGGCGGAGTCTTCGAGTTTGACCGGCAGGCCGGAGGTCGCGTCGTAGGTGAGCGTCTGGCTGCCTTTGTTGTCTGACGTGCTCACCGGGCGGCCGTCGAGGTCATAGGTCGTTTTGGAGACGTTGCCGTCGGCATCTTCGTATTCGACCGGGCGGCCGAGGGCGTCATAGGAGGTCGTCGTCGCCTGGGCCTGCATCGTGCTCACCGCCCACTTCTGCACCCGGTTGCCGTCGCCGACGTAGTTGACCGCGGCCCCCTTGTTGGCTTCGATTTCAGCCGCACTCAGGGCGCGGTTGTAGATGCGGGCGTTGTCGATCTGGCCGTTGAAGTACTCGCCGAAGTTTTTGGCGCAGCCGATCAGCAGCGGGCCTTTGGATTCCATCGCCGCTTTGGCGGAGCTGGTGTCGACCTGTTTGCCGTTGACGTAGAGGCGCAGGGTGGTGCCGTCGGAGGTCATCGCGACGTGGTTCCAGGTGTTGGCGGTGAGTTTTTCGGGGGATTCGACTTCGGTCCATTCCCAGGGTTCGTCGGCGATGTAGCCTTGGACGTGGCCGGCTTCAAAGGCGCCGAAGAACAGCGAGTAGCCGTAGAAGGATTCGGCTTCCTTGTAGAAGATCGGCGCCCACTGGGTGGCGTTGGCGGGCTTTACCCAGGCTTCGAGGCTGAAGGAGCCAGAGAGCTGCAGGTCGACGCTGTTGGGGACCGAGGCGCAGGTGCTGGTCCCGTTGAAGGAGAGGGCTTTGCCGTATTTGCCTTCGACCCAGCTGCCGTTTTCGACCGTGGCTTCGTGGTGGGCGGCGGCGTCGTGGGCGGTGGTGCCTGAGGTCTCGTCGAAGGCGTAGGCGGCGGTGGGGGCCTCTGGTGCGGGTCCTTCGATCCCCGCCCCCTTGTTGGCTTCGATTTCAGCCGCACTCAGGGCGCGGTTGTAGATGCGGGCGTTGTCGATCTGGCCGTTGAAGTACTCGCCGAAGTTTTTGGCGCAGCCGATCAGCAGCGGGCCTTTGGATTCCATCGCCGCTTTGGCGGAGCTGGTGTCGACCTGTTTGCCGTTGACGTAGAGGCGCAGGGTGGTGCCGTCGGAGGTCATCGCGACGTGGTTCCAGGTGTTGGCGGTGAGTTTTTCGGGGGATTCGACTTCGGTCCATTCCCAGGGTTCGTCGGCGATGTAGCCTTGGACGTGGCCGGCTTCAAAGGCGCCGAAGAACAGCGAGTAGCCGTAGAAGGATTCGGCTTCCTTGTAGAAGATCGGCGCCCACTGGGTGGCGTTGGCGGGCTTTACCCAGGCTTCGAGGCTGAAGGAGCCAGAGAGCTGCAGGTCGACGCTGTTGGGGACCGAGGCGCAGGTGCTGGTCCCGTTGAAGGAGAGGGCTTTGCCGTATTTGCCTTCGACCCAGCTGCCGTTTTCGACCGTGGCTTCGTGGTGGGCGGCGGCGTCGTGGGCGGTGGTGCCTGAGGTCTCGTCGAAGGCGTAGGCGGCGGTGGGGGCCAGCGGGTCGGGCGCCGGCACGCGCTTGTCGCGGCTTGAGGTGTCGAGCACCCAGAGGTGTTCGCTGCCGTCGGCGGCGATCGCGCTCGGATAGCCGAACTGGCCCGAGCCGGTGCCTTTGGAGCCGAACTGCTTGCGGTAGGTGCCGACTTCGCTGAAGCCCTGCACGCGGGCGTTGTCTTGGTCGGTGACCCAGACGGTGCCGCCGGCATCGACGGCGATCGCGCCGGGGTGCTTGAACTGGCCGTTGCCGGTCCCTTCGGAGCCGAAGGCGCGGATGAAGGCGCCGGCTTCGGAGAGCTCAACGACGCGGTTGTGGGAGGCGTCGGCGATAAAGACCGTGCTGTTGGCGACCTCGATCCCGACCGGTTCGATCGCCCCCATGCCTTCGGGGTTCATGACTTTGACGAATTCGCCGGCGCCGTTCAGCTTCTGGATGCGGCGGTTGTAGCTGTCGGAGACCCAGAGGTTGCCGGCGGCGTCGATCGCCAGCCCTTCGGGGTGGTCGAACTGACCAGAGCCGGTGCCTTTGGAGCCGACGGCTTTGACGAATTCGCCGGCCGAGTTGAACTGCTGCAGGCGATTGTTGGCGGTATCGGCGACCCAGAAGCCGCCCGAGGCGGTGAAGGCGATCGCGCCGGGTGCGGAGAACTGGCCATTGCCGGTGCCTTTGGTGCCGACCGTTTTCGAGAATTCGCCTTTTTCGTTGAAGACCTCGAGGCGGTTATTGGCGGAGTCGACGACCCAGAGGTTGCCTTTGGCGTCGATCGCCTCGTCGGTGGGGTGGCTCAGCTGGCCGTTGCCCGCGCCCAGGGAGCCGACCGAGGAGAGGTATTCGGGGGTCGTTCCCGCGCAACCTTCACAGACGAACCTCTGGGTGGTCGGCAGGCCCGTGGTGGAGCTGTATTCGGTCTTCGTCGTCGGCACTTTGGCGCCGCCGCCTTCGATCGTGGTGGTCAGCTTGCGGCCGGCTGCGTCGTAGGTCATGGTCGTCTTGCGGATGTTGGCTTCCCCGCCACCGGGGCTTTCCACGATTTCGGTCGGCTCGCCGAGGGCGTTGTAGGACTTGATCCACTTGACGAGGAGCTGGGGGCGACCGGAGCCTTCGGCCTGGGCGCCCGGTTCGATCTTGCAGGGCAGTCCGGCGTACTTCCCCGAACTGCATTCCGCGAGGTTTTCGCCGCGCCGCATCCATTTGTAATAGACGGTCTTGGTCGTGCCGGCGCTCGCCCCGCTGCCCGAGCTTTTCGGCTGGCGGGTTTCGGTCGGCAGACCGGTCCCTTCGTCGTAGGCGACCACCGACTTGATCTGCAAGTGCCCGGAGCCGGGGTCGGCGATCGTCGCGGTCGGCTTGCGCAGTTCCCAGTTGTATTCGGTCTGAGTGGTGCGCTGGTCATAGACCGTTCCGCCGACCTTGGCGCCGCTGGTTGATTCGGTCGGCGCATGCGGGTCGGGGAGCGGGAAGAGGAGGTGTTCGGGCATCCCCTGGTCGTATTTGGTGACGGTGTAGGGGCGGGCAGGTTTCGATTCTTTGAGGTCGACGACGTAGACCTGGTGCAGCGGGCCTTCTTCGATTTCCAGCTCGGTGCCTTCTTTGGCGTAGACACGGCGGGTTTCGAGCTGGGCGGCGCGTTCTTTGCGCAGCCCTTCGGTCGCTTCGCCGAGCGCCCGCAGGCGGTTGGCCGGGCTCAGTTCGCGCACCACGTTGCCGTACTGATCGGTTTCGGCCGTGGAGATGGAGGGTGCTTCGGTGCCCGCGCCCGAAGGCGTCGCGGTGTTGACCGCGTAGCCGTCGGCGTCCATGTAGTAGACGCTGGCACGCGAGTAGGAGGCGGGCGGGGTCGAGGGGACCTGATCGGGCGGGAAGACAGCGGTGGCGTCCATCGGCACGTCGGTCTGGCCCCATTCGCCGACCCGCGCTGGGCTCATCTCGTAGGGACCGCCTGCGGTCGTGCTCAGCGGCACGCCGTAGGCGATGGTGGTCTGGGCTTCGGAGCCGGTGAGGCTGTCGCGCCGCACCGAGAGCAGGCGGCCAGACTCGCCTCCGGCGACGCTGTATTGCATCGTCCACGGTTTCTGGCCGGGCGGGGTGATCGAGGCGAGCTGGCCGCCTGATTCGTAGGTGTAGGTGGTCTTCAGCGCCGGGGAGATCCGCGGGTCCCACTCGGCGATCAGGCGACCTTTGCTGTCGTATTCGTAGCTGGCGACGTCCACGGGGCTGCCGAGGCCCGGCGCGTAGTAGGTGATCGAGGCCAGGCGTTCGCCCATGCTCGCTTCCCCTCCCCAGGCCGTCGCGGATTTGTAGGTGAAGGCGAGGGCGCGGCAGCCTTCGGTGGTTTTCGCTTCTGCTTCACTCGTGCAGGGCGCCCCCGACGGCGGCGGGGCGATCACCATCTGCAGGCGTTTGCGGCTTTCGGGGAAGGTGTAGATCATCCGGGTACTGTTGGATGAGCCACCGGTCATCGAGACCGAGCTCGGCACGTATTCGCTCGTGCCGGTAACGTTTTCGAAGGTCGTCTGGTTGCCTTCGGGGTCGGAGAAGACGAATTTGCCGCCTTCCTTGACCAGCGAGTAGCCGGTCATTTCCGGCGGGGCACTGAAGTGGCCGGTTTCGGTTTCTTCGAAGGCGAGTTCTTCGCCTTCGATCCCGGTCAGCAAGGCATATTTGTAGGTGTAGGTTTCGCCTTCCCAGGTTTCGCTTTCGCTGACTTCCTTCAGCGAGCGCCAGGCCGAGCCGCCGGCTTCTTCGACCGGGACCGTCGGCGCCCAGCCAGGACCGAGCGGACCTTTTTCTTCGACTTTGGCGTCGCGCGAGCTGAGCGCGCGGCCGAATTCCAGTCCGGAGTTGAAGGTCGGGATCGAGACGTCGCCGCTCGAAACCGTGAAGTTGCCGGTCAGCAGGTCGACGGTTCCCGGGCCGACCCCGATGACGGCATCTTTGGGCCCGCCGAGGTCGCGGTTCAGTTCGACGCCGGTGGTGTGGAAGGAGAAGCCGTCTTCGCCTTTCCCGCCGAACACGAACGGGCGGATTCTGGTCTTTACCCGCGCTCCGGCGGCGGCGAGTTCTGAGGCATCCCAGTAGAGCGGTTCGCTTTCGGTTTTCCCGCTCACTTCCAACGGCCAGGTCACAGCTTCGCCGTTTGCCCTCCTCACCTTGGAGGCGGGGATGTCGAACCATTCACCCGCCGGGTTCAGATACTGGAATTTCAGCCCGGTGATGGGGTTGAGACCGTTGCTCCATTTGGCGATCAGCTTGAAGCGCTTGGCCGACCGGGTCCCGTCGCCGGGCGAGACCATCTTGGCGTCGGTGAGGACCGGTTCCCAGTATTTGACCGCGAGATAGGGTCGCTGGGCTTCGCTGGCCGCACTCGACTTGAAGGCAAAGCGCCCGTGCGAGCAGCTCGATTCGCAGGCCGATTCGTCGGCGAGCTTGACGATCAGGCCCTGGTTTGCGATCGAGCCGTCAAGCCAGCCGGCGACCAGAGGCCGCAGGCCAGTGCTGAAGCTCCACCAGCCCGCTCCGGTGCCACGTTCAGAGGTCGAGAGTTCGCTGCCTTCGGAGCTGAAGTCCCCACCGGGGGTGCTCCATTCAGAGCCGGCGTGGCCGTACTGGAGGAAGTAGGTCCAGTTGAGGGTGCTATCCCAGCTCTTGGTCGCGCGGCGCAACTGCACTGCGCCCAGGCCGGTCGCGGCTTCGGGGTCATAGAGATTGACCGAGGCCGATTCGATCCAGGCCCAGGGCAGAACGAAGGGAAGGTTGAACCTGATCGCCGAGCGGTAGCGCGAGGTGACGCCGCCGCTCTTGGCGTATTCGGCTTTCAGTTCGGTGGCGCCGGTTGAGCCGCAGGTCGCGCTGCCGTTCGTTTCCCCCGAGGGTTCTTTGACGAAGTACTGGCAGTTCAGGGAGGCCGAGCCTTTTGCTTCAATCGACGGGTCGATCGTGACCGGCCAGCTCCTCGCCGGGTCGGCGAGCCACTGGGGGTCAGCGACGACGGCGAGCTGCCAGGTGCCCTCCCCCGCCGGCTGGAGCTGATATTCGACCGACGCGGTGGAAGGAACCGAGCCCGGGGCGCCGTCGGCGATCGTCGGTGCCGGCAGCTCGGCGATCACCCTGCCGCCCTGGTCGCGGAAGGCGATCGAGCCGTCGTCTTCGAGGCCAGGGACAAGGCCGTCTGAGGCGCTCAGCTCGTAGCGGAAGGTGCTCGGCGCAGAGGGGGCGTCGAGCTCGATCGTCTCCTTCAGGCCGGTGGCCGAGCTGGCGAGCTCGAAGCTAGTGCCCTCGCTGCCCTGGTAGGTGGCAGTGTCGCCTTCGACCTCCGCGCGGGCGGTGTCGGCTCCGAGCAGGCGGGCGGCGACCCACTGATCGCCCACTTCCAACCGCGTGGCGTCCAGCCCAAGGCGCTTGGGCAGCGTCAGGTCGAAGGAGTTCTCGCCGTTTTCGATCGCGCCGCCAGCACCTTCGTGGAGGTCTTCTTCGATCGGTCGCCAGTCGCCCGTTTCGTCCTTGTAGTTGACGGGGGTCTGGTAGATCCGCGTTTCGCGGGAGCCATCGGGGAGGGCGTAGGTGTCGGAGGTGGCAGTGCGGGCCGAATCGATCTCAGTGCCGGCCGGCGCTGCGCCCGGAACGAACGATCCCGTCCCTGGCTGACTGGCTTCATCATCCCCGGCCGCCAAGGCGATGCCGGTGCCGACCAAGAGCAGCGCGAGCAGCGCCGCAATGACGATCGGCGTCCCCTGGATGGAGAGTTTGCGCGCGCGGCGTCGCACACCATCAAAGCCCCTGCCTGGCATTCAGACCCCAGCCTTTCTTCGGTTCATCCCGGTCCCACACCGGGGCTTGGCGCATCCTGAATGCTCGGACGGCAATAAACAATACTGAGAAATTTGGTGCCTCAGATTGAGGCGGTCAGACTGTTTCTGAAGCCACGCTCGGCGGCAACCGTCGCCCCTCGGGGCGCCTTGCAGCCACTCCTAGATGCGACGGAAGTTGCCGCTGACCGGTCCGCTCGGAGGCGGCGTCCAGCGGATGTCCGCCATCAACTCGCACGGCTCAAGGCCGAGTGCGCCCGCCAGCCGGATGACGGTGTCGATGCCGGGCACATTGCGCCCAAGCTCCAGCTCGCTGATCGCGGTGCGGTGAACGGAGCTGAGGTGCCCGAGTTCCTCCTGCGAGAGCCCGGCCTTATGGCGCGCCGCAGACAGTTTTTCGCCGAACGCCTTGGCGACGGCCTCTCGCATGTCACTCACGGCCGAATCGTCGCGCCTCTGCTGCCAGTCGTCTACAGGTAACAGACTGGCGACTATTTCCCGAATATACTTGGCGACCGTGAATCGCTCAGGGGGTAGGGAGATGCTCAAAGCACGGCGAAGCCCGACGGGGCCGGCGCTGCGGTGACGGCTCCGGGCGATAGCCCTGATGAGATTGCAGCTCTTGTACTGGGCCACGCCGTGAGGCGAGCCAGCGTGCGGGCGTTGGTGAAACGACCCCCAAGGTCTTCGGCAAGCCCGAAGCAGCTCTCCGACGAGACGGGGCTTCCCTTGACCTCCGTCTCCTACCACGTCAGATGCCTCCGCGACCATGGGGCGCTTGATCTGGTCGGCACCCGGCCGGCCCGCGGCGCCACCGAGCATTTCTATCGCCCCTCCGAGCGTCTCATGTCGATCGGGTGGCTGATCCAGGCCCTCCAGAACCCAGACGATGCGACCGGTTCCCCTGGGGCGGCATAGCCGGAGGGTCATTGCCTTTGCCGACGATCGCCTTTCCTTCCCCGCTTTCTGCGACCTCCCGCAACGAGTCCGAGAAGGCAGCGGGTACGATATGCCCCGATCGCTCCTCGAGCAGCCGCCTTTCGATCAGCGCCGCAGTTCCTCGCTCAGCGCGATCACGATCGATGCCCAGCGCGGTGGCGATCTCCGCGACGGTGGCGCCGGGTCGCTCGTTAACGACGTGCGCCAAGACTGCGGATTCGGCGACTATGTCAGCCCATGCCTCGCATCGCGGCGACGAGCGATTTGACCCTTCCCCCCGCACCGGGGCCTGCTTCCGACAACGGCGGATGATCACGGAGTGGGGGTGCGGTCGGGGGGCACCAAAACAGGGGAGAAGGTGCTGTTCAGGCTCCCCCCGACCGCGCTCTTGTCGATGGCTCCGGAGTGCCCCCAGTCGTAGGCAACGCCACCGGACAAGCTCGTTGGAAGCCGGGCGCATGGTGCTTCGCGGGAGCGCCGCGCTGCGTCGGAAATGGACCGCGACGCCCCCGCGAAGAACCCAGCTTGCGCGTGCCGGTCAGCCACCGGAGCGGCCGCCCTCATCGGCATCCATCCGTGCTGCTTCAAACATGATCAGTGCCGTCAACGTCGGGATCGGCTGCTGCTCAGTCATCCTTAGCCGCTCGGCGCTCTGATTGGCCACCGTTTCGAGCTGCCGCGATGCGGCCTCGATGATTTCTGCCGCCTGAAGCCAACCGGCCTCATCGAGGGTGTAGGCCACCGGGACCAACGTCGCCTCCTCGCGCGTCTCGAAAGCCCCGCACTCCACCGCCGCGATGGCCTGGTCCATCAGCCTCTGGAGCCCCGCCGCAGCAAGACCCGGCCGCGCGATCTTCGGGAGTCGGCGCCACGAAAGCCTGCCGCTTGCCTCGCCCGGAACCGCGCGGTAGTAGTGCTCCACGGCACCGCGTCTCTGCACCGACCGCGTTTCGGCAACGCAGCCGTATTCCTCCAAGACGCTTACGTGGTAAGCGACGTTTCCTAATGGCTGCTCCAGAAGCTGCGACAGCTCGTTCGGGCTTGCGTCAGGTCGTCCCTGTAGCGCCTGGAGGATTTCCACTCGGAGGGGGTGACCGAAGACCTTTGACACCTGAGACTCAATCGGCTCTTTCCTGCGTCGCTTCGGTTTGTGGCCGCTCATCATTCAGCCATTCTTATCCTGGCGAAGGCCGGCGATCACGGAAACCCGTCCAGTACCCAACGGCGTCAAGCGGTCCGACTGGAGACACCCGGACTCGCCCCCAGCGGACGCGGGTCCGAGTCCGGTTCCCTAATTGCCCTTCTTAATCGCGTCCGCTGGCAGCACTGCTGGGGATACGCAGATCCGCATTCGACCTCACCTCCTCGGCCCGAGCGCGCTTTCCGTAGAAGGCATCGCCGCGGGAGGCTGCGGGCTCAACCATCCAGCGGCGAACCCCCGTCAGCAGGATTACTGGAAATGACTCCAGCAATCAACGCGCTCCGGTAATGCTCGTCGCAATTTAGTTAGAGAAGATCCACTAGCATCACGGCGCCTGTGTATAAGCCGAAGGCAGGGAGGCAAAATGCAAGGGTCAGTACGCCCACCAAAGATTCTCGATGAACGACTCGCAGCTGCCCTGAGCCATCCGACCCGGTCTCAGGCCCTGAACATCCTCAGCGAACGGGTTGCGAGCCCGAAAGAAATCTCGGACGAGATCGATATCGACGTAAGCCTCGTGTCGCACCACGTCCACAAACTGGTCGAACTCGACTGCGCCGAGGAGGTCTACACGAAACCAAGGCGCGGGGCCACCGAGCATTTCTATCGCGCAACCGTTCGCCATTTCTTCGACGCCGACGCCTGGACGGCGGTGCCCGAGGGGCAGCGGCTCGAAATCGTGAATGGAATTCTCAGCCTCGTTTCGCGTGACCTCAGCGCCGGCCTGCTGGCCGGCACCCTGCACGCTGACGACAACCACCTGAGCCGAACGCCGATGAAGGTCGACCAGCAGGGATGGGAGGAAGTCCTTGCAGTCCTAGAAGAGACGTTGGAGCGTCTGCTCCAGATCCGCGAGCAGGCGGCCGTGAGGATCGCCGAGACCGGCGTCGAGCCCATCCACGCCAGCGTCTCGATTCTTCAGTTCGAGCTTCCGCGGAAGCCCCCGGTGTAGAGACTCGGCAGCCAGACTGGTCTCCAACGTGCCCACCGGCTCCTGGCCCCCTGCCGGCCGGTTCGCCGAGGGAGCCGGCTTCCCCTGCAAAACGCCGGGCCCCTTATTTTTCTTGCCGCGTATCGCCAGGCGGAACCTGCACGAAACCGTGGACGCCTGGCCCGCCGCCCGACCTGCTTCCGTCCAGCACTGGGAAGGGAGGTTCCGCAAGCAAGGCACCCGGACCCGCACGCGCGAGGTCATCGTCGCGCGGATGAGTTCAAGCGCCCTGGCGGCGGCCAGGCAGTCCTGATCGAGCACATGGCGAAGACCCCGGCCCAGATCGTCAGGATCTTGCCGGCGCGGGAGCGGGGTTGCGATGAGACCCAGCCACCACACGCCAGGGCACAGAAGCAGAGGCATCCAGACAAGCAGCGTCAGCCATCCAGAAGCGACGCACACAGCCAGAGCGAGCCACCAGCCCCCAGCAGCACCGAACCTCAAGCGAGATCCAGAGCAGTAGGCACCCTCAGAAGCACTAACAGCGACCACCCTCACACCCCTGTCATCCGCTCCTGCGGAGCGACGATCCGCCACCCTCCCCGGCCGGCATCCAGCCGAGCCGCATCCGCGAGCAGGCTAGCTTGGACAACAGGCCCGCGGCTGCGTCTCCGTCGACGGCACCAAATAGGCGGCCTGGCGCGACACCCACTGCCGAAAGGGCTCGCCCTCGTCTCCGCTCCGGCGCAAAGAAACCTGCTCACACCCACGGAGGGCTGACCGCCTATGGCGGTCTTTGCCAGCGATCCCAAGGCAAGAGCCAGAGCGGCCCCGCCGCTCGGCGGTCGACCCCTCCCGATGCTGGCACGGCTTCGCCGTGCGCTGGGTCGGCGATCGCCCGCCGACCGGCGGCGGGCACCGGACCAGGAGAACGACATGCTCTGCACTCTCACCTCACTCACCCTCGAAGGTCTTGACGCCCGCCCGGTGCGCGTGGAGGTCGACGTCCACAAAGGGCTTCCGGGCTTTGCCATCGTCGGCCTTCCCGACGCGGCGGTCAGGGAGTCGCGCGAGCGGGTCCGCGCGGCGCTGGTCAACGCCGGCTTTGAGTTCCCGCTGCGCCGGATCGTCGTCCAGCTCGCCCCGGTCAGCCTGCGCAAGGCCGGCCCCGGCCTTGACCTGGCGATCGCCGTCGCCCTGCTCGGCGCCTCCGCGCAGATTGAGACCGACCGTCTCGGCTCGCTCGCAGTCGTCGGCGAGCTGGGTCTCGACGGCTCGACCCGCCCGGTCCTTGGCGCGGTCTCGATCGCCGAGGGCGCGGCGGCCAAAGGCACCGAGGCGCTGCTGCTCCCCGCCGAGAACGGCGAGGAGGCGGCGCTCGTGAAAGGACCGCGGATCGTTCCGCTGCGCCACTTGCGCGAACTGACCGCGATCCTCGGCGGCCTGCTCGACCCGCCCCGGCCTAAGCCGCTGGCGATCGGGGCGCCCTCTCCGCACGCCCTCGACATGGCCGAACTGCGGGGCGCCCCGCAGTTGCGCCTGGCGCTGGAGGTCGCTGCGGCCGGCGGTCACGACCTGCTGATGGTCGGTCCCGCCGGTTCGGGCAAATCGCTGGCGGCGGCGCGCCTGCCCTCGATCCTGCCGCCACTGTCCTCCGCAGAAGAGCTCGAGGTCCTGCGGATCGCCAGCGCCACCGGCCGGGCCGCCCTGCCGATGAGCGCCGGGCGTCCCTTCCGCGCTCCCCACCACACCATCGGACCCATCGCCCTCCTTGGCGGCGGCGTGCCTCCACGGCTCGGCGAGGTCACCCTCGCCCATCGCGGCGTCCTCTATCTCGATGAGCTCAGCGAGTTCCGCCGCGACTCCCTGGAGGCGCTCGGAACCGCATTGGGGAGCGGCGAGGTCTCGATCGCCAGAGCCGGTCGCCGTCGCACCGTCCCGGCCCGTCTCCAGTTGCTCGCCGGCACCAACCCGTGTCCTTGCGGGCGTGGGCAGGCCGACCCCGGCTGCAGCTGCGCGCCACACGAAGTCGAGCGCTACGCAGGCAAGCTCGAGGGCACCCTGCCGGGCCGCTTTGACCTGCGGGTCGCCCTTCGTGCGCCGAGCGCGGCCGAGCTCAGCGGCCAACCTGGCGAGCCCAGCGAGGAGATCCGCGCCCGCGTCATCGCGGCCCGCGCCGCGCAGGAGGAGCGGCTGGGGGCTGGGCGCGCCAACGCACAGATGAGCGCCGAGGAGCTGCGCGGCTGCGGGCTGGGGCGCAACGCGGCGCTGTTGGTCTCCCGCGAGCCGGGGCCGATGGTCCCGGCCGTGCGGGTGGCGCGCACCCTGGCCGACCTGGCCGGTGAGGCGGAGGTCGACGGCTCCCACATCGCCGAGGCGTTGAGCCTGCGCCGGGCGCAGATCCGCTGAAGCCGTGCGCGGGAGCCGGTGGCCCGAGGATCGCACGCTCCGCGTGCAGGTCGGGCGCACCGGCCCCCGCGCACGGCGGGGCGCCCCTGTCAAAGGAGAAGACATGCCCGACCCCACCGCCTGCACCGAGTGCTACCGGC
>JBEHWY010000016.1:0-36641 GCA_048498975.1 Actinomycetota bacterium | reverse complement strand
ACAAAGTCAACAGCGGCGGCGTGAATGCATGGAGCGCCTGGTGCGAGCGGGCCGCTGTCAACTTTTGAGCCCTTATAGGGGCCACAAAGTCGACAGCGCTCTCCGGAACCCTCCCCCAACGCAGACCCGCCCCTGCTCGCACCCCTACCTGCCCATGTGGGGGTGCGAGCAGGGGCGGGTGGCCGAACTCAGCCCCGCCGCCGCTCGAGCTCGGCGACCATCAGCTTCGTGTGCAGCGCCGCAATCAGGTCGCGGAGCGGCTCGGCGCCGGTCTCCAGCATCTCGACCACGCGCTCGGGCGGCACCTCGCCGGCGAGGCGGTTCATCACCATGTCGATCTCCTGGCGGACCAGCTCTTCCATCGCGGTCTTGTAGCGCAGGGTGTCGTAGACGGTGAAGCCGATCTCCTCGTCGTAGCCGCCGGCGCGGAAGCGGCTGATCGCCTCGATGATCGTGACGTCGGAGGGCGAGTAGCCGCGGCTGTTGGGGGTCAGCACCTCGAGCTCGGCGAGGCGGTCGAGTACCTCTTTGGGGACGCCGTAGCGCTTGCGCACCTCGGCCGCCGGGGTCCGCGCCCGCTCGCCGACCAGCGCCCGGTCGAGGATCCGGTCCTCCAGCTCGAGCAGCGCTTCGGCCCGCTCGGGGTCCTGGTCGAGCAAACCGCGAATCGCCTTCAGGGGCAGAAAGCGCTCCTCCTGCAGCCGCTTGATCAGCCGGATCCGGTCGACGAACTCCGGCGGGTAGTAGGCCATGTTGCGGCTGGTCTTGACCGGCTCGGGCAGCAGGCCCTCGCGCAGGTAGTGCTTGATCGTCGGCACCGGCACGCCCGAGGCCTCGGCCAGCTCACTCATCTTCAGCAGCTCGGTGTCGGCCGTGCTCATGCTCGGAACTCCGCGCCCTCCGCGCTCGCGTCGCAGCCGGCGGCGGCGTCGGACTCGAGCATCGCCGCCACCTCCTCGGCCGAGTAGCCGGCCTCGCGCAGCACCTCCTCGGTGTGCTCGCCGAAGGCCGGCGCCGGCCGGCTCGGGTCGCCGGGCGTGCGGCTCAGCTTCACCGGCACGCCGAGCTGGCGGACAGGGCCAATCCCCGGCGGGTCGAGCTAGACCACCATCCCCCGCGCCCGCACCAGCTCGGACTCGAGCGCTTCGTCGAGGTCGAGGACCGGCTCGATGCAGCAGTCGTGCTCGTCGTTGAAGGCGCGCCATTCCTCGCGCGTGCGCGAGCGGAAGACCGCGGCGACCTCCTCCCAGGCCGGTGAGCCGGGCGCCTCGAACTGGATCTCGACGAGGTCCGGGCGGTCGACGCCGTTGCAGAAGGCGGCCCAGAACTTCGGCTCCAGGGCGCCGCAGCTGATCCAGCCGTCGGCGGCCTCGTAGGGGTGGTAACAGAGCAGCCCGCCGGAGAGCTCGCCGCGCCCGCGCCGCGGCACCTCGCCGTCGCAGAAGAAGCGGCCGGCGACCATCGCCAGCCAGGAGAGGGCGCCGTCGGCCATCGAGACGTCGACGTACTGGCCCTCGCCGGAGCGCCGGCGCTCGTGCAGCGCCGCCATCACCGCGAAGGCGGTCATCACGCCGCCGTTTATGTCGGCGATCTGGCCGGCGGAGAGGACCGGAGGGCCGTCGGCAGAACCGGTGAGGCCGAGCAGGCCGATCAAGCTGAGGTAGTTCTGGTCGTGGCCGGCGCGCAGGGTGTTGGGCCCGTCCTGGCCGTAGCCGGTGATCGCGGCGACGACGATCGCCGGGTTGGCCTCGCGCAGCCGCTCGTAGCCGACGCCGAGCCGGTCGAGGACGCCGGGGCGGAAGCCGTCGAGGACGACGTCGTATTCGCCGACCAGCCGCAGCAGCGCCTCGCGCCCGGCCTCGCTCTTGAGGTCGAGCCGGACCGAGCGCTTGCCGCGGTTCAGCGCCAGGTAGAGCGCCGAGCGGGTGCCGAGCCCCTGCTGGGAATCGTCGCCGTAGTAGGGCGGCGCCCAGCGGATGTAGTCGCCCATGCCGGTGTCCTCGACCTTGAGCACCTCGGCGCCGAAGTCGGCGAGCAGCAGCGAGCAGAAGCCGCCGGGAAGCAGGCGGGTCAGGTCGAGGACGCGGACGTCTGAGAGCGGCAGCCCGGCCACCGACTCACACCTCCGCGCGCTTGGGCACCCCGAGCAGCTCGCGCGCCTCGGCCACGGTGGCGGCACGGCGGCCGACGTCCTCGGCCATCTGCCGCGCCTTGGCGATCAGGTCGCCGTTGGAGCGGCACATCTCGCCGTTCGGCAGGTAGAGGTTGTCCTCGACGCCGGCGCGGACGTTGCCGCCGAGGACGAGCGCGGCGCCGAGCAGCTTCCACTGGTCGCGCGAGATCCCGATCACCTGCCACTGGTTGCGGCCCTCGGGGCCGCCGGGGATCTGATCGGACATCGCGGTGACGTTGCGCGGCGTCGGCCGGATGCCGCCGGTCACCCCCATCACCAGCGAGATCTGCAGCGGCTCGGAGAGGATGCCCATGTCGAGCAGCGGGTCGAGGTTGGCGACGTGGCCGGCGTCGAAGCACTCGTGCTCGGGCTTGATCCCGAGCTCGTTCATCGCGGTGAGGAACTCGATGATCGTGTCGAAGCTGTTTTCGAAGACCGTGTTGAAGACGAAGTCCTTGCGGCGCTTGGAGTACTTCGCGTAGTTCATCGACGACATGTTCAGCGCCGCGACGTCGGGCCGGCAGGCGCGCAGGTACTCGATCCGCTTCTCGATCGGGATCCCGATCGCGCCGGTCGAGTAGTTGACGATCACGTCGCCGACCTCGGCCAGGATCGACTCGGTGATCCCCTTGAAGTCCTCGACCTCATACGACGGGGTGCCGTCCGATTTGCGGGCGTGGATGTGGATCTGCGAGGCGCCCTCGTCGACCGCGCGCCGAGCCTCCGCCGCATACTCCTCCGGCGTGTAGGGGATCGCCGGGCACTGGTCGCGGTTGGCGATCACGCCGCTGATCGAGCAGCTGATGATCACCGGGTCGTCGTACGAGCTCATCTCGCCTCCCGTGTCGAGTTGGTCAACCTCTGGTTGACAAAGTCGATAGGCCCGCTCATACCGGCATCACGCCGTGACGTTTGCGTGGCTTTTCGACCTTCTTGTCGCGCGCCATCCGCAGCGCTTTGATGATCGTCGGGCGCGTCTCGCGCGGGTCGATGATTTCGTCGATCACCGCGTTGCCGGCGGCGATGTAGGGGTCGATCCGCTCGCGCACCGCGTTCAGCATCGCCTCCCGCGCCGCCTCCGGGTCCTCGGCCGCCTCGATCGCCGAGCGGCCGATGATTTCGACCGCTCCCTCGGCCCCCATCACCGAGATCTCGGCGTCGGGCCAGGCGACGATCAGGTCCGGCTCGTACGCCTTGCCGCACATCACGTAGTAGCCGGCGCCGTAGGCCTTGCGGACGACGACGGTCACCTTCGGCACGGTGGCGCGGCTGACCGCGTAGAGCAGCTTGGCGCCGTGGCGGATGATGCCGGCGTGCTCGACTTTCGAGCCGACCATGAAGCCGGGGATGTCCTGGAGGAAGACGAGCGGGACGTTGAAGGCGTCGCAGAGGTTGATGAAACGCGCCGCCTTGTCGGAGGAGTCGTTGTCGAGGACGCCGGCCAGGTGCTTGGGCTGGTTGGCGACGATCCCGACCGGCTGGCCGCCGAAGCGGGCGAAGCAGGTGATGACGCTGCGGGCGAAGCGCGGCTTGAGGTCGAACCACTCGCCGTCGTCGACGATCTCGGCGATCACCTCATACATGTCGTAGGGCTTGCGGTTGGAATCGGGGACGATCTCCATCAGCTTCTGCGACATCCGCTCGTCGAGGTCGCTCGGCTCGCGCAGCGGCGGCTTCTCTTCCCAGCTCGAGGGGAAGTAGGAGAGGTAGGCCTTGATCGCGGCGATGCACTCCTCGTCGTCGGCGACCTCGAGGTCGCCCACTCCCGATTTGCGGCAGTGGACCTTGGCGCCGCCGAGCTCCTCCATCGTGATGTCCTCGCCGGTGACGGCTTTGGTCAGGTGCGGGCCGGCGAGCGCCATCGCCCCCTGGCCGGAGACCATCGGCACGAAGTCGGCGAGCGCCGGGATGTAGGCGGTGCCGGCGGCGCAGGGCCCCATCATCGCCGCCACCATCGGGATCACCCCCGACATTTCGACCTCCTCGCGGAAGAGGTGGCCGGAGCCGGCGAAGAGCGAGCCGGTCGCCTCCTGGATGCGGGCGCCGGCCGAGTCGAGCAGCCAGACGAACGGCATCCGCTTGGTCAGCGCCATCTCGCGCAGGCGGCTGACCTTGAGCTCGCCGGTCATCCCCATCGAGCCGGCCATCACCGTGAAGTCGTAGGCGGCGATGCAACAGGGGCGCCCCTCGATGTCGCCCCAGCCGGTGACGACGCCGTCGGCGGGAGCCTCGACCCCGTCCATCGCCCGCTGGCTGAAGTGCGGGCGGCCGTGCAGCCCCATCTCGACGAAGCTGCCCTCGTCGACCAGTAGGTCGATCCGCTCGCGCGCGGTCAGCTTGCCGCGTTCGTGCTGCTTGTCGATCTTCTCGCGGCCGCCGCCGAGCTTCGCCCGCTCGCGCCGCTCGTGCAGCTGCTCGTTGAGGTCCGCCATCGTGGCGGCCCCCGGCAGCAGGTGCTTCTCGCCTTGCTGCTCCTCGGTCGCCATCAGCGTCCTTTCCAATTCGGCTCGCGTTTCTCGAAGAAGGCGGTGACCCCCTCGACGATGTCCTCGGTGGTGAAGGTGAGCGAGAGCTGCGAGCGCAGGTACTCGAGCGCGTCGTCCTGCGCCATGTCCTGCTGGCGGTACATCGCGTCGTGGCCGAGGCGCATCAGCACTGGGCTCTTGGAGGCGAGCTTTGCCGCCCACTCGGCGACCGCGCCCTCGAACTCCGCCGCCGGCACCACCTTGTTGGCGAGGCCGTACTCGACCGCCTGCTCGGCGGAGAGCCGCTCGCCCAGCAGCATCATCTCGTTGACCTTCTTGCGCGGGACGTTGCGGTAGATGATCGCCATGATCATGTAGGGGAAGGCGCCGACGTTGATCTCCGGCGTGCCGAAGGTCGCCCCCTCCTTGGCGATCAGCAGGTCGCAGGAGAGCGCCAGGCCCATGCCGCCGGCGAGGCAGTGGCCGTTGACGGCGCAGAGCGAGGGCTTGCCGAGGCGCGGCATCAGCCGGAAGTACTCGAGGAAGAGGTCGGTGGCGAAGTGTTTTTGGACCAGCGGCACGTCGGCGGCGAACCCGCCGAGGTCGGCGCCGGCGCAGAAGACCTTGTCGCCCGCCGCGGTGAGGACGACGGCGCGGACCGCTTCGGAGTCGCGCGCCTGTTCCATCGCCTCGACCAGCTCGGCCAGCATCTGGCCGGAGAGCATGTTGCGCTTCTCGGGGTCGTTCAGCGTCACCGTGGCGACGCCGTCGGCGACCTCGTAGCTGACCTTCTCGAAGCTCCCTGGGCTCATCCGCGGCGGAACAATAGACGAAGCTGTCGAAAGTAGGAAGTGCTACTGTCCACTCGCCTTTGGGCGGGGTCCATCGGGGACCGGCCCGCGAGCGGAGGAGACGAGACAGTGGCGACCGCGACGAGCGACGGCTCCAGCGTCATCAAGCCCGACTACGAGTCCGGGCGCAAGCACTTCATCTTCAGCCAGGAGCACGAAGACCTGCGCGAGTCGATGCGCTCGTGGGTCGAAAAGGAGCTCTGGCCCCACCGCAACGAGTGGGAGGACACCTACTGGCCGACCTCGGCGATGAAGCGCGCCGGCGACCTCGGCTTCCTCGGCCTCTGCTTCCCGGAGGAGTACGGCGGCCAGGGCGGCGACTACTTCTACTCGCTGGTCCGCGCCGAGTGCATGAGCTACTCGGGCTCGGGCGGAACCAACATGGGCTTCGCCGTGCAGACCGACATGGTGCTGCCGCCGATCCACCTGCTCGGCACCGACGAGCAGAAGCGGAAGTACCTCGAACCGGGCCTCAAGGGCGACAAGATCGGCAGCCTCGGGATCACCGAGCCGGGTGCCGGCTCCGACGTCGCCGGCATCCGCACCACCGCGATCCGCGACGGCGACGAATACGTGATCAACGGCTCGAAGACGTTCATCACCAACGGCCCCCGCGCCGACTTCATCGTCCTCGTCTGCAAGACCGACCCCGACGAGCGCCACGCCGGCATCACCCTCTTCGTCGTCGACCTGCGCGACTCCAACGGCGAGAAGGTGCCGGGCTTCAGCGTCTCCAACGAGCTGGAGAAGATGGGGATGCACGCCTCCGACACCGGCGAACTCGCCTTCGAGGACGTTCGCGTCCCGGCCGACGCCGTCCTCGGCGAGGTCGGCAAGGGCTTCTACCACATCGCCTGGGAGCTCCAGGGCGAGCGGCTGGTCGCCGCCGCCGGCTGCCACGCGGGGGCGGAGCGGATGATCGAGAAAACCCTCACCTACGCCAAGGAGCGCGAAGCCTTTGGCCGCCCGATCGGCAAGTTCCAGGCGATCCGCCACAAGTTCGCCGAGATGGCGACCAAGACCGAGGCGGCGAAGCAGTTCACCTACTCGACCGCCTGGCGCTTCGCCAACGGCGAGTACCCGGTGCGCGAGATCACGATGGCCAAGCTCTTCGCCTCCCGCATCGCCTGCGAGGTCGCCGACGAGTGCGTCCAGATCCTCGGCGGCTACGGCTACATGAAGGAGTACGAGATCGAGCGCGCCTACCGCGACGTCCGCCTCAACCGGATCGGTGCCGGCACCGACGAGGTGATGCTCGACGTAATCGGGCGGAGCTACGGGCTGTAGTCAGAAGATGAGAAGGAGGATGGTGGCGAGTTGAAGGGCAAGCGCCACCATCCAGAGCCAGAGCATCAAGCGATGGAACTCATCGCGATCAGCGACGACGCTCGGCAGCCAAGCCTTCACTCGATCGACCATAACCGTCTAATTCCGAGGACCGGTGCAGGGCTGTGAACGACTCCGTCATCAAGGACACCGGGGCGCGGGCGACGCTGCCGCCATTCGGCACCGAGCACGAGGAGCTGCGGCAGAGCGTCGCCCGCTTCGTCGCCAGCGAGATCGCGCCGCACGTCGACGAGTGGGAGGCGGCGCGGGAATTCCCCCGCGAGCTGTACGGGCGCTGCGCCGAGCTCGGCTTCCTCGGGCTGAAGTTCCCCGAGCGCTACGGCGGCCAGGGCGGCGACCACCTGCACGACGCGGTCTGGGTCGAGGAGCTGGCCCGCTCCGGCGGCTCCGGCGGCGTCGCCGCCGGCCTCAACGCCCACACCTCGATCGCGATGCCGCCGATCTTCAACTTCGGCACCGAGGAGCAGAAGCAGCGCTGGCTGGTGCCGGGGATCGCCGGCGAGAAGATCGGCGCCCTCGGCATCACCGAGCCCGGCGCCGGCTCCGACGTCGCCGGGCTCACCACCACGGCGAAGAAGATCGACGGCGGCTACCTCGTCAACGGCGCCAAGACCTTCATCACCAACGGCGTCCGCGCCGACTTCCTCGTCTGCGCCTGCAAGACGACCGAGGAGGGCGGCCACGGCGGCATCTCCTTCCTCGTCCTCGAGCGCGAGATGCCCGGCTACGAGGTCGCGCAGAAGCTGGAGAAGATGGGCTGGCACTCATCCGACACCGGCGAGCTCTCCTTCACCGACGTCGAGGTCCCGGCCGAGAACCTGCTCGGCGAGGAGAACGGCGGCTTCAAGCTGATCATGGCCAACTTCGCCTGGGAGCGGCTGCTGATGGCGGTCGGCGCCGTCGGCGCGATGCAGCGCCTGATCGAGGTCACCGTCGCCTACGCCCTCGAGCGCGAAGCCTTCGGCCGCCCGATCGGCAAGTTCCAGGCGATCCGCCACCAGGTCGCCGAGATGGCGACCCGCGCCGAAGCCGCCCGCGCCCTCACCTACGACGCCCTGCGCCTCTTCCACACCGGCCAGGACTGCATCACCGAGGTCTCGATGGCAAAGCTGATGACCCAGCGCGCCGCCGTCGAGATCGCCGACCAGTCCCTCCAGATCCACGGCGGCTACGGCTACATGCGCGAGTACGGCATCGAGCGCGCCGTCCGCGACGCCCGCCTCGGCCCGATCGGCGGCGGCACCGACGAGATCATGAAAGAGATCATCGGCAAGACGATGGGGTTGTGAGGTTTTGCAGGGGTTTCGTGCGTATCTGACGTGCCCTCTGGCGTAGGCGGACATAATCCGGACACATCGCGCCGCGCCCGCTCGATCTGATCCTCGGCGGACACGACTGGAACCCTCTCTCTTATTGAGCGAGTTCTCGCCAATCCAACCTGGGCGACCGTTCAGCGCCTAGCAGCAGCGCTCGAGAGCTCAATAGAGCAGGTCGGAGCCGCGGTCGATCGCCTCGAACAACGCGGGTCGACCTAGTCGCCCGCATCCTCTGCGTTGGGCTCCATTTCGTCGACCGGGTCGTGCGCGGAAGGGAGCTTGAACACGCCGATCATCAATCGTGGAATCTCCATGCGGTGGGCCATGCTGTCGGCAAACTCTCGCCAGTACGGCCAGGCATGGAGGGTTCCGTTTGCGGCCGCGAAGCTGAGCGCATCGTCGTCGGTAAAGGGCGGCTCCGCCGGAATCGAATACGAAAGAGAGAAAGTTGCGTGGATCTCGACCTCAGGCGGATTCTCGGGATCAAGTTTGGGCGGTTCCGTTAGCACCTCGTTGTCCCAGGCACGGTTGAAGACGGCAATAAACGCGGCGTGGATCTTCAGCTGACCGCTGCCCTTCTCCATTTGCTCTGAAGCGGTGTCGAAGCCCACAAACGCATCGGTCGCCCATCCGGTCGGGATTTCATGGGGAGACACATTGATGGAGCACCCAGAGCCCTGAAGGGAAATGCTCTGGAGCTGCACAACACTCGCGACCCGGGCGACCGAGTCGAAGTTGACCTCGGCGGCGTCGCGGGCAGGTTTGTCGTTTACGTGGGTCAAGGCAGTCAGCCTGCGACCTGGTCGAACTCGGGCTTATTCGCCGACACCGTCGAACGCTGATCCCCCGTCACCAGATGCGCAGAGACCCACAAGGCGCGCGAAGTGCCACCGCTAGACGCTTCGAGGCATCCCACCCGAGGCGGGTGCGGTGCCCCACAGCACCGCGACCGCCTCGCCAGGTCACCAACGCCGGCCCGAACACGAACGACCGACGGGCGAGCACCACCGTCGATACCGCTATCGCCCTTCGCGAGAGGAACTGCCCCCAGTTCAATGCGACGGCCGAGTGCGAATGCAAGGTCCGCCAGCGTCTTCAGGGTCATGTTTCGGTCGCCTGCGAGGACCTGAGTTACATAGCCCTTCGACTTGCCCAGACGATCCGCGAGCTCCTTTCTGCTCACCTCCTGCGCCTCCAGAAGTTCAGAGATCAGCTCAGTCGCCTCGAACATCAGCGTCTCCTCCTCGACGAGGCGCTGATAGCCGGTGGTTTTGGTCTCCTTGTCCTTCCTCATGTCAGTTGCACCCTCTTCTCTTTGCTGCTTCTAGAAACTCAAGCCGCAAGTTCGCCGCCTTTTCAAGATGGCGCGAACTCCTCTTGCTCCTGGTTGTCTTCTTCGTAAACCCGTGGATCAGGACAATGTCTCTCCCGAATTCAAAGCAAGCAATCCGGCGGGCGTGGGTCTTGAAGCAATAAATGCCCCCGGGCTCTTTTACGAAGCGCTCTCGGTTGTGAATTTTTCCGGTCTCTGCAAGGCGTCGGAACAGCGGCTCGAACTTCGCCTGCTCTCGCTCGGAGAGCCCGTCGAAGTATTCGCGGGCGCGGAACCGCCCCGAGGGGTCAGATCCCCATACGAGTCTTCGGCTCGAGCCATCGCGTAGAACATCGAACAATGGTTTATATACCAGTGAACTCGCCCCCTGAAACCTTCATTCCGCGCCTCGACATGCTAGGGTTTAGATATAAGTAAACCACAACCTCACCCAGGACGTGCGGATTGATGCGAACGCTATTGGTCGGATATGACCTTCACCGACCGGGCCAGAACTACCAAAGCCTGATCGAAGCCCTCAAGAGGACCGCGTGGTGGCACCACCTTGATTCGACGTGGCTCGTCCGCACGACGGAGACGCCCGTTGAACTCAGGGATCGACTACTGCCGCACATCGACAGCAACGACACGTTGCTCGTCATTGACGTAACGAGTCGCGCGGCCGCCTGGGTCGGAATCAACAGCAGCGGCAGCGAATGGATCAAGAACTATCTCTAGGAACGGATGCCCAAGAAACCTGCGACGAACAATCTTCCGCCCGGAACCAAGACGCCGGTCAGCGGTCAATATGAACGGATCGGACCCCGGGGAGGCCGCACCGGCGCTGAGGTGACCTCGGTTAAGGGAAATCCGCTCCCGCCGGGCAAGAAAGGCGAGAGGTTCCGCCTCGTGGACCGCACCCGCCACCCGAAGCGATAAGCGCCATGACCAAAGCAGGGAATTCGGCAGTTGAGCTGCTGCATCCGTTCTACCTGGACACGGATATGTCGATGGCCTTCGCGGCCGCACTCATGGGCGGTGTTGCTCTCAAGCGAGAGGACGTACACCGTGACGATCGAGCCTCTGAGGCAGTCAAGAACCTCCGGGGCAATCTGAAGATCTTCGATCTCCTGGGAGTTGGAGCGGGGCGAGAGAGCAGCGCACGCGAGATTGTCGGCTCGGAGTCCCGAATGGTGAGCCAACACACGGAAGCATCTTTGTTTATCACCCTGCACGATGAGCTAAAGCGCAGCGGCCAAATCAAGGGGCTTGAGATAGACAACGTCGAGCCCGGGGACATGATTTCGGTCGGTACCGGTCCCGCAGTCGCTCCGCTACGTCGGGTCGTTGATCAGATCGTCCGCCTACTCGACCTTGCACTGCCCTTGATGGGCGACGAAGGCACCCCCGAGTCCCCAGACGTGTCAGACATGACGCGTCAAGAGCGGAGAGACCAAGCGCGAAGACTCGCCAAGGAAGCGATGGATCAAGACACCTCGGAGCTGGGCCAGCTTCAGACCATGAAGCGCCTATTTGTCGCACTCCAGGATGACCTCGACCGCAGCGGAATGGTTGACGTCGTCGTGAGCCAAGAAAACGCTCCAGCACTTGTCCTAACGCTCGACAAGAGGTTTGTTGACGGCCCAACTCTGGAGATCCTTCATACGTCGCGCTTCACGGTGGTGGGGAAGGTCACCCAGGTCTGGCCAACGGGAGATGAGGTCGTGAACCTCTTTCGCCGATCCGTAATGTCTCTTCTCCCGGCCCTTGGACAGGTAGCGACCTGGGGCACGTTCACGCTGCTCGCGTCGATCGCCGGAGCCCTCGACGTTGAAGAGATGGAGAGCGCTGCACGAGAGGCAGCCGGCGTAGAAGGCGACACCTGGCCGGGTGAGGATGGCGATGCCGACCTCGAGCAGGCCGAGCCGGAAATACGGCTTGGAGACGATGTCGCAGCACTACAACCGGCTATCACTGGCCCCGCAGTTCAGATACTTCCGTTGGCGATCTGTGCGTAGCTGCTCCTGCCCGGAAGTCCAATCCACGAAAAGACCATGCGCCCATCCGCCCTGGCTTCACAATGAGGGCCCCATCTCAATGGGCACAATCCGGACACATCGCCAGCGCCACCCCGATCACGCCCGGTCTTCGCCCTCCTGATCGAATAGCGCATTGCAGCAAGTCCTTGTCCTCGCGCGATCGGACGTGTCCCCCCGTTCCCCGTTCGCCACTCATGAAAGAGATCATCGGCAAGACGATGGGGGTGTAGCTTCCGCCCCATGCAGGAGCTGATTCCCGGGGTCTTCCACTGGAAGGCGAAGCATCCGAGCATCGGGGTCGAGGTGGGATGCCATTACGTGGTCGGGTCGCGGACGGCGATCGATCCGTTGCTTCCCGACGAGGGGATCGGGTGGTTCGAGGAGCGGGGCGTGGAGCGGGTGGTGCTCTCCAACCGGCATCACCTGCGGCACGCGGCGCAGCTGGTGGAGCGGTTCGGGTGCCCGATCCTCTGCCACGAGGCGGGGCTGCACGAGTTCGTCGGCGGGCCGGCGGTCGAGGGGTTTGCCTTCGGCGAGCGGCTCGCGCCCGACGTCGTCGCGCTGGAGATGGACTCGATCTGCCCCGAGGACACGGTGCTGCGGATCGAGGCGGGTGGCGGGGCCCTGCTCTTCGCCGACAGCGTGATCCGCTACGGCGAGCTCGGCTTCGTTCCAGACAACCTGATCGGCGACGACCCGGAGGGGGTCAAGCGCTCGGTTAGAGCGCACTGCGCGACCCTTGCCGACGAGGAGGAGTTCGACCACCTCCTCTTCGCCCACGGCGAACCGCTAATCGGCGGCGGTCGCGAGGCGCTGCGGCGCTTCGCCGCCGGCTGAGCGTTCACGCGATTCGCGTACCCGCGCCCGCACCCAGTGTGCGATCGGCACGGTCGAGGTGAAGATGGTCGGGTGACTCGGGTTGCAGGGGGCGTCGCTGCCGTGGACGACCGCGATCTCAACCAGCTTGCGGTCCCCGGGCCGGCGCATCAGCAGCGGACCGCCCGAGTCGCCGAAGCACGGGGTCGCCTTGGCGCGGGCCGCATCGATCGCGCAGAGCTGGCCAGTGCCGCCGCCGGTCGCCCTGCACTCGCCACGCCCGGTCACGGTCAGCGTAGCTCGGTGCAGGAGATAGGTCAGGTCGCGCTGGCGCAGGCCGACCTGGCCCCAGCCGGCGACTTCGCCTTCGTCGCCCGGCGACCAGAAGCGTCGGCTCGCCAGCAGCATCGCCGGCACCCCCGCGGGTTCGCTGAGTTCGAGCAGGCCGACGTCGCCACGGCCGGTCTCGCGCACGTAGCCGGGGTACCTGACGGCCCGGGCGACGCCGAGCGTGCGCCGATCAGGCCCGGTCAGCTTGACGTCGCCGACGATCACGCGGAACCGCTCGATTTCGAAGTGCGAGCTCACGGGATGCACGCAGTGGGCAGCCGTCAGCACGAGGCGCGGCGCGACGACGGTGCCGGTGCAGTCGGTCACCGTCTTGTCTCCCGAGAGGATGTAGTAGATGAAAGCGAGCGAGGGCAGTTCGCCCCGGGCGGCGGCTTTGCCGCCGATCACCCGCGGCGCAGCGCCCTCTTCGGCGGCGCCCGCATCCGCGACCGCGATCACGCCGGCAGCGAGGGTCAGACAGGCGACGGCGAGGGCGAGCGGGCGCACCGGCACAGGATGCCAGCGCGCACGCTCGGTGGCTACCGGGCGCTCAGGCGGAGAGCCGGAACGGCGGGTACTTGTCCGTGGTCAGCGCAAAGGCGTAGACCGCGACGCGGTTGTGCCAGCGGATCACGCCTTCGATGAAGTCGAAGCTGCCACGCGGATAGCGGCCGGTGAAGAGAATCGCGAACCAGACCCAGATCGCGACGAAGAAGACGCCGATGTCGAGGAAGATGAGGACGATGTAGTGGGGGATCGCCAGCAGCCACTTGACGATCGGCATCCCCCGTTCGAGGTCGGTCTCGACGTTCGGGTAGGGGAACTCGAGGCGGACCGACTGCTCCTCGTCAGTCGAGGGGTAGCGGTCGTCCATCAGCAGCAGGTAAACGCCGACCCGGTTGGCGAAGCGCATCACCTGCAGATTCCAGTCGTACCACCAGCGCGGGTACTTCTTGCGAAAGACGACCATCAGCGCGGTCGGCAGGAAGAGGACGCCGACGCCGGTGCCGGCCAGCGAGAACCAGTATTCGCCGTTGCTGCCACCCCAGTTGCCGCCGCCGGTGAGCAGGCCGAGGACGATCGCGATCGGGATCACGGTGAAGATCCGAAACGCGCTCGTCAGCCGGTTCAGGTCACGCTCGGGGTACTCGACCGCGAACTCGAGTGGGTAGTCCGATGGCTGCATCGCTTCCTCCTCGTTGGACTTGGAGGAAGGGTTCCCGGCGCGGGCCTAAAAACCTGCTTGTCGTGACGCCTCAGTGCTTGGGCCCGGCGTCGCACTCGTGCGACCTGCCGCGGCCGGGGCCGCCGTTGCAGTAGTCCCAGCCGGGGCCGCCGTAGAGCTGGTCGGGGCTGGAGCCGCCGTAGAGACGGTCGTTGCCGGGCCCGCCGTGGCAGCCGTCCTGACCCGGGCCCATCTTGCAGATGTCGTTGCCGGGCCCGCCCCAGCAGCCGTCGCTGCCGTCACCGTGTTCGCAGTAGTCGTTGCCGCCGTCGCCGACACAGTCGCTGTTGCGCTGGCCGGTGATGCAGACGTCATTGCCGCCGCCGCCGATGCAGCGGTTCCGCCGCGCGCCCTCCGAGTAGCAGGTGTCGCGCTCGGCGTTGCCGATCATTTTGTCGGAGCCGTCGCCGAGATAGGCGGTGACCGGGACCGGCAGCGGATCGGCGATTTCGACGAAGTCGCCGGACGGGCCCATCTGCAATTCGACCGCGTCGGCATTGGCGAGCGGGCAGACCGCCTGGACACGGCTCCGCAGCTGACAGCCGAGCGGCTTGCGCTGGGCCATGAGGCCGTTGGCGAGGAGCGTGTCGCCGCGCGTGGTCAAGGTCAGGTGGGTGCCGGAGGCGGCCCCGTAGAGCACTATCTGCCCAGCGGGCGTCGCCGCGCTCGGACCAACCAGGAGGGCTGCGAGCGCGAGCGGAACTACGAGGAGACGACGGCCAAACGAAATTGGCATGTAAGGGGATGCTAATGATTGGCTCAGATGAGCGTTATCTGCCTGCTCAGACATGGCGACGCCGAGGACGCAAATAGCGACGGCGACGCGGCCCGGCGGCTGACCGCCAAGGGCGAGCGGCAGGCGCGTGCGGCGGGCCGCGCGCTGGCCACCCTCGGCGCCGTGCCCGACGCCTGCCTGACCAGTCCCAAGACCCGCGCCGCCGAGACCGCCCGCCTCGCCTGCGAGGCGCTCGGGATCGAGCCGGAGACCGCCGAGGAGCTGCGCGGCGGCGCCTTCGACTCCCTCGCCCTCGCCGCCGGCCGCGGCGACGTCCTCCTCGTCGGCCACGAGCCCGACTTCTCCGACGAGGTCGCCCGCCTCACCGGCGCCCACGCGCGGATGCGCAAGGGCGGCATCGCCGTCATCGAGGGGTCGACCCTCCTCGCGCTGCTGCGCCCGCGCGACCTGGCGGCGATCGCCGCCGCGGCCGAGCGCGACTAGCTGCCGGCGAGCTCAGCGGCGACGCCGCGCGCCCAGGCCCGGATCTCGTCCCAGTCGCGGCGGTCGCGGAACTCGGGCGGCGTGTAGTTGACCATCGCCTTCTCCAGCGGCCCCTTCGGCTCCGCCGGCACCCGGCCGCCGAAGATCGCGTGCCCCCTGCCCCCCAGCTCCTCGACCTTTTCGATCGTTCGCGGCGGCTCCTCCCAATCGGGATTGTCGTTGGCCGGGTCGCCGACCGGCCCGGAGCTGAAAACCCAGAAGGGGAGCGTCGCCAGCTCCTTGCGGTGCCGTTTGAGCAGGTGACGCGCGTCGCCGCGCCAGCGTTTGGTGTAGACGGCGCTGCCGAGGACGACGGCTTCGTAGCCGCCGAGGTCCTCCACCTCACCGCTGTCGACGCAATCGACGTCGAGGCCGGCGGCGCGCAGCTCCTCGGCGACCGCCGCGGCGATCTCCGCGGTCGAGCCGCGCTTGGAGGCATAGGCGACGAGCACCTTCATCGGCGCCACTCTGCCGCTGCCGCCCGCCCCCGCCATCGGGGGAACGCCACATCAGGTCAGCAGCTCGACCGCCCCGCGGACGATCAGCAGCACGCCGATCACGATCACCACGATCTGCAGCGCCGCGCGGCCGTTGCGCCCGAGCCACTCCCGGAAGCGGACGACCGCGTCCTGGGTCCGGTCCGGCGCCACCACGAAGCCGATCAGCGGCAGCTCCAGCAGCATCTGCTGCATCAGGCAGAAGCCGATCACCAGCAGCGCCGTCGGCGCCGCCGTCCACTCGAGATCGGCGATCCGGTTGAGCGCGGTGAGGTAGGAGACGCCGGGAAAGCTGAGCAGGGCGCCGACCGCGAAGGTGACCCGGGCCGAGCCGCGGCCGAGCATCCGTTCCGGCCAGGACTGCTTCTTCTCCTTGCCATTCGTCTCCTTGCGCTCGCGGCGCCGCTCGCGCGCCTGCTGGGCCCGGCCGCTGCGCAGCACGAGCCCGACGACGACGAGGATGAAGCCGAGCGCCAGGTCCTCGATCGGGCTCAGCGTCTGCCGCGTGGTTTCGACGGAGCTCGTGTCGTGCAGCGTGTAGACAACGACCATCCCGACGGTGATGCTGGTCAGGTAGGCGCCGAGCAGGTAGCCGAACATCAGCGTCTTCGTCTTCGGCAGCAGCATCATCACCGTCACCGCCGCCAGCAGGGTGGGATTGAACATCGCCACCAGCGCGAGGCCGAAGATGCTCCCCAGGTCGCCCACGAGGCCATTCTGACTGGAATACTCGGACGCGTGAAGCAGCGGGTCAGCCTGATCACCCTCGGCGTCGCCGACCTGGCGCGGGCGCGGCGCTTCTACGAAGCGCTCGGCTGGCGCAGCGGCGCCGAGCCGGGCGACGACGTCGCCTTCTTCCAGGCCGGCGACATGGTGCTGGCACTGTGGGACCGCGCCCGCCTCGCCGAGGACAGCGGCGTCGAGGACTCGCCGGGCTGGGGCGGCGTCACCCTGGCGCTCAACCTCGGCTCGCCGGCCGAGGTCGACGCGGCGCTCGAAGAGGCGCGGGCGGCCGGTGCCGAGATCGCCCGCGAGCCCGCCGAGACCTTCTGGGGCGGCTACAGCGGCGTCTTCGTCGACCCCGAGGGGCATCCGTGGGAGGTCGCCCACAACCCGCACTGGCGCCTCGACGCCGACGGCGGCGTCCACCTCGCCTGACAGCACCAGCCCTCGCCCCCACCCGGCCCTGTCGCCGTCGCCAATCGGTTGACTGGCCAGTCGACCAGTGTTACGCGATTCGATGTAGCCTCCGCGACCGCGACTGCAAGAAACAAAGGAGAGGTAATCGATGGGACTGCTTGAGGGCAAAAGGGCGATCGTCACCGGCTCGGCTCGCGGGATCGGCCGCGCCACCGCTGAACTGTTCGTCGGCGAGGGTGCGCAGGTGCTGATCAACGACCTCGACGCCGACGTCGCCGAGGAAGCTTCGAAGGAGATCGACGGCGAGACCGCTGTCTTCGCCGGGGACCTGACCAAGACCGGCGCCTGCGACGACCTCGTCGCCGCCGGCGTCGAGGCCTTCGGCGGCGTCGACATCGTCGTCAACAACGCCGGCTACACCTGGGACGGCGTCGTGCACCGGATGAGCGACGAGCAGTTTCAGGCGATGATCGAAATCCACACCGCCGTCCCCTTCCGCGTCGCCCGGGCGCTGGCGCCGCACTGGCGCGAGGCGGCCAAGGCCGAGCGCAGCGAAGACAAAGAGGTCTTCCGCAAGATCATCAACGTCTCCTCGACCTCGGGCACGATGGGCAACCCCGGCCAGGCCAACTACTCCTCGGCCAAGATGGCCGTCGTCGGCCTGACCAAAACGCTGGCCAAGGAGTGGGGCCAGTTCAAGATCAACGTCAACGCCGTCGCCTTCGGCTTCGTCGACACGCGGCTGACCCAGGCCAAGGAGGAGGGCGGGGAGATGACCGCCCCGACCGGCGAGAAGATCGAGCTCGGCATCCCCGAGCAGATGCGGGCGATGGCCCAGGCCGTGATCCCGCTCGGCCGCGCCGCGCAGCCCTCCGAGGCCGCCGGCCCGGTCCTCTTCCTCGCCAGCCCGCTGGCCAACTACGTGCACGGCCAGGTGCTGAACGTGACCGGCGGCATGTTCGGGGGGATGTACACCTGAGCCAGCCGGCGACAGGGAGCAGGGGCCCGCGCTACCTGGACCTGGCCGACCACATCTGGCCGGTCACCCGACGCCTGATGGGCGCCCACACCTTCCTCTACAAGAGGTCGGGTGGGCGCCTCGGGCAGCTCGTGCCTGGCGTGCGCGGCAGGATGCTGCTGCTCGACCACGTCGGCGCCAAGAGCGGCACCAAGCGGACCTCCCCACTGCTCTACGTCCGCGACGGCGACGACCTCGTCGTGATCGCCTCCAAAGGCGGCTATCCCAAGAACCCGGCCTGGTTCCACAACCTCGTCGCGAATCCCGACACGACGGTCCGGCTGCGCGACGAGGTGCTGCCGGTCCACGCCCGCGTCGCCACGCCGCCCGAGCGCGAGCGCCTCTGGCCGAAGGCGGTCGCCGCCTACAAGGGCTACGAGGACTACGCCGCCCGCACCGAGCGCGAGATTCCGCTCGTCATCCTCGAGCCGCGCTGAGCCCGGGAAAGCTCAACCACACTCGCCCTCTCTCGCGCTTGCGAGATTGACCACACCAGAGGCTGGTCAATATCGCGAGCGCTCCTTCCGTGGAACTACGGCTAGATCACCTCGGCGTCGAGGTGCAGGAACACGCCGAGATTGTCGGTCTCGCCATCCGCCCGGCCAGCGATGAAGGCCCTGCACATCCCGACGCCCTGCGCGGCGGTCATCTCCGCGATGGACGGCCCAAGTCGCACTGCGTCTTTCCGGGACAGGTAGCCGACCTGCCTGCCCTCGATCCTGACCATGATCGCGTTGGAGTCGTGTGGGTTCGTCGGCTCCGGAACCAACTCGGCCATGCATTCGAAGTGAGTCTCAGTCCCAGGCACCCAACCGCAGGCTGCCCGAATTGCGGGCTGGTAGTGGGACTCACCCACGACATCGATTCGAATGCTCCCGAACCGCTCGGCGTCCTCGAGCCAGCGGGGATCCGCGTCGAGCTCCGCCGACGGGCGTCGCTTGCCCTGGCCAACCTGCTCCCCGCCCAACAGCCGCTTCAACAGTCCCACGTCCCAGCCTCCCGTCTGCGATTGGACGGTGGGAACCTAAACGATCGATGGGTCTTAGTCCCTGCGCTCCTCGGCGACGGCCTCGCCGCTCTCGGTGGTCAGGGTCTGCGGCGGCCAGGGGCCGACCCAGTCGTCGCGGGCGCCGTCGATCGTGATCGTCGTGCCGGAGACGAAGTCGCCCGCCGGCGAGGCCAGGTAGGCGACCATCCAGGCGATCTCCTCGGCGCGGCCGGTGCGCCCGAGCGGGACCGAGCGGGCGACGTGGTCGAGCACCGCCTGCGGGTACTTGGTGAGGAAGGTCTCGGTGGCGAACTGGCCGGCGGCCAGGGCGCAGGTCTTGATCTGAAACCGCGACCACTCGATCGCCAGCGTCCGCATCATGTTCTCGACCGCGGCGCGGGCGGCGCCGGAGTGGACCATCCCCGGCATCCCGTTGTGGGGCGAGAGGGTGACGCTGATCACCTTGCCGCCCTCCTGCGGGATGAAGGCCTTGGTCGCCGCCGCGTGGGTCATCAGCCAGGTGCCGTTGACGTTGAGGTCGATCACCGTGCGGAACCCTTTCGGGGTGATCGACTCGGCCGGGGCGAGGAACTGGCCGCCGGCGTTGTTGAGCAGGACGTCGAGCCGGCCGTGGCGCTCGAGCAGGGCGTCGAAGAAGCGCTCGACGGGCTCCTCCTCGCGGATGTCGAGCGCTTCGTGCTCGAAGCGGCCGGGCAGGCCGGCGGCGAGCTCCGCCGTCTCCGCCAGCGGCTCGGGGCGGCGGCCGCAGCCGACCACGGTGGCGCCGAGCCGCGCCAGCTCCAGCGCGGTCTCGCGCCCGAAGCCGGTCCCGGCGCCGGAGACGGCGACCACCTGGCCCTCGAGCAGACCCTCCCGAAACACCTGCGAATGCGAGCTTTCAGCCATCGCCGGGCAAGCCTATCGGCGCTCGGAGGGGCTTATATGTGACGACGATGAAGGTCCACGTCGAACCGCAGCCCCTGCACGAGCCGCTCGCCGGCGGCACCCCCGGCGCCCACGTCGCCGTCGAACCGATGGTCGCCGGCCACGTCGACTTCCCCGAAGCGACGATGGTCGACCCGGGCGGCCGTGGCTTTCGCAACCTGAAGATGGCGCGGGCGCTGCTCAGCGGCAAGAACCCGAACGTGCTCCCGGTCCCGGCCTTCCTCATCCGCCACCCCAGCGCCGGCGCGATCCTCGTCGACACCGGCCTGCACCCCTCGATCGCCACCGACGGCCGCGAGAACTTCGGCGGCACCGCCAACCGCTTCGGCAAGCCGAGCCTCGAGCCCGGCGAAGACGTGCCCTCGCAGCTGCGCGCCAAAGGGCTGGAGCCGGGCGAGGTCCCGATCGTGGTCATGACCCACCTCCACCTCGACCACACCTCGGCGATCTCCGAGTTCCCGCGCTCGACCTTCGTCGTCAGCGCCCCCGAGTGGGAGTCGGCGACGACGATCTCCAAACCGGCGCTGAACGGCTACCGGCGCGCCCACTTCGACTACGCCTTCGACTACCGCACGGTCGACTTCGACCGCGGCGGCATCGACTCCTACGCCAGCTTCGCCCGCACCTTCGACCTCTTCGGCGACGGCTCCGTCCGGCTCGCCTTCACGCCCGGCCACAGCGCCGGCCACATGTCGGTGATCTGCAGCCTCTCCCAGCACGACTTCGTGATCGGCGGCGACGCGATGTACCTGGCCGGCCAGCTCGACGGCAGCCTGAAGCCGCCGCCCCGGCCCTTCGACGCCCACAACTTCCGCCGCTCCCTACAGGAGCTGCGGCTGTTCCACGGTCAGTATCCCGACGCGGTGATCACGCCTGGGCACGATCCGGAGTTCTACTCGCGGATCCGGCCTCGTTACGAGTAGCCAGCCCCTCGTAGAGCTCGCGCACGCGGTTGAAGATCTCGGTCGCGACCTCGAGCTGACGCTCGCGCGGGGGGTCGGGCTCGACCGGGAAGCTGAGCGGCTCGCCGTAGCGGACGGTGACCCGCGGGAAGCGCAGCCGCTTCCAGCGGCGCACGCCGGCCGAGCCGAAGACGGCGACCGGGACGACGGGGGCGCCGGACTCCAGGGCGATGCGGCCGATGCCCGGTTTCGGCTCGCCCAGCTCGCCACTGCGCGAGCGGCCGCCCTCGGCGTAGACGAGCAGGGTGTCGCCGCGGCCGAGGATCGCCTTCGAGGTCTTGATCGCCTCCTCGTCGCGATGGCCGCGGCGGATCGGGAAGGCGCCGCCGTGCTTGTAGACGTAGGTGAGGACCGGCGGGCCGAAGAGCTGGGACTTGGCCATGAAGCAGATCCGCCGCGGCAGGTAGAGGCCGACGAAGAAGTGGTCCATCTGGCTGAAGTGGTTGGGCGCGATGATCACCGCGCCGTGCTTGGGCACGTTCTTGACGTCGATCTGGCGCACCCGGTAGAGCAGCCAGGTCGGCAGGCTGACGATCGCGCGGGCGACGTTGTAGGTCCAGCCGATCTTCTTGCGGGCCGCCTCGTGGAACTGGTCGAAGTACTCCGCCGGGCGCGGGTCCTTGTAGACCTGTGGCTTCATGTCCGCCATAAGAGAAATCGGCGGGTCAACCCCGCCGTAGCCTCGTAACCTAATCCGCCGCGTCGGTTACTCGGCCGGCACGCCCGCCGAATGGAGGGAGCGGGCAAGCGCCTCGTGCCAGCCGGCGAGCAGCGCCTCGCGCTCGGCCTCCCCCATCCGCGGCTCATAGCGCGCCGCCTCGCGCCACATCTCGGCGACCCGCTGCGGCGTCCAGGCGCCGGTCGCGATTCCGGCCAGGTAGGCGGCGCCGAGCGCCGTCGTCTCGGCGATCTCCGGCACCGCCACCGGCGCCCCCAGCACGTCGGCCTGGAACTGCATCAGCCAGCGGTTGGCGACGGCGCCGCCGTCGGCCTTCAGCAGGCTCAGCCGCGCGCCGGCCGCCGCCTCCTGGGCGCGGACCGCGTCGACGGTCTGGTAGGCGATCGCCTCCAGCGCCGCCCGCGCCAGGTGGGCGCGGCCGCTGCCGCGAGTGAGGCCGACGATCGTGCCGCGCGCGTAGGGGTCCCAGTGCGGCGAGCCGAGCCCGGTCAGCGCCGGCACGAAGTAGACGCCGTCGTTGGACTGCAGCGAAGCGGCGAGCGCCTCGGTCTCGGCTGCCTCCGCGATGATCCCGAGCCCGTCGCGCAGCCACTGCACGGCGGCGCCGGTGACGAAGATCGAGGCCTCCAGCGCGTAGGTCGTCTCCTCGCCGATGCCCCAGGCGACGGTGCTCAGCAACCCCTCGGGCGGGGGCGGCGGCTCGCTGCCGGCGTTGAGCAGGACGAAGCTGCCGGTGCCGTAGGTGTTCTTCGCCATCCCCGGCGCCAGGCAGGCCTGGCCGAACAGCGCCGCCTGCTGGTCACCGGCGACCCCGGCGACCGGGACCTCGCCGCCGAACTCGGTCGTGGTGCCGAAGACGCCGGCGGAGGGCAGCGCCCGCGGCAGCCGCTCGGGGTCGACGCCGAGCAGCGCGCAGAGCTCGGGGTCCCACTGCAGCCGGCGGATGTCGAACAGCATCGTCCGCGAGGCGTTCGAGTAGTCGGTGACGTGCTCGCCGGTCAGCTTGTAGAGCAGCCAGGCGTCGATCGTGCCGAACACCGCCCGCTCCGCTCCCTCGACGTTGCGCAGCAGCCACTCGATCTTGGTGGCGGAGAAGTAGGGGTCGATCGTCAGCCCGGTGCGCTCGCGGACCAGCGCTTCGTGCCCGGCGGCGCGCAGCTCGTCGCAGCGCGCGGCGGTGCGCCGGTCCTGCCAGACGAGGGCGCGGTGGATCGGCTCGCCGCTCGCCGGGTCCCAGGCGACGACGGTCTCGCGCTGGTTGGTGATCCCGATCGCCCGCAGGTCGCCGCCCCGGGCGCCGGCGTCGGCGAGCGCCCCGCGCGCCACCTCCCTGGTCACGTCCCAGATCTCGTTCGCGTCGTGCTCGACCCAGCCCGGCCGCGGGAAGTGCTGGCCGAACTCCGAGTAGGCGCGGCCGACGAGCTGGGCCTCGCCGTCGAAGACGAGGCAGGTCGTCCCGGTAGTCCCCTGGTCGATCGCAAGGATCACGCAGGGGAGGCTATGCCGTGCGCACCCCGTCTGCCAGGTGCCACCCGCCGCCAGCAGGCCGGACGCCGAGGAGCATCAGCTCCCCGGCGTCCCTCGGCTGCCGTGTTGCCTTGGCGCCGTCCCAGGGAGGGGGGTCGGACGGCAACCAACTGGTGCGGACCGCCGCGGCTACTTCCCCTTCCCGCAGCTGAGCCGCGGAGCGCGTCGCTGGTCGGCGGTCTTGCCGTTCTGGCCGTCGATCCTGATCGTCGCCTTGCCCGGTCCGGCGACGCAGAGGTCGCGGCTGTTGACCAGGAGGCTCTTCTCGCCGCCCTTCATCGCCAGCACGAACTTGGTGATCGGCGCGTCGGGGATCGTCTCGAACGAGGTCCGGATCCGCCCGTTGACCGAGTCGATGCGACCGGCCAGGTCGATCGCGATCTGCCCGCGCAGGGCGGCGACCAGGTCGGGCAGCGGGTGGCTGCTCGCCCGCAGGTAGACCGGCCCTTCGAGCGGCTCGTCGAGCAGCGGCGTGTACGCCTTGGCGTAGCCGTAGATCGTGGCCTTGGGGCATTCGGAGGCGGCGTACTGCACCCGGGTGCAGATGTTGCCGAGGTGCTCCTGGGCGAGGAACTCGGAGTGCGGCATCGTCACCGCGACCCGCGAGAGGTTGGCCTGCCTCGGCTTCGCCGTCAGCGTCGCGGTCAGCTTCGGATAGGCGCTGCGCTTCATCCCGCCCTGCAGCCGCAGCGCGAGCTTCGGCGCGAAGCCGAGGCTGGCGCAGGAAGCCGCCTGGAAGCGGTCGAGCCCCGTGGCGCTGGCGCCAGCGGCCCCGCTGGCCCCGACCTCGACCGCGGTTTCGGCGCAGCTGGTCGGGTTGAGCATGAACCGGTCACGATCGATCTTCACCCGGATCTCCCGCAGGTTGAGCGGGATGCCGGCGAGGATCGTCGGGATTGGGTCGGAGACGGCCTCGACCTGGGCGGTTTCGGGGTCGACCTTCAGCGCCGCCCGCACCACCACGTTGCCGAGGTCGAACGGGCCCGCCAGCGCCGGGGTGACGAAGGCGAGGCTGAGCGGCGCTCCCTTGTAGGGGCCGGCCAGATACACGCTGCCGGTGTCGACGAAGACCGGGCTCGAGCCGGCCCCGGCGGCGACCGCGACGCTGCCGACCCTGGAGGCGGCCGGGCAGGTCGGGTGGGCGAGCTGCGCCGCACCGGTCCCTGCCGCGGTCGGGATCGAGGCGAGCTCCGCGTCGGAGCAGTAGGGCACGCCGGCCAGCTTCGCCAGCAGCCCCTTCGGCAGCTTCGCGTCGATGCCGGCGAGCGCCTGCGTCCCGTCCTCACGGCTGACGTTCAGCACGAACGGGCTGTGCTTGCCGGCGCTGGCGCTGACCGTGCCCGCCGCGACCTTGGGCGCGAACCCGCCCGAGGGGCAGGCGCCGCCTTCCGGACCGCTCGAAACCGCGAACGAGTCGGAGTCGGTAACCGGTTCGGTCCCCGACCAGGGCGTCAGGGTCGCCGACGCCTGGTAGGTGCCGCAGGACTGCGGCGCGACCAGGGCGCCGCCGGGGCCGCCCCAGAACCTGACGCTCAGGTCTTCGAACGGCAACTGCGGATTTTCGTCGAAGGTCGCCGTGACCTGACCGCTGGCCGGGTCTAGGTCGACCTTCCCCGGCAGCTTGACCAGGACCCCGTCCGCTTCGGCCACCAGGTAGACGGTGAGCAGGTTGCCGTTCGGGTTGTCCCCCTGCTTGGCGACGTAGACCGCGCCGGTCATCGTGTCGCGCAGCAGCGGCGACTTGATTTCGACGTCGCCGACCTTGGCGCTGTCCGGACAGCTGACCGGGTCGGCGTCGTCAAGCCCGATCTGCGACGGCGCACAGGCGCCGAGACCGTTGGCGGCAGCGGCATTGATGGCGACGCCCTGGGGCAACGTGACCACGGCCTTGCGCAGGTGCGCGGTGGCCAGCTGCTGCGTCCCCTTCGCCTGCGGGACGTGGATCCGCACCGCGAGCGAGGAGGGCGAGGCCGCGCTCCCCGGTTCGGCCTTGACTTCCAGCGACGGGTCGAAGGGCAGCTTCTCGCAGCCGTCGGCGCCGATCGGTTCGTTGCTGTTGTCGTGACTGAGGAAGGTGCTCTCGTCCCAGGCGGCAGGTTCCTGCCAGGAGTTGGCGCGCAGCGTGGTCGGCACCGGGCCGGTGCAGGAGGTCGGATTGGTGAGGAACGGCTTGGCCGGGATGCCGGCCGGGCATTCAGCTCCGGTTTCGCCGTAGATGATGATGCAGTTGCCGCGCTCTTTGTCGTGGCTCGCCGCCGCCGGCACGCCCCAGAAGGTGAGCGTGGTCTGGGTCACCGGCAACGCCTGGGATGAGTTCGGGATTTCGAACGAGAGGCCGTAGTCGCCACCCGTCCGCACCGAGGCGTTGAGGTAGATGCTGGCGGTGAGGATGTGGAACCCAAACCGCGCCGGCTGGTCGGGTTCGGGCATCAGGTTGTAGACCGGCGCCCAGAGCAGGCCGAAGACACCGGTTTCGATCTTCGCCAGGCCGACCACGGAGCTGTCTTCGCATTCCCCCATGTCGAGCAGTTCTTCGCCCGCCTGGAAGTCTTCGATCGTGCACTGCGGCACCGCGGTCGGGTCGCCGATCAGGCCCGCCGGCAGCAGCGTCTGCAGATCCTTGAAGCTGCCGTCCGGGATCGGCAGGGTGGTTTCCGGGTCGGGAATCGTGTCGAACTTGATCGTCGTCGTCGCTTCGTAGGGATGGCTGCCGGCCTGGGTCGCCGGTTCGCCGGACGCGGTCTTCACCGCGCCGTCGAAGCTTTCGATCCCGAAGGCGCTGGCGCCGGAGGCCGTCAGGGCGACCAGCAGGCAGGCACCGGCGGTCGCCAGGGCCAGGGCGCGGGCACGAGCCCACAGTCGCCACAGCGGCGACGGTCGGTTGCTGTTGGTGGCGTTGCTCATCGTCATCTCTCCTCGTCTCCCTTGGCGATCAGCGGCGGCCGTGCCGGTTGCCGTTGCCGTGCTTTCCCTGCTTGTGGTGCTTCTTCTTGTGCTTCTTGCGGTGGGGCTTGCGGTTGCCGGGGCCGTGCTGTTGCGAGCTCGCCGGCGTCGCTGCCGTCGGCGCCGTCGCCAGCGGGCCGCGGCATTCGGAGCCGACGCAGGGCGGCGCCGCGGCCGGCGGGTTCTGGGCGGCGATCCCGCCCCCCGCCTTGGCGTCGTAGAGGTCGACGTTGTCGTCGACGTCGATCCCGACCAGCTGCTGGCGGGTGGTGAAGAAGACGTCGCTGCCGTCGGCGCTGGCGTCGGTGAACGGCGCCGGGATTTCCGACGTGCCGCTCGAGATCAGGTTGATCTGGTCGCTGGCGGCGTCGTATTCGTAGGTGTCGTCGACCGCGTTGTTGTCGCCGGGAACGAGCTGTTCGGTGGTGTGGAAGAAGACCTGCTGGCCGTCTTCGCTGAGGGTCCGGGCGCGCAGCGAGAAGTCCCCGGTGCCGACCGCGAGCGCGTCAGCGGTCGCCGGCGTGCCCGCCGGGTTGCAGCTGGCGCAGACCAGGCTGCCGTCGCTGGCGTCGTAGAGGAAGGCCTCGTACTTGCCTTCGTTCGGGTAGCCCGTGTAGCTGACCGTGGACTCGAACAGCAGATACCGCCCGTCGGCCGTCACCCGGCTCGGCTGGCGCCCGTTGAAGACGCCGAAGGTGTTGGTCCAGTTGACCGCGTTCAGGCCGCTGGCGATGAACTCGATGCTGCCGGCGGGGCCGCCGTTCTGATCCCAGCGGTAGAGGTTGTTCTGCCCGGCGGTCGCACCCGCGGCGAGCACCCCTTTGGCGACGAAGTAGAGACTGGAGCCGTCCTCCGCCCCGCCCAGCACGCCCTGGACCTCGGCGCCGGCGGCATCCGTGCCGTCGACCGTGATGTCGGTGAGAGCGCCGCTGTCGACGTCGAAGCGGTAGAGGTCGCTGCCTTCGTCGTTGGGGCCGGTGGTGGCGTCGTCGGTCAGCTTCCCCGAGGTGGTGAAGAAGACCGCCGAGCCGTCGGCCGCAGCGCGCTGGAACGAGGCGTCCTTGACGCCGTTCGGGTCGGGTTCGGTGCGCTGGGAGGCGGAGGCCTGTTTCGTCGTCGTACCGTCGATCCGCACGTAGAGCTGGGCCGACCCGGCGGGCCGCATCGAGTAGAAGACCCGGGAGCCGTCGTCGGAGACCGGGTTGAACGGCTGCGCCGAGGTGCCGGAGGTGCCCGGCGGGTGGGCGATTTCGACGTTGGTCGCCGGCACCGTGTTGTCGGGAAGGTGGCCGACCAGGCTCAGCGCGTCGGTTGCTTCGTCCCACTCGTAGAGCAGCGGCAGTTCGCCGCTGCCGGGCGTTTCCGGCGTCAGCATGCCGCCGCTCCAGACGAGCACCACGATCCGGCTGAAGTCGTCGGCGGCGCCGGCGTATTCGAGCGAGACCGAGGGGCTGGACGCCGGCAGGCCGGGAACAACGTTCCTGGATTCGCCGCTGACCAGGTCGCGGCGGATGAGCGCCGGCGTGCCGTCGGGGCTGTCGGGGGTCAGCTTCGGCCGCAGCTGCCAGAGCAGGATCCCGTAGCGGAGGTCGTCGGAGTAGCCGAGGTAGGTCGCGGCGGCGATGTTGAAGACCGGTTCGACCGGCGGGACCAGGAACGAGGTCCGCCAGTCGGCGGCGTCGCGTTCGGCCATGTAGGCGTTGACGAAGATGTTGGCTTCGGAGCCGGGATAGGCGTCGGTCGAGAGGAACACCGCGCGACTGCCGTCGGCCGAGGCGATCGGGTTGACGAAGGAGGCGTTGTTCGGCGTGTCGGCGACTTCGTCGCCACCCTTGTCGGCCGGCGAGACCAGCTCGAAGGCGCGGCCGGCGGCGCTGGCCGCGGGAGCCAGCGCCAGCAGCAGGGCCAGCGCCGTGGCGACGGCGAGGGCCAGCCGGGGGCGCGCTCCGGTGGGCGGTTGGGCGGTTACGGGTGCCGCGGGCGCTGCCTGCGAGTGGCGTCTCACGTGTCGTCTCTCCTTGCTCTGACCGGCTCCCTCCGTTCCCCCGACGTCGTCGAGGGCTCGGTTCCCTGGCCCGGTCGATTGCCTGTAGCTGCCCGCGTTTCCCCTGCGGACGGCGGCAACTTACCCAGACATATGCGTTTCTGTCAAGGCTGGTACAGAACAAGTTGTAAAATCGGGTACTCGACTTGTCAGCGTCGGTACTCAGTTGTGTCAAGCTGATTACATGGATTGCGGCCCCGCCTCTGACTATCTTGGGCGCCCGGATGGCGCTGACTGATCAAGGCACGCAGCCGGTGAAACGGCTGTTCCCCCGCCTCAGCGGCGGGGCCGGCGGGATGACCCCGGAGCGCGTCGCCCGCCATCAGCGGGCGCGGCTGCAGGGGGCGATGGTCGAGGCGGTTGCCCGCCACGGCTTCGCGGCGACCACGCTGCGCGAGCTGGTGACCCTCGCCGGCGTCTCGAAGAGCACCTTCTACCAGCACTTCGAGAGCAAGGAGGACTGCTTCCTCGCGACCTTCGACGAGATCGTCGCCCAGCTCAGCGCCAGGGTGGACAGTGCCTACAGCTTCGAAGGCGACATGCGGGAGCGGTTCAAGGCCGGCCTCAGCGCCTTCCTCAACCTCGCCGTCGAAGAGCCCGCCGCGGCCTCGCTGGCTGCGGTCGAGTCGCTGACCCTGGGAGCGGCCGGGGTCGAGCACCGCGAGCGCGCCTCGCTCGCCTTCGAGGCGATGCTGAAGCAGAACTTCGACGAATCGCCCTCCGAGCACGAGGTCTCGGCGGTGACCGTGACCGCGATCATGGCCGGGATCCGCGGCCTCGTCTACCGCAACATCCGCAGCGGCACCCCCGAGCGGTTGCCGCGGCTGGTCGACGTCCTGGTCGACTGGGCCCTCTACTACGAGGATCCCGAAAACGAGGTGACCCGCCGCGCGGTGGCGGCGGCCGCCCGCCCGATCGACCGCGCCCAGCTCTGGGCGCACCGCGAGGAGTCGGGCAAGCCCGGTTGGAACGAGCCGCCCGACAGCCGCCGCAGCCGGGCCAGCCTCACCCAACGCGAACGGATCGTCCGCGGCGCCGCCGCGGTCGTCGTCGCCAGTGGCTACTCGAGCCTCAGCATCCCGGCGATCTCGCAGGCCGCCGGGGTCTCCAACCAGACCTTTTACGAACACTTCGACAACAAACGCGACGCCTTCCTCGCCTCCTTCGAGGTGCTCGCCGCCGAAGCGCTTGAAACCGGCGCTGCCGCCTTCTTCCGCGAGAGCGAGCACCCGGAGGCGATCGGCGCCGGGCTGCGTGGCCTGCTGGAGGAGATCGCCGCCAACGAGCCGTTCTCCCGGCTCGCCTTCTTCGAGCTGCCGACGGCGGGCCCGGTGGCGCTCGACCGCGCCGACGCGATCCTCGACGGCTTCAACAGCTTCCTCGCCGGCGATGCCGCCCCGGGTCGCATCGGGACGCCACCACCGCAGCCGATCCTGACCGCGATCCCGCCCGCCGTCTGGACCGTGATTCAGCGCGAACTCGCGCAGGGCAACGCCGAGGAGCTGCCGGCCCTGGCGCCGGACCTGGCGCGGATCGTGCTCACCCCCTTCGGCCGCGAGAGCTGGTCACCAGCGGCCTAGGTGGCGGCGACCCGGCGCGCCTCCTCGGCGCCCAGGTAGGGGGCGAGGACGAGCTCCACCAGTTGCGGCTCGAGCGCGTCGATCGCCTGCGGCTCTTCGGCCAGCAGGCAGCGGGAGACGATCGAGGCGATGCCGCCGACCAGCGCCAGCTCGATCGCCTCGGGCAGGGCGGCGGTCTCGGGGTAGTGGCGCCGGCCCTCGCGCAGCAGCGCCGCGAAGCGATCGAAGGCGGCGTGCTGGCGCTCGATCAGGGCGAGGCTGGCGGCGGTGCCTTCGATCGCGAAGACGCGCGCCAGCGGGCTCGCTTCGGCCAGCGCCGCCAGCACCGCGGCGAGCGCCGCCCGCACCTTCTGCGGCCACTCCCCCGGCGCCTCGCAGGCGGCCGTCACGTCCTGCCAGAGGCGGTCGATGAAGGCCTCCTGGGCGGCGAGCAGCCCCTGCTCGGCGCTCTCGAAGTGGGCTTCGAAGGTCGCCCGCGAGACACCCGCGTAGCGGGCGACGCGTTCGACGGTGAGGTCCGCGTAACCGCGCTCGGCGGCGACTTTGGCCACCGCCGCGACCAGCAGCGCGCGGTCGCCGGGATCCCCCGCCGTCGCTCCCTCTCCCCCTTGCCTGTCTGCCATGCGGGCGAGCAGACTAGGCGGACACCCATGTTTCTGTCAAGGGCGGTACACGGATTGGTCAGCGCCGTCGCCGGGACAGGTACACGCGCAGGAAGTCCCAGAGCTGGCGGCCGCGGTGGGCGAAACCGGCGGCGGAGCGACCGGTCGCACGGTGCTCGAGGTCGAGCTCGTACTCGCGCACGGTGTAGCCGGCGCGGACCGCGTCGACCGTCATCCCGATCTCCATCCCGAAGCCCGCGGCGAAGGGCAAGGTGGCACGCAACACCTCCACGCGCAGCGCCCGCTGGCCGGAGATCGGCGCCCGCATCTCGGCGCCGCAGCGGCGGCGGATCGCCCAGCCGGCGAAGGACAAGGCGATGCCGAACCCTCCCCCGACCCGACGGCTGAAGGCGGCGACGGCGAGGTCGCACTCCCCCGCCGCCACCGCGGCGACCAGCGGCGCCAGCCGCGCTGCCGACTCGCCCAGGTCGCCGTCGCAGAGCAGCACCAGCCGCGGCGGCGACTCGACGCTCAGCGCCGCCTCGGCGGCGGCGCTGACGTTGGCGCCCTTGCCGTGCGGCCGGCCGCGGCTGACGACCTGGGCGCCGGCCGCCATCGCCCGCTCGGCGGTGCCGTCCCCGGAGGCGTCGTCGCCGACCCAGATCGCGGCGCCGGGAAAGGCGCCGCGCAGAGCCGCGACCGTCGCCCCGATCCGGTCCGCCTCGTTGCGCGCGGCAACGATCACCGCCAGCTCGCTGGTCTGCTCCGCCGCCATCGCGGGGGGTATTGTCCCCGCCCATGGCAGACATCGAGGCTCACATCACCGGCAACGTGTGGAAAATCGAGGTCGCGGTCGGCGATCAGGTCGCTGACGGCGACACCGTCGTCATCCTCGAGTCGATGAAGATGGAGATCCCGGTCGAGTCCGAAGAGGACGGCACGGTCAAGGAGATCCGCTGCGAGGAGGGCCAGTCGGTGAGCGAAGGCGATGTCCTCATAGTCCTGGAGTAGGTCCCAGATGAACGAGCAGCTCGCGGGGGGCAAGCTCGAGCTCGACCGGCCGGCCGAGGCGGTCGCTCGCCTGCGCATCTCCAACCCCGAGCGCCGCAACGCGCTCGACCACGAGATCCTCGACGCGCTCGCCGAGGTGCTGCCGCAGCTCGACCGCGGGATCGAGACCCGCTGCGTGTTGATCACCGGCGCGCCGCCGGTCTTCTCCGCCGGCTACGACATCGCGACGATCCCCGAGGAGACCTTCGAGCGCGACGCCGAGGCGCTCGTCGCCCACCCCTTCCACGCGGCGATGGAGGCGATCGCCCACCATCCCTGGCCGACGCTGGCGGCGATCAACGGGCATTGCCTCGGCGGCGGCCTCGAGCTGGCGATCACCTGCGACCTGCGGATCTGCGCCGCCGGCGCCCAGCTCGGCATGCCGCCCGCCAAGCTGGGCCTGATCTACGGCCACACCGGGCTGCGCAAGTTCCTCGACGTCGTCGGCCTGGCGCGGACCAAGGAGCTGTTCCTCACCGGCCGCAACTTCAGCGCCCTGCGGGCGGAACGGATCGGGCTCGTCAACGAGGTCGTCGACGACGACCGCCTCGGCCACGAAGCGGTGCAGCTGGCGGCGGCGATCGCTGCCAACGCGCCGCTCTCGATGCGCGGCAACAAGTCGGCGATCAACCTGCTGAACGCCTCGCCGATCCTCAGCGATCAGCAGGAGGCGGGCCTGGTGGCGCTGCGCGAGTCCTGCTTCGCCTCCGCCGACCTGCGCGAGGGCATCCGCGCCTTCGCCGAGAAGCGCCGGCCCGAGTGGACCGGGCGGTGAGCGCCAAGGAACGCAAAGCGCTCGCCGCCTCCGACCCGACGATGGCGGCGCTGATCGAGAGGCTCGGGAAGATCGATCTGGCGACGCGGCTGGAGCGGCGCGGCGAAGAGCGGCCGGCCGACGCTTACGGGGCGCTGCTGCGGGCGATCGTCGGCCAGCAGCTCTCGACCAAAGCGGCGCGCACGATCTACCTGCGCGTGGTCGAGATCTTCGACGGGACCACTCCCTCGCCGGAGCAGCTGCTCGAGGCCGGCGAGGACGACCTGCGCGGGGCCGGGCTCTCCGGCCGCAAGGTCGAGTACGTGCGCGACCTCGCCCGCCACGTGCTCAGCGGCGAGCTCGAGCTCGACCGCCTCGACGAGCTCGGCGACGAGCAGGTGATCGAGGAGATCGTCGCCGTCCGCGGCCTCGGCCGCTGGACCGCAGAGATGTTCCTGCTCTTCCACCTGCGCCGGCCCGACGTCCTCTCCGGCGGCGACCTCGGGATCCGTAAAGCGATCCAGGTCGAGTACGGCCTGGAGGAGATGCCGAGCCCGCAGCAGGCGGTCGAGATCGGCGAGCGCTGGAGCCCGCACCGCAGCCTCGCCAGCCTCTACCTCTGGGAGTCGCTCCACAACGCCCCGGACGCTTAGGTCCTCTTTTCGCAGCGACCGCCCCGAAGCTCAAGCCCGCGGGCAGGGCGCCGACATACGACATATGCGACTTCGCCTCTGGATGAGCCTCGCCGCCGTGCTGCTGATCGCAGCAGGCTCGGTCGCGGCGGCGCTGGTCGTCCACTCGCGCGAAAGCTCGGACTTCCACAGCATGCAGCGGGCCGAGGCGGTGCGAGCCGCCCACCAGGCCGAGGACGTGGCGGCGCTCTCGGTCGGCGAGCTCTCGACCGCGGCGACCTTCTTCCAGGTCGACGGCAACGTCGACCGCCACGAGTTCAACGTCGTCGCCGGCTCCCTGCTCGACGAGCGCACGCTCGAGGCCGCCGCCTTCGTCCAGCGCGTGCCCGCTGCGGACCGCGCCCACTGGGAACGAATCCACGGCGTCGAGATCCACGAACGGGTCGACGGCGAGCCCCAGCGCTCGCGGCCGCGGGCCGAATACTTCCCGGTCAACTTCGCCGTCTCCCACGTGCCGACCGGGATCATCCGCGGCTACGACCTCGGCGCCGACGCCTCGCGCGCGCCCTACCTCGCCCGGGCCCGCGACAGCGGCGAGCCGGTCTCGACGCCGGTCGTGCCGCTGCTGCTCGGCGGCGTCGGCGTCAACATCTTCCAGGCCGTCTACCGCGACGGCGCCCCGACCGCGACCGTCGCCGAGCGGCGCCGGGCGCTGATCGGGTTCGCCGCCGGCAGCTTCCAGGTCCAGGACCTGGCCGCGGCGGCGCTCTCCAGCGTCGACGGCGGCGACCAGGTGCAGCTGGTCGTCAACCGCACCGTCGTCCTCGGCCCAGAGGACGGGCTCGAAGACGCCGCCCGCTCCCGCTTCGACGTCGCCGACCGCACCTGGCTCGTCGTCGTCCGCGACCCGGCGCGGCCGAGCATCGCCCTGCCGCTGCTGATCGGCATCGTCGGCCTCGCCGCCGCCGCCGTGCTCGCCGCCCTGATCTTTGCCTGGAGTCGCAACGAACGGATGCAGGAGCTGCAGCGCGAGGCCAACGAGGACCCGCTGACCGGGCTGAAGAACCGGCGACGCTTCGACGAAGACCTGCGCCTGGCGATGGCGCGGGCGCGGCGCGAGCGCACCACCGGGGCGCTGCTGATGCTCGACCTCGACCACTTCAAGCAGGTCAACGACACTCGCGGGCACCCCGCCGGCGACCAGCTGATCGTCGAAGTCGCCGAGGTGCTGCGCCGCCGCACGCGGGAGAGCGACTCGCTCGCCCGCCTCGGCGGCGACGAGTTCGCGGTGATCCTGCCCCGCTGCACGGCCGGCGAGGCGCGGCTCGCGGCGGAGGCAATCGCCGACGCGATCCGCGAGCACCAGCCGCTCGGCGGCGAGGGCGAGTCGGTCACCGCCAGCGTCGGCGTCGCCGTCTTCGGCGATCGGCCGCGCACCAACGTCGCTGCGATCGTCTCCGAGGCCGACGCGGCGATGTACGCAGCCAAGGACGACGGCCGCGACAGCGTCCGCGTCTTCGACCGCCACGCGGTCGGCGACGAGGCGATCTAGCGCCCGAGCCGCCCGCGCAGCTCCAGCACCCGCTGCGCCGATGCTTCGAACTCGTCGCGGTCGAGGCGACCCGCGCGCAGCTTCGCGACCAGCGCCCGCCGCGCCGCCGTCGCGCCGCCGAGGTCGGCGAAGAGCAGCAGGTCGGTGCCGGCGCGAGCGGCGGCGAGACCGGCCTGCTTGGGCCCGCCGAAGGCGTCGACGGCGACCGTTTCCAGCGCGTCGGTGATCGAGACGCCTTCGAACCCGAGACGCCGCCGCAGCTCACCGGTCGCGATCGGCCGCGCGAAAGCCGCCGGCTTGTCGGAGAAGGCCGGGTAGATCGCGGTGCTGAGCATCACCAGCTCGCCGCCGGCGGCGGCGATGAAGCTGCGGTAGGGCGCCTCGTCGACGGCGCGCAGCTTCGCCTTCGAGAGGCGGATCCGCTGCACCGCGAAGTCGGTGTTTTCGGTCGCCGCGCCGAGCCCGGGGAAGTGCTTGCCGGTCGCCGCCACGCCGCCCGCCTGCAGCGCTTGCGCAAACGGCACTGCGGTCGCCGCAACCCGTTTGGGGCTGTCGCCGAAGGACCGTTCGGTGGCGGCGATGACGCCGCCGGAGCGGCCGACGTCGAGGACCGGGGCGAGGTCGACGTTGACGCCGAGCTCGCGCAGGTTGTGCGCCGTGCGGGCGCCCTGGCGGCGGCTGAAGGCGGCGCCGCGTTCGCCCATCTCGGCCGCCGAGGCGCTCGGCGCGCCGTCGACCCGCTTCACCTGCCCACCCTCCTGGTCGACCATGATCAACAGCGGGTCGCGCAGCTTCGGCGGCCGCGGGATCGCCTGCAGCCGCGCGATCAGGCGGCGACCGGCGGCGCGGGTCGGAAAGCTCTCGGCGAAGAGGATCACCCCGGCAAGCTCACCGCGGTGGATCGCCGAGCGCAGCTTCGGTGAGATCCCGGTGCCGCGGACGCTGGCCAGGACCCGCTCGCCGGCGAGCTGGCGCGGCGGCAACGTGCTGGCGACCGCGGGCTCGGGCGGCGGCGGGCTGCCGTCGCCGAGCGCGGCGCCGAAGGCGAAGGCCGCGGCGGCGAGCCCGACCAGGACCCCCAGCGCAACCACGCGGCGGCGCCGGATTCTCGCTCGCTCCATGCCCCGATGCTACGGCCTTCCTTGGCGAGCCCCACAGTGGCGCCGCCCGTCCGGGGGGCTGCCTAGCCTCGGCCCGAATAGACTCACGAGAGGATTTCCGGATGCCGCCACTGATCAGCGCCGAAGAAGCCCTCGCCTACGGCGAGCTCACCGACCACGAGGAGATCGAAGCCCTCGTCGAATGCGCCTGGGAGGTGCGGCTCGAGAACTTCGGCGACTCGACCGACATGTGCTCGCTGGTCAACGCCAAGTCCGGCGGCTGCGCCGAGGACTGCGGCTTCTGCGCCCAGTCGCGCTACGCCGAGGCCGACACGCCGATGCACGCGATGATGGAGCCCGAGCAGATCCTCGAGCACGCGAAAGCCGCCGAGGCGGCCGGCGCCCACCGCTTCTGCATGGTCACCCAGGGCCAGGGCCTCTCCAAGCGGGACTTCCAGAAAATCCTCGAAGGCGCCGAACTCGTCGCCGGGCAGACGAACCTCAAGCGCTGCATCTCGATCGGCCACATGTCGGTCGAGCGGGCCAAGGCGCTGAAAGACGCCGGCGTCCAGCGCGTCCACCACAACGTCGAGTCGGCCCGCTCCTACTACCCCGAGGTCTCGACCACGGTCCGCTACGAGGGCCGGCTGCGGACGATCCAGGCGGTCAAGGAGGCCGGGATGGAGACCTGCGTCGGCGGCATCCTCAACCTCGGCGAGAGCAACGAGCAGCGGGTCGAGATGGCCTTCGAGCTCTCCGAGATCAATCCCACCTCGGTGCCGATCAACCTCCTGATCCCGAAGGAGGGGACGAAGTTCGGCGAGCGCGAGGTGATGGACCCGTGGGAGGTCGTGAAGTGGATCGCGATCTTCCGCCTGATCATCCCCGGCGCCCTCTTCCGCCTCTGCGGCGGCCGGGTCGAGAACCTCGGCAGCATGCACAAGCTCGCCGTCAAGGCCGGCCTCAACGGGGTGATGATGGGGAACTTCCTGACCACGCTGGGCGCCGAGCCCGCCGAGGACCGCGAGATGTTCGAGGAGCTCGGCCTCAACGTCGCCCGCCAGCCCGACAACGGCGCCAACCCGCGGCCCGACAACCGCAGCGGCTGGCTCGAGGGCGAGACGCCGAAGACGCCGATGGACCAGCTGATCGACCACCAGGACGAAGCCACCTTCTGGGACCCCTCCACGCAGCTGCGCGTGGTGAAGAAGCGCGGGAAGGCGCCCTCGTACCCGACCGCGGCCTAGGTGGTGGCGACGTGAGCGACGTCGCCGCGCGCCTCGCCGACCTTCGCGACCGCGGCCTGCACCGCCGCCTGCGCTTGATCGAGGGGCCGCAGGGGCCGCAGGTGCTGCTCGACGGCCGCCCCGTGCTGCTGCTCTGCTCCAACAACTACCTCGGCCTCGCCGACGAGGAGCGCGTGCGCGAGGCGGCGGCCGAGGCGGCGCTGCGCTGGGGGGGAGGAGACGGGAAATCGCGGTGTAGCTTGGGGAAAC
>JBEHWY010000015.1:0-37482 GCA_048498975.1 Actinomycetota bacterium | reverse complement strand
GAGTTGCCCGCGCCCTTGTACCCTCGCTGCGCCGCGGCGCCCTCGTCGCGGTTCCGATCGGCGTCTGCCTGATCGTCGAGCTCGGCTTCGGCGCGCCGACCAAGGGCGCGATCGCGACCGGCGCCCTGCTCGCCGGCTTCCCCGGCCTCGACGCCCCGGCCGGCCCGCGCGCCGCCTGGCAGGCCGCGGCGGCGCCGGCGATCGGGCTCGCCGCCGCGCTCGGCGCGCTCAGCAGCCAGACCACCGCGACCGCGGTGCTGGCGATGCTGGTGCTGGGCGCCGCCGCCGGCTACGGCTTCGCGATCTCGCTGCGGATGGCGATCTACGGCCTCTCGGTGGCGCTGGCGCTGGTGATCGCCCAGGGCCTTTTCCTGACCACGGCCGACGCGGCGCCGGCGCTGCTCTACGCGACCGGCGGCGGGCTCCTGCAGGCCCTGTGGTCGCTGCTCGTCTGGGTCTTCGTCGACCGCGCCGCCGACGAGCCCGAACGCGGCTGGAGCACGGCCCGCGCCAAAGCCGCCCTGCGCGAAAACTGGACGCTGAGCGCGGCACCGGCCCGCCACGCGATCCGCTTCGGCCTCGCGCTCGCCGCCGGCGTCGCCACCTACCGCCTGCTCGACCTGCACGAGCACGGCTTCTGGATCCCGCTGACGATCCTCTTCGTGATGCGGCCCGAGGAGGACGAGACCGACAAGCGCCTCGTGCTCCGCGCGGTCGGCACCCTGCTCGGCCTGGTCCTCGCCACCGCGCTGGCGGAGACGATCGACGACTACGACCTGGTCGTCGCCGTCTGCCTGACGGTCGCCGCGGCGCTCTCCTTCGGCCTGCTCACGGTCCAGTACGCGCTGTTCACGGCGGCGATCACCACCTACGTCGTCCTGCTCACCGACACGATCGGCGAGGCGCCCCTGCACGCGGCCGGCCAGCGCGCCTACGGCACCGCGATCGGGATCGCGATCGCCTTCCTCGCCTGGCGCCTGTGGCCCAATCGGAGCCCGGCCCGGTAGCCTTACTGGCTGACCAGCCAAACGCCGCCTCTGGGAGGGTGGCACGCGACAGGAGCAGACTTTGAGCGACCGCACGTTTGTGATCGGGGTCGGGATGACCAAGTTCGAGAAGCCCGGCGCCAAGGAGGGCGACTACCCCGACTGGGCGAAGGAGGCGGGGGAGAAGGCCCTGGCCGACGCCGGCATCCCCTACGAGGACGTCGAGCAGGCCTTCGCCGGCTACTGCTATGGCGACTCGACCTACGGCCAGCGGGCGCTCTACGCCCTCGGCCTGACCGGGATTCCGGTCGTCAACGTCAACAACAACTGCTCGACCGGCTCCTCGGCGCTGTTCCTCGCCCGCCAGGCGGTCAAGGGCGGCGTCGTCGACTGCGCGATGGCGATCGGCTTCGAGAAGATGGAGAAGGGCAGCCTCGGGATGAAGTACACCGACCGCACGCCCGCGCTCGACAAGCACATCATGCGCATGTTCGAGATCCGCGACGCCGAGCAGTCGCCGTTCGCGCCGCAGATGTTCGGCAACGCCGGCCGCGACCACATGCAGAAGTACGGCTCCGAACCCGACCACTACGCCTGGATCGGGTGGAAGAACCACAAGCACTCGGTCAACAACCCCTACGCCCAGTTCCAGGACGAGTACTCGCTCGAGGACATCAAGGCGGCGAAGATGATCCACGACCCGCTGACCAAGCTGCAGTGCTCGCCGACCTCCGACGGCTCGGCCTGCGCGATCGTCGCCTCCGAGCGCTACGTCGACGAGCACGACCTCTGGAGCCAGGCAATCGAGATCGTCGGCCAGTCGATGGTCACCGACCTCGGCTCGACCTTCGACGCCGAGGCCGACTGCATGAAGATCGTCGGCTCCGACATGTCGGCGACGGCGGCGCGCCGCGCCTACGAGGAAGCCGAAGTCGCGGCGGCCGAAGTCGACGTCTGTGAGCTGCACGACTGCTTCAGCGCCAACGAGCTCATCACCTACGAAGCGCTCGGGTTCGCCGCCGAGGGCGAGGCCCACAAGCTGGTCGAGGAAGAAGCGACCACCTTCGGCGGCAAGGTCGTCGTCAACCCCTCGGGCGGCCTGATCTCCAAGGGCCACCCGCTGGGCGCGACCGGCCTGGCGCAGTGCTCGGAACTGACCTGGCAGCTGCGCGGCGAAGCCGACAAGCGCCAGGTCGAGGGGGCCAAGGTCGGCCTCCAGCACAACATCGGCCTCGGCGGTGCCGCCGTGGTCACGGTTTACAAACCGGCGAGCTGAGGCTCGCCCCCGGAAAGGGAGCTGGAGATGGCGAAAGAGCGGCGGTCACTGAACGGGAAAGTGGTGGCGATCACCGGCGGTGCGCGGGGGATCGGCAAGGCCACGGCGACGGCGCTGGTCCGCCGTGGCTGCCGCATCGCCATCGGCGACCTCGACCTGGCGCTGGCGGAGGAGACCGCCGCCGGCCTCGGCGGGGGGACGATCGCGCTGCCGCTCGACGTCACCGATCGCGCCTCCTTCGAGGCGTTCCTGGCCGAGACCGAGCGCCAGCTCGGCCCGATCGACGCGGTGATCAACAACGCCGGGATCATGCCAGTGACGCCGTTCGTCGAGGAGGCGCAGGAGTCGATCAACCGCCAGATCGACATCAACCTGCACGGCGTCATCACCGGCACCCAGCTGGCGATCGAGAAGCTGGCGCCCCGCGGCAGCGGCTGGATCGTCAACATCGCCTCGCAGGCCGGCAAGGGAGGAGTCCCGGGGATCGCCACCTACAGCGCCACCAAGCACGCCGTCGTCGGCCTCAGCGAGGCGGTGCGGGCCGAGCTGCGGGGCAGCGGCGTCGAGGTCGTCTGCGTGATGCCGACCGTCGTCAACACCGAGCTGACCAGCGGCGTCGGCCAGAAATGGATCAAGCCGGTCGAGCCCGAGGACGTCGCCGACGCGATCGTCGACGCGATGGAAGTGCCGCGCTTCGACGTCTTCGTGCCGCGCGCCAACGCCGGCATCTTCCGCTTCACGCAGCTGCTGCCGCGGCGCACTCGGGAGGCAATCGGGCGCGCGATGGGCGTCGACAAGCTGATGTTCGAAGTCGACCACGCCGCCCGCCATTCCTACGAGGAGCGCGCCGCCGCCAGCCGCAGCGACGACCGCTCGGTCAACTCCTCGGGCTAGGCTTCCATCTGCAGATGAGGACCCTGATCGCGGTCGCCCTCGCTGCGGCCGCGATCCTCGGCCTCGGCGCGCCTGCCGGCGCCTTGGCCGGGCCGGCCGCGATCCGGCACGTCTTCGTCATCGTGCTCGAGAACCGCGATGCGGGCGCCAGCTTCGGGCCGGACTCGCCAGCGCCCTACCTGGCGCGGACGCTGCGGGACCGGGGCGCCTACCTGCCCAACTACTACGCGGTCGCGCACCGCAGCCTGCCCAACTACCTGGCGCTTATCAGCGGCCAGCCGCCCAACCCGGCGACGCAGGGCGACTGTCCGGTGTTCAGCCCGCTGGTCGCCTCGCGCTACCTCGCCAGCGGCGTCGCCGTCGGCGAAGGCTGCGTCTTCCCGCGCCGCGTGCAGACCGTCGGCGGCCAGCTGCAGCGCCACGGCCGCGGTTGGCGCGCCTACGTGCAGGACATGGCGAGCTCGGTTGCCGCCGGCGAAGCGGCGAGCTGCCGTCACCCGGCGATCGGCGCTCCGGACCCGGCTCGTTCCGCCAGCGCCGGCGACCAGTACGCGACCCGCCATAACCCGTTCGTCTACTTCCGCTCGGTGATCGACTTCCCGCAGGGCTGCCGCCGCCACGTCGTCGACCTGGCGAAGCTGAGCCACGACCTGAAGCGCGAGGCGACGACGCCGGCCCTGGCCCTGATCTCACCCGACCTCTGCGCCGGCGGGCACGACGAGACCTGCGCCGACGGACGCTCGCCCGGCGGGTTCGCCGGCATCGAAGCCTTCCTGCGCCGCTGGGTGCCGGCGATCGAGCGCTCGCCCGCCTTCCGCGACCGCGGCGCGCTCCTCGTCACCTTCGACGAGTCCGAGAGCAGCTCCCGCTCCTGCTGCCGGGAGCCGCGTGGGCCGCTGGTCGCCAGCAACGGCGGGCCGATCGCCGGCAACGGAGGAGGGCGGGTCGGCGCGGTCGTGCTCTCGCCCTGCATCCGGCCCGGCACGGTCGCCCATCGCCCCTACAACCACTTCGCGACGCTGCGCTGGATCGAGGACCGGTTCGGGCTCTCGCACCTGGGCTATGCGGGGGCCGCCGGCCTACGGCCGTTCGGGTCCGATGTCTTCAGCCGGCCCGGCTGCCGCTAAGGTCACCGTATGGGGCGGGTCTATGAGGCCACTTGGGGGCGGGTCTTCGCGGCGATGTACGACCGCGGCCTGAAGGCGACCGAGGAGGCCGGCCTGCAGCGAATGCGGCGCGAGCTGCTCGCAACGGCCACGGGGAGAACGGTCGAGATCGGCGCCGGCACCGGCGTCAACCTCGATCTCTATCCCGAGGCGGTCGAGTCGCTGGCCCTGGTCGAGCCGGGCCCGCACATGGCGAAGCGGCTGCGAGCGCATCTCGCCGCCTCGCCGCGGGCGGCGGAGGTCTACGAAGCGCCCGCCGAACGCCTGCCGTTCGAGAGCGCCAGCTTCGACACCGCGGTGGCGACCCTCGTCCTCTGCACCGTGCCCGACCCGACTGCCGCCGTCGCCGAGCTGGCGCGCGTGCTGAAGCCGGGCGGCCGGCTGCTCTTCATCGAGCACGTGCGCTCCCGAAATCCCGACCTGGCGCGCTGGCAGGACCGGCTCGAGGCGCCCTGGCGCTTCCTCGCCGACGGCTGCCACTGCAACCGCGACACGCTGGCGACGCTCGCCGCCTCCCGCTTCGAGACCGGCGAGGTCGAGCACGACCGCACGCCGAAGGCGCCGCCGATCGTGCGACCGCTGGTCTGGGGCAGCGCCGTCCTCAGCGCCTGACCAGGTGGCCCACGGCCTCCGCGGCGCTGACGCCGATGAAGGCGCCGACCAGCACGTCTGCGGGATAGTGGACACCGGTATGGACCCGCGAGTAGCCGACCAGCGTCGCCAGTGCCCGCAGCGTCGCCGAAAGCCCCGGTGCGGCCTGCCCGGCGCCGGTGGCGAAGGCAAAGGCGGAGGCGGTGTGGCCGGAGGGGAAAGAGCTGCTGCGCGGCATCGGCACGTGGCGGCGCTCGAGCACCTCGAGCTGCTCGCGGTCGGGGCGGCGGCGCGTCGTCAGCGGCTTGGCGACGAGGTTGGCGAAGCCGGAGGCGAGCGCCAGCGAGGCGATGCCGCGCCGCGCCGCGTGCCGGCCGCTGTTGCCGCCGCCGGCGGCGAGCACCGCGGCGATCGCGAACCAGAGCTTGCTGTGGTCGGCGGCGCCGCTGAGCCGCCGCATCGCGTCGTCGAGGCGCGGCGTCTCGGTGCCGGCCACCGCGGCGTAGACGGCGACGTCGACGGTTTTTGCCTCATCGAGCCAAGCTGGCATCGGGCGATGATATGAGCCGCCGCCTCGGAGCCATCCTCGCCCTGCTCGGCGGCGCCGTCTCCCTGGCGCTCGGCTTCGAGGTCTTCGTCACCGACTTCCCCGGCGGCCTGATCGTCCTCGTCTGCGTCGTCGCGGCGCTGCTCGCCGCCTGGCTGGGCCTGCTGCGCCGGGGCTCGCTTCGCCTGCTGGGCATGTGCGCGGCAGCGCTCCTGGTCGGCGCCGCGGTCGGCGTCATCTTCGCCGGCGAAAACGTAGCGACGCTGACGATCGTCCTCGCCGGCTTCGCCGTCGCCGTGCTCGGCGCCCGCGCCGCCTTCCGCGCCGAGCGCGAGCTGCCGCCGGCGCCGGCGCCCCGGCACCCGGTCCTGTTCGTCAATCCCCGCTCGGGCGAAGGTCGCGCCGGCGAGGTCGGCCTCGTCGCCGCGGCACGCGAGCGCGGCATCGAGACCGTCGAGCTCGAGCCCGGGGAGGACCTGGCGGCGCTGGTGCGGGACGCCGTCGCGCGCGGCGCCGACGGCCTGGCGATGGCCGGGGGAGACGGTTCTCAGGCCCTGGTCGCCGCGATCGCCGCTGAGCACGACCTGGCCTACGCCTGCATTCCCTCGGGGACCCGCAACCACTTCGCCCTCGACCTCGGCGTCGACCGCGAAGACGTCGTCGGCGCCCTCGACGCCTTCGTCGAGGGAGGGGAGCGTTATGTAGACCTGGGGGAGGTGAACGGCCGGGTCTTCGTCAACAACGTCTCGCTCGGCGTCTACGCCGAGGCGGTCAGCCAGGAGCGCTACCGGGCCGCCAAGCTGCGCACGCTGCTCGACACCCTCGCCGACACGCTCGGGCCCGAGGGCGAGGCGGCCGAGCTGCGCTGGCGAAACGCAGAGGGCGAGCCCTGCACCAGCACGGCCCTGATCCTCGTCTCCAACAACGTCTACCTGCTGGGGCCGACCCTCGGCTCGGGCACGCGGCCGCGCCTCGACGCAGGCATTCTCGGCGTCGTCGACTTCCATCCGCCCGCAGCGGGGGAGAAGTCGGAGCCGGCGCGCTGGCAGGCCTTCGAGATGGAGACGCTCGAGATCGACTCCGACGCCCCGATCCCGGTCGGCATCGACGGCGAGTCGGTCACCCTCGAGCCACCGCTGCGCTTCCGCATCCGCCCCCGAGCCCTGCGCGTCCGCATCGCCCACAGCCACCCAGGCGCCTCACCGTCGGCGGACCTGCCCAAAGGCCCGCTAAGCGCCCTGAAGGCGCTAACCCGCATCGCCGCGACGGGCTAAAGCTGCCCCTCGGCCATGCTCGCGAGATTCACCAGGCTCTGGTGGGGTGAATGTCGCAAGAGCGTCTAAGACGCCCTGGTCGAGCCTTATCCACCTCAAGCGCTTCTAATCCTCGGGGTAGTCGGCGCGCAGGGCGTGCGCCCATTCGTAGATGGCCCATGGCAGCACGGCGACCATCAGGCCCATCAAGCCCAGCGAGACAACGGCCCAGCAAAAAGCGAGCTCTTCGATCGCGCTGCGTTCGCCGCCACCGCCGGACAGGACGAGAAGCAGCCCGATGCCGAGCAGGCCGCAGATAGCAAGCCCAATGCAGGTTCCAAGCCAGTTCTCCTCATCACCGCCACGGCGCCACGAAATCCGCATCCACGAGGACACCTCGACGGCGTAGGCGATGAAAAGAGCAGAACCGACCTGAGCAAACGTGGTGAGGAGATCGTGCGGAAGGTGGTCTGCGTACCTGAGGGCGGCGAAGACGAAGGCAAGGGAGCACAAGGACACGAGCCCGAACGCCTCAAATAACCCGCGCTGCAGCGGGCTGAGCCGGCTCACGCCGGGCAGCTTCCAGAAGACCCCCCGCATAGCGGCCAGAGTAGAGGTCCCTCAGGACCGACCCAACTCAGGCCCAACGCACGATAATGGTGGTTATGTCAACTTGAGACGGGAGACGGCCGGGCGGTGTCGGATCGCCGCCCAGCGCCTCCCTCAGAAACGCCTCAGCTGGCGTTGTTGATTGCTTCTTCGATCGCTTCGGCTGATTCAGGCGTGCCGAGCAGTTTCAGGCCGTTGGTGCCCGGGCCCTTGACCGCGAACGACGGCGTGCCGGTGAAGTGCAGTTTGTTGAGCCCTTCGCTGGTCGTTTCTTCGACCTCGTTCCTCACTTTCGGGCTCTTGCGGTCTTCGTTCCACTTCTTGAGATTCGGAACCTTGGCCGCTTTGGCGATCGATTCCATGAATTCGTCGGTGACGTAGCCCGATTTCTCTTTGCCCTGGTTGCGGTAGAAGGTCTCGAGGTAGCTCCAGCCGCGTCCTTGCATCCCGGCCGCAACCGCGGCCTGACCTGCGGGATACGATTCTTCGTTGATGATCACCATGTTCTTGAAGGTGATCTTCGCCTGACCCTGCGCGACCTGACTTTCGAAGATCTGCGGCAGGATTTCTTCCGAATACTCTTTGCAGATCGGGCACTGCAGGTCGCCGTACTCGATCAGTTCGACGGGTGCTTTCGGGTCGCCGAGCGTCAGGTTTTCCTGTTCGAGGCCATTCAGCTCGCTTTCGACCGCGGCAACTTCCTTGACGTTGCTGGCGTCACCGCCGCTGTCGCTGCTGCCGCCGTTGACGACGATGAGAACCACGACGGCGACGATGACGAGGAAGACGGCGCCGGCGCCGAACTGGAGCAACCGCGTGCGGCGATCGTGGGACTGAACCTGGTTCTCTTCCTGCAGCCGCTGTTCGCGACGTTTCTCCCTCTCCCGCTTGTTGCTCATCGTCTCCCTCTGGTTCGGTTTCAGGTCTGCAACTCGGCCTCTTGGGGGCCTGGTGGCCCGTCGGTGCCCGCATAGCCAATCAAACGGGTGGCGTTGAGCAGGAAGAGGATCGTCATCAGGATCGCGCTCGCCACGCACCACTGACAGATGGCTTCGATCGTGAAGATCTCAAGGTAAGTCAAATAGACGCTAAAACCGAAACCCCCCAGAGCGACCGCGAAGCCGCCGAAGCGGCCGATGTCGCCAGCGACGAAGGCGCTGGCCAGGAGCAAGATGTAGCCGACGATGCCGAAGACGGCGACGTTGACGCCGGCGACGTGCGAGTACTTGCTTTCGGCCACGGTCTGGCAGCCGGTGCCGCCGGCCAGGCAGGTCGGGTGGCCGCCGCCGGAGTCGGCGATCGTGATGTAGGTCGCCACGCCGATGCCGACCGCCGCGACGAAGGCGATCACGCGACGCAGATTTGCCTCTGAGGGAAACCTCATGATTGCGACCACGATAAACGTTTTGAGCGGTTGGCGCCGCTAAGTTCCTCGACGAAGGCGGCGACCTCGCGCGACAGTTTGCCACCCTGCCACGCCAAGGGGGACTCCCCCTCCCCCTCGCTGATCAGCCGCGCCTGCGGCAGCGCCTCGGCGTAAGCGGCGGCGACCTCGTAGGGGTGCCCGGGGTCGGCCGCGTCGTGGCTGGCGACGACCAGGGTCGGCACCTCGAGCGCCGCGAGCTGAGAGAGCGACTCGAACGGTCGCGAGCGCGGCACCGCGCGCAGCGCCGCGACTACCGCCTCCGGGTGGCGGTGCAGCCCGATTCGTTCCCGCGTGAAGCGCAGGACCGAGTCGCGGAAGGCCGGGTCGATGCCCTGCTCGTGCTCGATGTAGGCGACGAAGCCGTCGGCGCCGCCGGCCTCCAGCGCCGCCGCCAGTCCGTCCCAGTAGTGCAGCGACCGCTCGCTGATCTCACCGGTGAAGACCGGGCCGGCGATGACCAGCGCCGCCAGCCGTTGTGGGTGCGCGAGGGCGTAGGCGACCGCCGTGTGGGCGCCCATCGAGTGCCCGGCGAGCACGAACTTGGCCTCGCCGACCTGCTCGGCCACCACCCGCTCGAGGTCCGCGACCAGCTGCGGGTATCCATAACCCTCCCCCGGCGGGGCGGGGTCGGACTCGCCGTGGCCGCGGGCGTCGTAGCTGACGACCGTGTAGCCGGCGCGCTCCAGCACCCGCGAGCCGTGGACGACGTAGCGGCGCGTCGCCGTGATCCCGTGGCAGAGGACGATCGCCGGCCCCTCCCCCGCCGCCTCACCCTGCAGCGCCGGCGCCGGACCGACGGCGAACTGCCTCGCCTCCGCCGGCGTCACCCGATCGCCGCCAGCGCCCGCTCGAGGTCGTCGACCGACTCATAGGTGAGGCCGGCCAGCGTCACCTTGCGGTGCCTGATCGTGCCCACCTCGTCGATGACGAAGATCGCGCGGCGCACGATCGGTCCGGCGAGGACGCCGTAGGCGCGCGCCACCTCCTTGTCGACGTCGGCCAGCAGCGGCACGTTCAGCTGCTTCTCCTGGATGAAGCGCTCGTGCGACTCGACCGATTGCGGCGAGATCCCCACCACGGCGGCACCGAGCCCGTCGAGGCGCTCGCCCTGGTCGCGGTAGGAGCAGAACTGCTTGGTGCAGACGGCGGTGAAGTCGCCGGGGTAGAAAGCGAGGACGAGCTTGCGGCCGCGGTAGTCGGTGAGGCGGTAAATCTTGTCGCCCGTGCCGGGAAGCGCGAACTCGGGCGCTTGGTCTCCGACCTTCGGCTTCGGCATCGCCCTAGAAGGTAGCTAACCGCCGGAACCGCCGTGTTCGATCGTGACCTTTTCGATCAACACGGGTTCTTTCGGTGCTTCGCCGACCACCGGCACGTTGCCGATCTTCTCGACCACGTCGAGCCCTTCGCTGACCTTGCCGACCAGCGCGTATTCGGGCGGCAGACCGGCGTCGGCCCCGGTGACGACGAAGAACTGGCTGCCGGAGGTGCCGGGCGGCTCGGCCGAGGTCTTCGCCATTGCCACCACACCCTTGGTGTAGGCGAGGTTGGCGGGAGGCTTCTCGACCACCGAGTAGCCGGGGCCGCCGTTGCCGGTGCCTTCCGGATCGCCGCCCTGGATCACGAATTCGGGCACGATCCGATGGAAGACGAGGTCGTCGTAGAAGCCTTCTTCGGCCAGGTAGGCGAAGGAGTTGGCCGTGATCGGCGCCCGCGTCGTGTCGAGTTCGATCGCGAAGGTGCCGCAGCTGGTTTCCACCACGGCGGTCAGCTCTTCGCCCTTCTGCACGGTCTGCGAGGGTTTCGGCAGGCTGACCTGCTTCGGTTCGGGCGCTTCGACCTTCTTGCAGCCGTTGGCGCCGGTGGCGGAAGCGCTGCTCGAATCGCTGCTGCCGCCGCTGCGCGAGATCAGGATCGCGGCGACGACGCCCACCGCGATCACGGCGAAGGCGGCGAGGATGATCCAGCGGCGATCGGGCTGCTGCGCCTGCATCGGCGCGCAAGCCTAGATGATCGAGATGACTACGATCGCTCGATGTCGGCCCCACCGCTGACCCCCCTCGCCGCTGCGGTCCTCCACGTCGGCGAGCCCGAGCGCGTGCTCGAGGTCGAATGCGGCGAGGGCGACGGCGTGCTCTTCCTCGCCCGCGAGTTCCCGCGAGCACGGGTTCGCGGCGTCGACCGCTCCGCGGGCGCCGTGCGGCGGGCGACGGCGCGGGTCGGGCTCGACCCCGAGGGGCGCGTCGCCTTCAAGGCGGGACCGCCGGGGGACCTGCCGTTCCCCGACGATCATTTCGACCTGCTCGCCGCTGTCGACACCCGGCCCGACGCCGGCGAGGCGGCCCGGGTCCTGCGCCCCGGCGGCCACCTGCTGCTCGCCTACACCGACCGCAGCGCGGCGCCGGGCAGGCTGGCGGGATGGCTCCTGCGCCGCCGGCTGCGCCGCGCCGGGATCGAGCCGCTCGCCGCCGCCACGGCCGGGGCAGGCAGCTTCGCGGTCGCCAGGCTGCGCGATGGCGAGCCGGCTGCCTCCTCCGTTTAGGCTGCAAAACGCATGGACGCAAGGGGGATGCCATTGACCCTGCTCGTCAACCCGCACTCGGCCGGCGGACGGGCGCTGAAGCAGCTGCCTCGGGTCGAGGCCGCGCTCGACGCCGCCCGCGCCGAGTTCCGGGTCGAGCGCACCCGCAGCCTCGAGCACGGCGCCGAGCTGGCCCTGGCCGCGGTCGACGCCGGGGAGCTGCCGGTGGTGATGAGCGGCGACGGCCTGCTCGGCGCGATCGGTGGCGCGATGGCGGGTGCCGAGACCCCGCTGGGGCTGATTCCCTGCGGCCGCGGCAACGACCTGGCCCGCGTGCTCGGCATCCCCGCCGACGAGCCCGAGGAGGCGACCGCGATCGTCCTCGCCGGGCACAGCCGCCAGATCGACGTCGGCGAGGCCAACGGCAAGCGGTTCCTCGGGATCGCCAGCACCGGCTTCGACTCGGTCTGCAACGAGCTCGCCAACCGCACCCGCCTGCCGCTGGGCAGCTTCGTCTACGCCTACTCGGCCTTCGTCACGCTCGCCCGCTGGAAGCCCGCGCGCTTCACCGTCCGCGTCGGCGAGGAGCGGAAGCGGCTCAGCGGCTACTCGATCGCGGTCGCCAACAGCAAGGCCTTCGGCGGCGGCATGTTCGTCGCCCCCGACGCCGAGCTCGACGACGGCGAGTTCGACGTCGTCCACATCGGCGAGATCTCGAAGTGGCAGTACGCGAGTAACCTGCCGAAGGTGTTCAAGGGCACCCACGTCGAGGAGGATGCCGTCAGCGTCTTCCGCGCCGCCCGCCTCGAAATCTCCGCCAGCCGGCCGTTCGCCCTCTACGCCGACGGCGAGCACCTGACCGACCTGCCGGCGACGCTGCGCGTGCTGCCGCGCGCACTCAGCATCCTCGTCCCGTCCCCCGCCGCGGATTGAGCTTCTTCGGACCCAAGCTGGCTCTCGCCAGGGCGCTGGGAGCGGCCAGCCGTGCCAGCGGCCGCGGCGGCGGCACGACGCTGCCGGGACGCGTGCTGCTGCGACTGGAGCCGGAGGCGATCGCCGAGCTCGGCGCCCGCCTGCACGGCGGCTCGACGCTGGTCAGCGCCACCAACGGCAAGACGACGACGGCGGGGATGATCGCCGCCGCCCTCGCCGCCGACGGTCGCCATCCGGTCCACAACCGGGCGGGTTCGAACATGACCTGGGGCGTCGCCACCGCCCTGCTCGAGCAGCGCGGCGAGGAGGGCCTGTTCGAGGTCGACGAGGCCTGGCTGCCGCGCGTCACCGAGCAGCTCGAACCGCGCCTGATCGTCCTCGGCAACCTCTTCCGCGACCAGCTCGACCGCTATGGCGAGATGGAGGCGCTCGCCGACGAGTGGGCGCAGACCGTCGCCGCTCGCGCGGGCGCCACCGAATTCGCGCTCAACGCCGACGACCCGCTCGTCGCCGACCTCGGCCGCGACGAGGCCGAGCATCCGCGCCGGGGCGTCACCTACTTCGGCATCGACGACCACAGCCAGGCCCTGCCCGAGCTGCAGCACGCCTTCGACGCCAAGCATTGCCGCCGCTGCGGCCATCCCTACGCCTACGAGGTCGCCTTCGTCGGCCACCTCGGCCACTACTCGTGCCCCAACTGCGGCGCCCAGCGGCCGCGCCCCGACGTCGCCGCGACGCGGATCGAGCTGCTCGGGATGGACGGCTCGCGCTCGACCGTGCGCACTCCCGCCGGCGAGATCGAGCTGCGGCTGCCCGTCCCCGGCCTCTACAACGTCTACAACGCGCTGGCGGCGCTGAGCGCGGCGCTGGCGCTCGGGGTCGAGCCGCAGCAGGCTGCCTCCGCCCTGGGCGAGATGCGTGCCGCCTTCGGCCGGGTCGAGACGATCGCGGTCGACGGCGTCGGCGTCTCGATCCTGCTGATCAAGAACCCCGCCGGCGCCAACGAGGTGCTGCGCACGCTCGGCCTGGAGGCCGAGCGCGAGCCGATCGACCTCTGGATCGCCCTCAACGACCGCATCGCCGACGGCCGCGACGTCTCCTGGGTCTGGGACGCCGACTTCGAGCTGCTCGCCGCCCGCGTGCGCCGGGTGACCTGCGCCGGGACCCGGGCGCCGGAGATGGCGCTGCGGCTGAAGTACGCCGGCTGGCCGGTGGACCGGATCGCGGTCGAGCCGGCGATCGCGGCCTCGCTCGACGCCGCCGTCGCCGGCGCTTCCTCGCGCCTCTTCGCCCTCCCCACCTACACCGCGCTGCTCGAGCTGCGCAAGCTCCTCGCCGACCGCGGCCTGGCCAAGGAGTTCTGGCGGTGAGCGGGATCGGCGCCGGGACGATCTGGCACGACGTCGAGTGCGGTTCCTACGCCGCCGACCTGCCGCTCTGGGAGGAGCTGGCGACCGCAGGCGGCGGCGAGGTGCTCGACCTCGGCTGCGGCACCGGCCGCGTCGCCCTCCATCTCGCCCGCCGCGGCCACCCGGTCGTCGGGCTCGACCTCGACGCCGAACTGCTGGCGGAGCTCGATCGGCGCGGCGAGGGCCTGCCGCTGCGCACCGTCCACGCCGACGCCCGCGACTTCGACCTCAACCAGCGTGTGCCGCTGGTGCTGGCGCCGATGCAGACGCTGCAACTGCTCGACGGACCCGCCGACCGCGTCGCCTGCCTGCGCCGGGTCGCCGACCACCTCGAGCCGGGCGGTCGCTTCGCCGCCTCGATCCTCGAGCAGATGCCCGAGCCCGACGGCTCCCCTCCCCCGCTCCCCGACGTGCGCGAGGTCGACGGCTGGGTCTACTCGAGCCTCGCCGTCGAGGCCGCGGTCGGGCCCGGCGAAATCGTCATCCACCGCCTGCGCCAACTCGTCTCGCCCGGCGGCGAGCTGAGCGAGGAACCGAACGCGGTCCGGATCACCACCTTCCCCGCCTCCCAGCTCGAGGAGGAGGGCGCCGCCGCCGGCCTCGCCCCGCTCGAGCGGCGCGAGATCGCCCCGACCGACATCCACGTCGGCGCCACCGTCGTCGTCCTCGGCAAGGAGTCGTGATGGAGCTGCGCGTCCTCAGCCTCTACCCGGAGCAGATGAACATCTACGCCGACCGCGGCAACATCCTCTTCCTGCAGCACCGCTGCGAATGGCGCGGGATCGGCTTCCGCCACGACGGCGTCGGCGTCGGCGAGGCGGTCGACCCGGCCGCTCACGACCTCTTCTACGTCGGCGGCGGGCAGGACCGCGACCAGCGCATCGTCGCCGCCGACCTGGTCGAGACCAAGCGCGAGGCGCTGGCCAGCGCGGTCGACGACGGCGCCGCGCTGCTCGCCGTCTGCGGCGGCTACCAGCTGCTCGGCCACAGCTACGAGATGGGCGAGGAGACGCTGCCCGGGCTCGGCCTCGCCGACCTGCGCACGGTGCGCGCCGACGGCCCGCGGCTGATCGGCAACGTCGCGATCGAGGTCGACCTCGGCGCCGGCCCGCGCGTCCTCGCCGGCTTCGAGAACCACGGCGGGCGCACCCACCTGGGCCCGAGCGCCGAGCCGCTAGGCCGCGTGCTGAAGGGGTTCGGCAACAACGGCGAGGACGGCCTCGAGGGCGTGCGCCGCGCCAACCTGATCGGCACCTACCTGCACGGCCCCCTGCTGCCGAAGAACGCCTGGCTGGCGGACCACCTGATCGCCCTGGGCCTAGAACGACGCTACGGCACGCGGCCGGACCTCGAGCCGCTTGACGACGCCTTCGAGAACGCCGCCCACGCCAGCGCCCGCGCGGCCGCCGGCGTCTGAGCGTCAAGCGCAGCCTGCCGCCGATATTACACAGGCAAACTGTTCAGTCCTCCTGCACATCTTGGCGCTATAGTCCGATCGTGCCGACGAGCACCGACATCGCCCCCCTGGCCAGCGAGCTGCGGGTCGTCCTCGGCCAGCTGATCCGCCGCCTGCGCGCCGAGCATCGCTTCCCGATCTCCCACGGCGCCGTCCTCGGCCGCCTCGACCGCGACGGGGCGCAAAGCGTCAGCGACCTCGCCGTCGCCGAGCGGGTGCGGCCGCAGTCGATGGCGCAGACGGTCGGCGACCTCGAGTCCGAGGGCCTGGTCGAACGCAACCCCGACCCCGCCGACGGCCGTCGCGCCCTGGTCAGCCTCACCGAGTCCGGCCGCGAGACCCTCGCCGCCGACCGCGCCAACCGCGAGGGCTGGCTGGTCCGCGCGATCGAAGAGCTGCCACCCGAAGACCAGGCCACCGTCGGCCGAGCGATCGTGCTGCTCCGCCATCTCGCCGACTCCGGCAGCTGAACGGTGGCTGGCAAGGAAGCAGGGAGCGCCGTGTGCTCTGCACACAAGCGACCGATGACGCCGCCAGCCGCCGTTCAGCGGCCGGAGGAGCCGAAGCCGCCCTCACCGCGGGCGGAATCGGAGAGGGCATCGACCGCGACCGGCTCGGCGAGCGCGATCGGGACGAGCACCAGCTGGGCGATGCGGTCGCCGGCGGCGACGCGGAAGATCTCGGCTGGGTCGGTGTTGAGCAGCAGGACCCGCACTTCGCCGCGGTAGCCGGCGTCGATCAGGCCGGGAGCGTTGACCAGCGCGATCCCGTGCTCACGGGCCAGACCCGAGCGCGGCAGGACGAGGCCGGCGTGCCCGGCCGGGATCTCGACCGCGACGCCGGTGCCGACGCTCCACCGCTCCCCCGGCCCGATGTGGGCCGGCTCACAGGCATAGAGGTCGAGCCCCGCGTCGCCCTCGTGGGCGCGCGTCGGCAGCACGGCATCCTCTTGAAGCTTCGAGACGGGTAGTTCCACGCCCGGCAGCCTACTGAGACCGGCTCAGGCGACGGCGAGGTCGTCGAAGCGGTGCAGCTCCGCCCGGGGCACGCGGGCGTGCACCAGCACCCCATCGGGGCGGTCGGTGCGCTCGAGATCGCCCGCCACCTCGTGCAGCTCGTGCAGGCGCCCACCCTCGCTGTAGGGGATCAGCAGCTCGACCTCGGCCAGCGTCTCGGCGAAGGCCTCCTCGATCCGCTCGCGCAGCTGCTCGAGCCCGTCGCCGTCGAGGGCCGAGACGAGGACCGCGCCCGGATGCGCCAGCGTCGCCTCGCGGCGCTCCTCCTCGTCGAGCAGGTCGGCCTTGTTGAGGACCAGCAGCCGCGGCTTCTCACCGGCGCCGATCTCCTCCAGCACCGAGTCGACGGCGCGGATGTCGGCCAGCCGCCGCTCCTCGGTCTCCGAGGCGTCGACGACGTGGACGACGAGGTCGGCCAGCGTCGTCTCCTCGAGCGTCGCTTTGAACGCCTCGACCAGCTGATGGGGCAGCTTCTCGATGAAGCCGACGGTGTCGGTCAGCAGGTACTCGCGGCCGGACAGCTCGAAGCTGCGGGTGGTCGGGTCGAGGGTGTGGAAGAGGCGGTCGGCGGCCTCGACTTCGGCCCCGGTCAGTGCGTTCAGCAGGGTCGACTTGCCGGCGTTGGTGTAGCCGGCGAGGGCGACCCGCGGCAGCGAGGAGCGGTCGCGGCGCGCCCGCATCACGCCGCGGTTGCGCTCGAGCCGGGAGAGGCGGCGGCGCAGCGCCGTGATCCGGTTGCGGGCGAGGCGGCGGTCGGTCTCGATCTGGCTCTCGCCCGGGCCCCTGGTGCCGATGCCGCCGTCGACGCGGCCGGCGCCGAGGCGCTCGAGGTGGGTCCACAGCCCCCGCATGCGGGCCATGTTGTATTCGAGCTGCGCCAGCTCGACCTGCAGCTTGCCCTCGGCCGAGTGGGCGTGGTCGGCGAAGATGTCGAGAATGACGGCGGTGCGGTCGATCACCGGCACCCCCAGGGCGCTCTCCAGGTTGCGCTCCTGGCGCGGGGCGAGCTCGTCGTCGCAGGCGACGAGGTTGGCGTCGCAGGCCTTGATCTCCTGCTTCAGCTCCTCGATCCGGCCGCGGCCGAAGTAGCGGTCGGGGTCGGGCTGCGGCCGCTGCTGGGTGGCGGTTCCGGCGGTCGCGACGCCGGCGGTCCGCAGCAGCTCCTTCAGCTCGGCGAGCGGCTCGCCCTCCTCCTCGCCGCTGAGGATGCCGATCGCCAGCGCCCGCTGCCGCGCTCGCGGATTGGTCACCCCGGCGCCGTTGCCGCGCACCGCGCTGTAGCGCGTCTGCGTGTTGCGGCCATTTCTCGAACGTTGCACTCAACCTGATTTTAAGCAACGGGCCCGGCAGGGCGGTTAGGGTTGGGAACCGTGAAGGTCTTCGTCACGGGAGGAACGGGCTTCATCGGCGGTGAGGTGGTGCGCCAGCTGCGCGCTCGCGGCGACGAGGTCGTCTGCCTCGCCCGCAACCCCGAGAAGGGGAAGAAGGTCGCCGAGCTGGGCTGCGAGATCGCCGCCGGCGACCTCTCCGACGAGCGCGCGATCCGCGCCGGCATGGAGGGCTGCGACGCGGTGATCCACGCCGCCGCGATGTACGAGGTCGGGATTCCCGCCTCCGAGCGAGCGGCGATGAAGGAGGCCAACGTCGGCGGCACCGAGCGGGTTCTGGGCGCGGCGCTCGCCGCCGGGATCCCCAAGGTCGTCTACGTCTCCACCGTCGGCGTCTTCGGCAACACCCACGGCAAGGTCGTCGACGAGTCCTACGAGCACCCCGGCGACGGCTACACCTCCTGCTACGAGCAGACCAAGTGGGAAGCCCACCAGGTCGCCAAGCGGCTGATCGGCGAAGGGCTGCCCTGCGTGATCGTGCAGCCGGGCGGCGTCTACGGCCCCGGCGACACCTCCTCGATCGCGGTGATGCTGAACGAATTCCTCAAGGGGCGGATGATCGCGATCCCCTTCCCGGGCCTCGGCATCTGCCTCTCGCACGTCGAAGACATCGCCGCCGGCATCCTGCTCGGCCTCGACAAAGGCCGGCCGGGAGAGGCGTACGTGATCTCCGGCCCGGTGACGACGGTGCGCGAGGCGATCGGCGTCGTCGCCGAGATCAGCGGCCGCAAGGCGCCCAAGCGAGCGCTGCCGACCGGCCTGCTGAAGGCGCTGACGCCGATCGGGCCGGTGGTCGGCAAGCTGATGGGCCAGCCGCCCAACCTGCGCGAGCTGATCTCCTCCGCCGACGGCGTCACCTTCTGGGCCAGCTACGACAAGGCCCACGACGAGCTCGGCTACGAACCGCGCGGCCTCGAGGACGGCCTGCGGGCGACGCTGCAGGCCGAAGGCAAAGTCCCCGCCGCCACCGCCGCCTGAGCGCCCTCAATAAGCTGCCGGCCGTGCGCGCCATCGATGTCCGCCACCTGGGCCGCCCCCACGTGATCTGCTGCTGGGAGGTCGACGGCCTGCTCGTCGACCCCGGGCCGGAGTCCTCGCTCGACAACCTGGTCGAGGAGCTCGGCGGCGAGCAGCCGCGAGCGGTCCTCCTCACCCACATCCACCTCGACCACGCCGCCGCGACCGGGGCGATGGTCGAGCGCTGGCCCGACCTCGAGGTCTACGTCCACGAGCGCGGCGCCCCGCACCTGATCGACCCCTCGAAGCTGCTGGCCAGCGCCGGCCGGCTCTACGGCGACAAGCTGGAGTACCTGTGGGGCCGGATCCTGCCGGTGCCCGAGGCCAACGTCACCGTCCTGCGGGGCGGCGAGACCGTGCTCGGCATGCGCGTCGCCTACACCCCCGGCCACGCCTCCCACCACGTCGCCTACCTGCACGAGGAGAGCGGCACCGCCTTCTGCGGCGACGTCGCCGCCTGCCGCATCCCGCCCTCGAAGCTGGTGATGCCGCCGACGCCGCCGCCCGACATCGACATCGAGCTCTGGCTCGAATCGCTGGCCACGATCGAATCCTGGGACCCGCAGCTGCTCGGCCTCACCCACTTCGGGCCGGTCGAGGAGCCCGCCGCCCACCTGCAGACCGTCCGCGAAATCCTGCGCCGCGAGGCCGACCTCGCCCGCGAGATGAGCGCCGAGGACTACGAGGCCGACCTGCAGCGCCGCGTCCGCGCCCAGCTAGCAGCGGAAGGCCACGGCGAGGAGATCGTCGAGGAGCTTCTCCAGGCCGTCCCCACCGCCTACCAGTACGGCGGTCTCGACCGCTACTGGCGCAAGCGCGCCGAGCGCGAAGCGGCCGCTTAGCGCAGGTGTGAGCGCATCCGCTCGACCGCCTCTTCGATGCGGTCGTCGGGCGTCGTCAGCGAAATGCGGAAGAAGCCCTCGCCGCTCGGCCCGTACATCGAGCCGGGTGAGATGACGACGGCAGCATCCTCGAGCACGGTCTCGCAGAAGGAGGTCGAGCTGTGGCCCTCGGGGACCGGCGCCCAGACGTAGATCGTGCCCTTGGGAGCATTGACCTCGACGCCGATCTCGCGCAGCGTCGAGACGACGAGGTCGCGGCGGCGGGCATAGGTCTGGTTCATCCGCTCCAGTGGCCCGGTCGGGCCTTCGAGGGCGGCGGCGCCGGCGATCTGGACCGCCTCGAAGAGACCGGAGTCGACGTTCGTCTTCAGTCGCCAGTAGGTCTGGATCGCGTCGGCGTTGCCGAGGATCGCGGCGCAGCGCCAGCCGGTCATGTTGTAGCCCTTGGAGAGCGAGAAGACCTCGACCCCGACCTCCTTGGCGCCCGGCGTGGCGAGGAAGCTGGGCGCGACGTAGCCCTCGTAGGTCGTCTCCGAGTAGGCGTTGTCGTGGACGACGAGGATCTCGTACTCGCGGGCGAAGGAGACGACCATCTCGAAGAAGCCCTCGGGGACAACGGCCCCGGTCGGGTTGTTCGGGTAGTTGATGAACATCAGCCGAGCCTTTTCGGCGACCTCGCCGGGGATCGCGCTGAGGTCGGGGGCGAAGCCGAGCTCGGGCACCAGCGGCAGCAGATGGGCGCTGGCGCCGGCGAGGATCGGGCCGCCGGTGTAGACCGGGTACCCCGGGTCCGAGGCGAGGGCGACGCCGCCGTGGTCGAGGAAGGCGAAGCAGAGGTTGTAGATGCACTCCTTGGCGCCGATCGCGGGAATCACCTCGTTCGCCGGGTCGATCTCGACGCCGAAGCGGCGGTCGTAGAAGTCGGCGAAGGCGGTGCGGAACTCCTCGCGGCCGCGGTTGCTCGGGTACTGGTGGTTGGCCGGGTCGGCGACCGCCTCCTGCATCGCTTTGACGATGTGGGGGTAGGTCGGTTCGTCGGGATCGCCGATCCCGAGGCTGATCACGTCGATCCCGGCGGCCCGCTTGTCGGCGATCTGCTGCTCGAGTTCCTGGAACTTGTACGGCGGGATGGCCTCGAGGCGCTTGGAGGGGTCGGCGATGCCCATGCGGCGCTGGAATCTAGTCGGCGAGCGCCGCGAGTGCGTTCAGCATCTGGGGCGAGAGGTCGCCGGCGCAGATCGGCTCCGCCCAGCCGGTCAGCCGCACCGCCAGGTCCTCGCCGATCTCGACCTCGAGCTCGCCGCCTTCGAGCTCGACCGTGATCGGGCTGGGGGCGCCGCGCAGGAAGGCGGTGATCGCGGCGCCCGAGGCGCCGGTGCCCGAGGAGAGCGTCTCCCCCACCCCGCGCTCGAAGATCCGCGCCCGCACGCGGCTGCCGTCGATCGCGAGGAAGCTGACGTTGGTGCGGTTCGGGAACAGCTCGTGGCCTTCGATCGGCGGTCCGATCTCGCCCAGATCGAGCGCGTCGAGCTCCTCCCCGACGACGATCGCGCACTGCGGGTTGCCGATCGAGACGTGCTGGAAGTCCCACTCGCGGCCGGCGGCGGTCAGCGTGCCGCGACCATCCTCCGGCCCGGAGGGGAAGTCCTTCGAGGCGGTCGAGGCCCGACCCATGTCGACGCTGCAGGTCAGCTCGCCAGTGATCGTCGGCGTGATCGGCCCGGCGACGGTCTTGATCGTGAAGACGTCGGCCTCCGTCCAGCTGTGCTGGCGCAGGTAGAGGATCGCCTCGCGGGCGCCGTTGCCGGAGAGCTCGGCCTCCGAGCCGTCGGGGTTGAAGATCCGCAGCTCGGCAACGAACTGCGGGTCATCGCTGCGCGTCAGCAGCAGCACCCCGTCGGAGCCGATCCCGAAATGCGGGTCGCAGAGCCGCCGCACCCGGCCCGGAGTCAGCTCCCAGGGTAGATCCTCCGCCTCGACGATCAGGTAGTCGTTGCCCAGCGCCTGCCACTTCTCGAATCTCACGCGCGGCAGGATATTTCCTCAGCCGCCTCGCGGTCGCTGAGGCCGGTGCGGTCGATGCGTTGGAGGTTGGGGATCTTGCGCATCCAGGTCAGTTGGCGGCGGGCGTAGTTGCGTGAGCGCTTCTGCATCTCGGCGACGTCGCCGGCGAGGAGCTCGTCGAAGCCGAGCGCCTTGCGGGCGGTGCGACCGGGGCCGAGCGCGTCGGCGCGACGGGCCTCCTCGGCGGCGCCGGCGGCGACCATCGCTTCGACCCGGGCGTCGATTCGCTCGTAGAGCAGCACCCGGTCCATGTCGAGACCGAAGATCAGCGTCGGGTGGCGGGTCTCGGGCGACCACAGCTCCGACTCCGCCGATTCGGCCGGGACCTTGACCAGGGAGAGCTCGGCCAGCGCCGCTCGCAGGTAGAGGCCGGTGCCGCCGACGACGATCGGCTGGCGCCCCGCCGCCAGCGCCGCGTCGATCTCGGCGTGCGCGAGCGGCATGTAGTCGCCGACCGAGAAGTCGGCGGTGACCGGGACGAATTCGAGCAGGCGGTGCTCCAGGCGCCGCTGCTCCGCGGCGCTGGCGACGCCGGTCAGCACCGGCATCCCCTCGTAGACCTGCAGCGCGTCGCAGTTGATCGCCACCGGGTCCGCGCCGCGCGCACGCAGCAGCTCGGCCAGCGCCACCGCGACGCCGGTCTTGCCGACCCCGGTCGGGCCGAAGATCGCCAGGACGTTCAAAGAAGGCGCGAGAGGGGCTTGACCGCGACCCCGCTCAGCGTCTGCGAGGTCGCGCTCTCGATCTCGACCTCGACCAGCTCGCCAGGGCTCGCCTCGCCGTCGAAGTTGACCGCCTTGTTGTGGCGCGTGCGGCCGCGCAGGCGGGTTTCGTCGGTGCGGCTCGTGCCTTCGACCAGGACCTCCATCGTGCGCCCGACGAAGCGCTGGGCGCGCTCGCTGGCGCGCCGCTGGACGACCTCGACCAGCCGTTCCATCCGCTCGACCTTGACCGGGTGGGGGACCTGCTCCCCCATCGTCGCCGCCTCGGTTTCGCGCCGCGGCGAGAAGACGAAGGTGAAGGCGCCGTCGTAGCCGACCTCCTCGGCCACCTCCAGGGTCTGCTCGAAGTCCGCCTCGGTCTCTCCCGGGAAGCCGACGATGATGTCGGTGGTGATCGCGCAGTCGGGGACGAGCTCGCGGATCAGCGCCACCCGGTCCATGTAGCGGCCGCGGTCGTAGGTGCGCCGCATCCGTTTCAGGATCGCGCTGGATCCCGACTGCAGGGGCAGGTGGATGTGCTCGCAGAGCGCCGCCAGCTCGGCGTGGGCGCGAACCACGTCCTCCTTCATGTCCTTCGGATGCGGGCTCGTGTAGCGGATCCGCTCGATCCCCTCGACCGCGTCGATCCGGGCGAGCAGCTCGGCGAACCCGATTCGCGACTCCTTGGGCAGGTCGCGGCCGTAGCTGTTGACGTTCTGGCCCAGCAGCGTCACCTCGAGCACGCCGTCGGCGGCCAGCGCCTGCGCCTCGGCGAGGAGCTCGGCCGGGTCGCGGCTGACCTCGCGGCCGCGGGTCGAGGGCACGATGCAGTAGGAGCAGCGGCAGTTGCAGCCCTGGGAGATCTGCAGCCAGCCCTGGAACTCGCGCTCGCGGCGCGCCGGCAGGTGGCCGGAGAAGTCCTCGAACTCGAAGTAGCCCTGGGCAGTGAGCGAGTCCGAGTTGAGGAACTCGGCCAGCTTGTGGATCTGGCCCGGCCCGAAGGCGACGTCGACGAACGGAAACCGCTCGAAGACCTCGTCCTTGACCGACTGCGCCCAGCAGCCGCCGACCCCGACGACCCGATCGGGGTCTTCGCCCTTCAGCCGCTTCGCCTCGCCCAGATGAGCGATGAAGCGGCTATCCGCCGACTCGCGGATCGAGCAGGTGTTGAACAGAATCACGTCCGCCTCCGCCCGATCCGACGCCTCCTCGTACCCAAGCGACGCGAGCATGCCGCGCATCCGCTCAGAATCGTGCACGTTCATCTGACAGCCGAAGGTCGTGACGTGGAACCGCTTCGCCATGGGACGGCAGGTTAGCGGGGCTGAGCGAGGGTTCTTGGGTTGGTCCGGGAGGGTCGGGTGACCCCCTTCACTCGCCTACCTACGGGGATCGGCTGCCGCCTTCCGAGGGTCGTGCTCTGGCGTAGCGGCGCAAAACGTGAAGGGGGTCACCCGACCCTCCCCCACGAAGCCAGAGCCCTCGGTCCGCTGCAGCTTGAGGCGACGCCGATCGCGCTGCGGGCCAGCTTCGGACCGTCGGTGTCCCGCTCTCGTCGAGCTTCCGTCCTTTGGGAGCTTTTCCCGGCACACGGAAGCTGGCGGGGTTCCGAAGTCAAATAGCGGTTCCGTTGGGAGGGGTCGGGTGTCCCTCTTCACGTTTTGCGCCGCTGGCCCAGAGCGCAAACCTCGGAAGGCCGCAGCCGATACAGCCAGGTAGGCGAGTGAAGAGGGATACCCGACCCCTCCACGCAAACCCCTACTTGACTACGAGAGTCCCTTCCATGCCAGCTTCCCTGTGCCCCGGGATGCTGCAGAAGAACGTGTACGTGCCGGGCGCGAGTTCGACTTCGGCCGTAGCTTCGCTTTCGCTGATCGTTTCGGTGCCGCCGAGGACTTCGCCGGCTTCGTCTTCGATTTCGACGTTGTGCGGCAAGGGAGAGCCGTTTTCGAAGTCGATCGTGACTTTGCCGGGTTTGGTTTCCAGTTCGGTCACGTCGAATTTGAGTTCGTCGCCGACGGAGGCGATTTCGAGCGTGCCACCGGGGCCGCTGACCGGTTCTTCGGCGCCGCCCTTTTCTTCTCCGCCTGCTTCGCCGCCACCGCCCTTTTCGGCGTTTTCGAAGGGCCCGCTGCTCTCGGCCTTTTCGATTTCCTTGCCGGCCTTCTCGTACTCGGCCGCCTTCTCCTTGTCCTCGTCCTTGGCGTGGAGCACGGCGAAGGTCGTCGCGCCGCCGACCAGGATCACGAACCAGAGGACCACGACCGGGAAGGCTTTGCCCGGGAAGTCCTTCACTTTCAGCCCGATCAGGCTGACGACCACGGCCGAAACGGCCAGGGCGATAGCGAATATGAAGAAGATCGTTTCGTTGCTCATGCGGAAGCGGCGCGAATCCTATAGGTGGGATCGCCCCGGATGCCGTCAGCTATCAGGCGGCTTTGGCCTCCGCCACCGGCGGCACCGCATCGGCCTCGACGGCATCCGCCGTCGCCGGACCGTCGCCGTCGATGCCGAGCGCGGTACGAACCTTGGTTTCGATCTCCAGGGCCAGCTCCGGATTGTCGGCCAGGAACTGCTTGGCGTTGTTGCGCCCCTGCCCGAGCCGGGTCTCCCCGTAGGAGAAGAACGAGCCCGATTTCTGGACCAGGTCCTGTTCCATCCCGAAATCGAGCAGACCGCCCTCGCGTGAGATGCCGACCCCGTACTCGATGTCGAACTCGGCCTGGCGGAACGGCGCCGCCACCTTGTTCTTGACGACTTTGACCCGGACCCGGTTGCCGACCGCCTCGGTCCCTTCCTTCAGGGTCTCGATGCGGCGGATGTCGAGCCGCTGGGAGGCGTAGAACTTGAGCGCCCGCCCACCGGGCTGCGTCTCCGGCGAGCCGAACTGGACGCCGACTTTTTCGCGGATCTGGTTGGTGAAGATGCAGACGGTGTTGGTCCGGTTGAGGCTGCCGGCGAGTTTGCGCATCGCCTGCGACATCAGTCGCGCCTGCAGGCCGACGGTGGTGTCGCCGATCTGGCCGTCGAGCTCGGCTTTCGGCGTCAGCGCCGCGACCGAGTCGATCGCGACCACGTCGACCGCCCCGGAGGCGATCAAGCGGTCGGCGATCTGCAGCGCCTGCTCGCCGTAGTCGGGCTGGGAGACGAGCAGTTCGTCGGTGTCGACGCCGATCGCCCGCGCGTAGACGGGGTCGATCGCGTGCTCGGTGTCGATGAAGGCGCAGACGCCGCCGCGGTCCTGGGCCTCGGCGATGATGTGGCTGACGAGGGTCGTCTTACCGGAGGACTCGGGACCGAAGATCTCGACGATCCGGCCGCGCGGGACGCCGCCGATGCCGAGCGCAAGGTCGAGGGCGAGCGACCCGGTCGGGATCGACGGGACTTTGACCGTCCCCTTGTCGCCGAGGCGCATCAGCGACCCCTCGCCGAACTCCTTTTTGATCCCGCTGACGGTGCTCTCCAGCGCCGCGTCCCTGGCTTTCGCCTCTTTCGCAGAGACGTCGTTCAAGCTCACTTTCCTGTCTGCTGCCATCTCATCACCTCACTGCCGCCCTGCTCCGGGCAGCTCGACTTGGGCCAAGGGGCTGTAGAGCGCGCCCTGTGGCTGGAGTACGGAACGGTAGAGCGTCAATCGGACGCCATAGAAGCCCTCGGAGAGGCTCGGCGGCAGCGCCTTCGGGGGCCGCTGCACCCGCATCGGACGGCGGGCTCCGCGCCCCTCCGGGCGCACCCTGGCAACCGTCACGTGCGGCCAAAACGGGCGTTTCTCGGGCTTGTAGAGGCGCTCGGCCTCGAGCAGCTCGCTGACCCGGGCCTGGATCTGCTCGCAGCCCGGCGAGAGAGCCGGCAGCGCGAACAGCCGTGCCCGCCGCAGGTTGGGCTTGGCGACGGGGTCCAGGAGCTCGACCAGCGGCGCCGGCGCCACGCACTTCTCCAGCGCCGCCGCCACCCGCCCGATGTCCTTCTCCTGCTGCCAACCGAGGAAGGCGAGGGTGACGTGGAGGGACTCCTCGCGCACCGGCCGCAGCGCCGGATCCGCCAGCTCCCTTCGCCCCCAGGCGGCGATCGCCGCCCGCACCTCCGCCGGCAGGTCGACTGCGACGAACATCCGCGCCCGCGGGCTCTTCAACCTCTCTTTGCTCATGGCAACCACGCTACGGGGCCATGACGCACAGATGGCGCGCTGGCCGTGAAATCTCTCGCGCGGAGTCGTGCCGAAAGCGTGTCAGAGCGGCGGTTCGCCCCCGGAGAGCAGGTTGCGCAGCAGGTGCAGGCCGACGAGGGCCGAGCGTTCCCGGATGTCGGCCCGGTTGCCGGGAATCGTCGGGTCGCGGGCGATCACGGTGCCGTCGGCGAGGCGGGCGTTGAAGCAGACGTAGCCGACCGGCTTCTCCTCGGTACCGCCCCCCGGGCCGGCGATGCCGGTGATCGCGACCGCGACGTCAGCGCCGAACCGCTCCAGGGCGCCGATCGCCATCGCCTCGGCCACCTCCGGTGAGACCGCGCCCTTCGCCTCGATCAGCGCGGGGTCGACACCCAGCAGCTCCGCCTTGGCCTCGTTCGAGTAGGAGACGACGCTGCCGATGAAGTACTCCGAAGCACCCGGCAGGTCGGTGACCCGCGCCGCCATCAGGCCACCGCTGCAGGACTCGGCCAGACCCAGCCGCCGCCCCGCCAGCAGCTTCGCCACCTGCTCGTCGATCGTCGAGCCGTCGGTGCTGAAGGTCTCGCGCCGGTGGCGGCCGACCAGCCCCTCGCGCACCTGCTCGGCGACCGCCGCCGCCTCGTCGCGATAACGGACGTCGATCTCAATCTCGCCGCGCCGCAGGCAGGTCGTGATCTCGACCCGGTCCAGCGGCACCCCGTCGCCCTCGATCTCGCGCAGGCTCTTGGCGATTTCCGACTCCGGCACGCCGAACATGCGCAGCGTGTAGGCGTGCAGCGGCGTCGAGCGCGCCAGCACCTCCTGCGCCGGCGCCGTCGCCAGCGCCGCCGGCCACATCGGCTGCAGCTCCCGCGGCGGTCCCGGCAGGACGATCACGACCCGCTCGCCGGCCGGCACCACCAGGCCCGGCGCCGTCCCCTCGGGATCGAGCGCGACCGCGCCCTCGGGCACCAGCGCCTGCTTTCGATTCGCCGCCAGGACCGCCTCTTCGTCGAGCTTGAAGCGGCGCGAGAAGCCGCGCAGGATCTCGGCGATCTTGGCCAGCATCGCCTCGTCGAGGACGAGCTCGCGGCCGGCGAAGCGGGCGACGACCTCCGCCGTCAGGTCGTCCGCGGTCGGCCCGAGGCCGCCGCTGGTGACGATCAGGTCCATCCCCTCGGCGGCCATGAAGCGCAGCGCCGATTCGAGGTCCTCGGGGCGGTCGCCGACGATCAGGATGTGGGCGACCTCGACCCCGTGCGCGGCCAGCTGTTCGGAGATCCAGGGCCCGTTGCGGTCGGCGATCCGGCCGGTCAGCACCTCGGTTCCGGTGACGACTATCCCCGCGCGGATCACGCAGGCAAGCTACAGGATCAGCTCTCGGCGTCGGCCTCGGCGGCGACCGGCGCGGGCACCGCGTCGCCGGACCCGAGAACCCGCGACAGATCCGCCTGGCTGATCAGCACCTGGCGCGGTTTCGAGCCCTCATAGCCGGAGATGACGCCCCGCCGCTCGAGCATGTCGATCAGGCGACCGGCACGGGTGTAGCCGACCCGCAGCCGCCGCTGAATCATCGACACGGAAGCCGTTTCGGTCTGGACGACGAGCCGGATCGCCTCGTCGAGCAGGTCGTCGCTGTCGGGATCGAGGTCGCCCTCTCCCCCTTCGCCGCCCTCGGCCTCGGCCGGTGTCTCCAGCAGCTCGTCCTCGAACTCCGGTTCGCCCTGGCGAGCCCAGTGCTTGGTGATGCGGGCGATCTCGTCCTCGGTGATGAAGGCGCCCTGGATCCGCTGCAGCTTCGAGCTGCCGGGACCGCGGAAGAGCATGTCGCCCTGCCCCAGCAGCGACTCGGCGCCGCCCTGGTCGAGGATCACCCGCGAGTCCGTCTGCGAGGAGACGGCGAAAGCGATCCGCGAGGGAATGTTGACCTTGATCGTGCCGGTGATGATGTCGGTCGAGGGGCGCTGCGTCGCCAGCACCAGGTGGATGCCGGTGGCCCGCGACTTCTGCGCGAGGCGGATGATCGAGTCCTCGACTTCGGCCGGGGCGACCATCATCAGGTCCGCGAGCTCGTCGATCACGCAGAGGATGTGCGGCAGCGGCGGCAGGCCCTGTTTGCGCCGCGAGCGGTTCAGTTCCTCGAGGTTGCGGCAGCGGGCTTCGCTCATGATCCCGTAGCGGCTCTCCATCTCGACGATCAGGTTGGAGAGGACGTTGGCGGCGAGCCGCGGCGAGGTCACCACCGGGGTCAGCAGGTGCGGCACGTTCTCGTAGTGGTTGAGCTCGACCTGCTTGGGGTCGACCAGCACCAGGCGGACGTCGTTGGGCGAGGCCTGCATCAGGATCGAGGAGAGGATCGCGTTGACGCAGCCGGACTTGCCCGAGCCGGTGGTGCCGGCGACCAGCACGTGCGGCATCTTCGCCAGGTCGGTCCAGACCGCGTTGCCGTCGATCCCCTTGCCGAGCCAGGCGACCAGCGGCGAGGTCTTCTCCGGCCGCCCCGCGTAGACGTCGCCGAGGCGGACCATGCGGCGGCGCGTGTTCGGCACCTCGACGCCGACCGCCTGTTTGCCGGGGATCGGGGCGAGGATGCGGATGTCGGTCGAGGCCAGTGCGTAGGCGAGGTCGTTGGCGAGCTCGGTGACTTTCTTGACTTTGATCCCGGGCGCCAGGCGCAGTTCGTAGAGGGAGACGTGCGGGCCGCTGACGACGCCGACGATCTTCGCCTCGACGCCGAAGTGGCCGAGCGTCTCGATCAGCTTGCGGCCGATCGCCTGCTGGTCGCGCGGGTCGGGGCCCTTGTCGCCCTTCCCCCGCTCCAGCGATTTCGCCGGCGGCGGCCGGTAATCGATCTCCTCCGAGGTGGTGACGCCGCGCTTGGTCCCCATCGGGGTCAGCCCGGCCTGGGCCCGCTCGGCCTCGTCGGTGACGGCGACCGCGTCCACCGGGTCGTAGCCCAGCGACTCGACCTCGATCTCCTCGGGCTCGGGCTCCTCCTCGTCCTCCGCGGCGACGATCGCCGTCTCCGCCTCCGCGTCGGACTCGATGTCGAAGATCGCCGGGTCGAAGCCGTCGGGGTCGGCGATCTGCACGGTCGGCTCGAAGTCCTCGTCTTCCTCGGGGTAGGAGCTCATCACGTCGGTCGGCGACTCCTCGCCCTCGGCCTGCCGCGTGTCCTCGCGCCGCTCGCGCCACTCGTCGTGGGCGCGGCCGACGCTGCGCGCCGCTTCGCTGCCGCTGAAGAAGACCGCGTGCCAGACGGCGTGGACGCCGCGAGCGAGGCCGCGGACCAGGGTCGAGACCGAGGTGCCCGTCAGCAGCATCCCGCCGGCCAGCAGCAGGAGCAGGGTGAAGATCTTGGCGCCGACGCCGCCGAACAGGTAGACGAGCCCGGTTTCCAGGCCGTAGCCGACCTTGCCGCCTTCCCAGCCGGCGAAGAGGATGAAGGTGAGGTAGACGCCGACGGCGATCAGGCCGAGCCCGATCAGGTCGAGGTGGCGCTGCTCGAGGCCTAGCCGCACCCCCGCTTTCGCTTTCGGTTTGGCCCGTTTCGAGGCCGCTTTGCCCTTTCGCGCCGGCGCGGCGCGCTTCTTACGCACGAACATTGCCCATCCGTTCGACGCGCAAGGCCACTCCCCTGCGCATAAATTCGCACTAAAAGGCGCACAGAGCAGCCTTTTGGCGGGCTAACATCGCTGCCATGCTCAGCGAGACCGATCAGGTCGGCGGTCGCGTCCTCATCGTCGAGGACGACGCCGACATCGCCGACGTCCTGCGCCGCTCCCTCCGCAACGAGGGCTATGAGGTGCGCACCTCCGCCGACGGCATCGAGGCGCTCGACGTCGCCGCCGGCTTCGTGCCCGACCTCGTCGTCCTCGACCTCGGCCTGCCCGGGCTCGACGGGGTCGAGGTCTGCCGCCGCCTGCGCAGCGACGGCGACGTGCCGATCCTGATGCTGACCGCCCGCGCCGAGACCGAGGACCGGGTCACCGGCCTCGACAGCGGCGCCGACGACTACCTGGTCAAGCCCTTCGAGCGCAAGGAGCTGCTGGCGCGGATCCGGGCCCTGCTGCGCCGCCGGCCCCCGCGCGGCGCCGCCTCGCTCGAAGTCGGCGACCTGACGCTCAATCCCGACACCCGCGAGGTCCGCCGTGGCGAGCGCGAGATCGAGCTGACCAACCGCGAGTTCGAGCTGCTCGAGTTCCTGATGCGCAACGAGCGCCTCGTCGTCTCCCGCGAGCGCCTCCTCGACGAGGTCTGGGGCTATGACCCGATGGCCGCCACCAACACGATCGACGTCTTCATCTCGAACCTGCGCCGCAAGCTCGAGGCCGGTGACGAGCCGCGGCTGCTGCACACCAAACGCGGCGCCGGCTACGTGCTCAAGGACTAGGCGTGCGGGCAGTCCCCACCAGCTTCGGAGTCTGGCTCCGGCGCTTGCTGCACCCGCGTTCCTGGCCGGTCCGCTGGCGCCTGGCGGCGGTCTCCTCCGGGCTGACCTTCGTCATCCTCGTCCTCTTCGGCGGCGCGATCGGCCAGATCGCGACCCAGCGAATCCGCAGTGACTTCAACAACGAGGTGGAAAGCGCGGTCCAGATCCTCGCCAGCGAAACGAAGATCGAAAACAACATATTCGGCGAACCGCGCATCACCAAGATCCCGCAGCTGAAAACCTTCGCCCTACCCGATGACGCGTCGGTGCGCGTCTACGGCCTCAACGGGCAGCGCCTCGCCACCAACGAAACCAACGCAGCGGGAGAAGGGATCTACACCTCGCTGGGTCCTCTGGTGCGAGGCATCCGGGACTACAGCGACATGCGGGTTGCGACCCAGGCGATCGTCAACGACAACAACGAACCCCTCGGCGTCGTTCAGTACGGCCGCAACCTCCACCACGTCGAAGAGACGGTCGACAAGGTCTGGCTGCTGATCATCGGCGGCATCCTCGGTGGCACCGTGCTTGCCAGCCTCGCCGGGGTCGCGATCGCCGGCCGCGCGATGCGACCGATCGCCTCGCTGACCTCGACCGCGCGCGAGATCGCCACCACCCGCGATCCCTCGCGGCGGATGCCGGAGCCGGCCGTCGACGACGAGGTCGGCGAACTGGCGCAGACCCTGGACGAGATGCTGCGCGCGCTCGACGCCGCCCGCTCCGAGCGCGAGAGCGCGATGCAGCGCCAGCGCGAGTTCGTCGCCGACGCCTCGCACGAGCTGCGCACGCCGCTGACCAGCGTCCTCGCCAACCTCGAGCTGCTGCAGGCCTCGTTGGCGGGCGCCGGCCAGAGCGAGGACGGCGAGATCGTCGACTCGGCGCTGCGCTCCTCGCGGCGGATGAGCCGCCTCGTCGCCGACCTGCTGCTGCTCGCCCGTGCCGACGCCGGCCGCCTCGACCAGCACCGCGGCTGCGACCTGGCCGAGATCGCCGGCAATGCCGCGATCGAGGCGGCGCCGCTGATGGGAGAACGGACGCTGACGGTCGACAACGACCGGCCGCTGCCGCTGCAGGGAAGCCCCGACGAACTGCACCGGCTGGTCCTCAACCTGCTCGAGAACGCTGCCCGCCACACCCAGGCCGACGCCCGGATCGACCTCCGCCTGCACGCCGAGAACGGCGACGCCGTCGTCGAAGTCGCCGACGACGGCCCCGGCATCCCACCCGAGATGCGGACCCAGATCTTCCAGCGCTTCGTCCGCGGCCTCGGCCCCTCCGACACCCAGCGCGGCAACGGCACCGGCCTCGGCCTGGCGATCGTCAGCGCCGTAGCCGACTCCCACGGCGGCTCGGTCGAAGCCGGCGAGTCCGAGATGGGCGGCGCCCTCTTCCGCGCCCGCATCCCGCTCGAGCCAGCCGCAAAAGCTAAAACCAATCATTTAGAGGCGCTTTAAGCACCGCCCCTAGATTTCCCCGTGGACGAGACACTGGCCCGCCGGGATTCTCCCCAGACACTATCCCGGCGGGCTTTTTCTTTGCCGTTTTTCGAAGGGTGACGGGGGTGCTCCGGGCCGGCGGGTCCTGTCATCGAGGGGGACTCCTGCGGGCGGGGGCTTCGCCTCCGTTCTCGGACCCCCACCCGGTGCCACCCGCGCCAGGAGCCGCCTCCGAAGAGCGGCAAAGCAAAAGCCGGAGGCGCCGGGATCAGCTTCCGTCCCGCGAACGGGACCCGCCGGCCCGGAGCGCCCTTCGCTAGACCTCGATCACGACCGGCAGGACCATCGGGCGGCGTTTGATGCGTTGGAAGACGAACTTGCCGATGGCGTCGTGGAGGTCTTGCTCTATGAGGTCGGCCTTGCGGTTGCCGGCCTCGGCGGCGTCTTCCAGTTGGTCTTCGACCAGGTCGCTGAGGTCTTCGACCAGGGCGTCGGCCTCTTCGAGGAAGGCGACGCCGCGGAAGATCACCTCGGGGTCGGCGACGACGCTGCCGTCGTCGGCGGAGATCGTGACGACGACGATGAAGATGCCGTCGGCGGAGATCTCGCGGCGGTCGCGCAGGGCGGCGTCGTCGGGGTCGCCGATGTCGATGCCGTCGACGTACATCGTCCCGGTGCCGACGTCCTCGCCGAAGCGGGCGCCGTCGGCGTCGATCTCGAGCGGCAGCCCGTTGCGGCCGCGGAAGATGTTCTCTGTCTTGATCCCGACCGCTTCGGCCAGCTCGGCATGGCGGCGCAGGCGCTGGTGGTCGCCGTGGACGGGCAGCACGTAGCGCGGCTTGGTCAGGTTGAGCATCAGCTTCAGCTCCTCCTGCATGCCGTGCCCGGAGGCGTGGATCGGCGCGTCCTTGGCGGTGACGACGGTGGCGCCGATCTCGTAGATGCGGTCGATCGTCTCGTTGACCGCGCGCTCGTTGCCGGGCACCGGCGTCGCCGAGAAGACGACGGTGTCGCCGGCGTGCAACTGGACGTCGCGGTGGTCGTTGTTGGCCATCCGCCGCAGCGCCGAGAGCGGCTCGCCCTGGCTGCCGGTGGAGATGACGACGACCTTCTCGTCGGGGAAGTCCTCGATCTCGCGCGGCTGGATGAAGATCCCCTGCGGCGCCTGGGCGATGCCGAGGTTGGAGGCGATGTTGAAGTTCTTGCGCATCGAGCGGCCGACCAGAGCGACGCGGCGGTCGAGCTGCTCGGCGGCGTCGATCACCTGCTGGACGCGGTGGATGTTGGAGGCGAACGAGGTGACGATGATCCGCCCCTTGCACTGCGAGAACTGGCGCAGCAGCGCCGGCCCGACGCTCGACTCCGACGGCGCCACCCCGGGCCGGTCGGCGTTGGTCGAGTCGCCGCAGAGCAGCAGCAGCCCTTCTTTGCCGATCTCCGCCAGGCGCGGGATGTCGGCCGGGCGGCCGTCGACCGGGGTCTGGTCGAACTTGTAGTCGCCGGTCATCAGCACCGAGCCGAGCTCGGTGGTGAGCAGGACGCCGCGCATGTCGGGGATCGAGTGGGCGAGGTGGATCAGCTCGATCCCGAAGGGTCCGCGCTGGACCTTCTCCCCAGCCGGCAGCTCCTGCAATGGCGCCGACTCGCCGAGCTTGTGCTCGTCGAGCTTGGAGCGGACCATGCCGATCGTCAGCAGGCCGCCATAGATCACCGGCGGCGTGCCGATCTCGCGCAGGACGTAGGGCAGGGCGCCGACGTGGTCCTCGTGCCCGTGGGTGAGGACGATCGCCTCGATGTCGTCGGCGCGCTCGCGCAGGTAGGAGAAATCGGGCAGGACGAGGTCGATGCCGTGCATCTCGGCGGTCGGGAACATCAGGCCGGTGTCGACGACGACGATGCGGCCGTCGTACTCGATCACGGTCATGTTCTTGCCGATCTCGCCGAGGCCGCCCAAGGGCAGCACACGGAGTTTCTTACTTGGCACTAAAAGGTTCTCTCTTTCTGAGGTTTAGGAGGCAACCGGTAACCCGATGCCCTCGAGCGCGGCGCGGACTGCGGCTCGCTGCTCGGCATCGGCGGTGACCAGGGGCAGGCGCATGCGATCGGACGCGAGTCCGAGCAGCGAGAGCGCCGCCTTCAAAGGAATCGGATTGGTGGTGACGGAAAGGCCCTCGAAGACCGGCTGCAGTTCGGCGTCGATCCGCCGGGACCGCTCGAGGTCGCCGGCCTGGGCCGCGTCCCACATCTCGCGCATCTGGTCGCCGACGACGTGGGCGGCGACGAGGATGCCGCCGGCGCCACCGAACTCGAGCACGCGCTGGAAGGTGTTGTCGTTGCCGGCGAGGATCTTGAGGCCGTCGATCGGCCCCAGTTCCTCGTCGTTGGCCTGCTTGACGGCGACGATGTTGTCGACCGCGGCCAGCTCGCCGAGCAGCTCGCGGTCGGCATTGACGATCACCCGCGAGGGGATGTTGTACATCACCATCGGCAGCTCGGGAACGGCTTCGGCGACCGCTTCGAAATGGGCCTTGATCCCCGCCCGGTTGGGCTTGTTGTAGTAGGGGACGACGACGAGCGACGCGTCGGCGCCGTGGTCGGCGGCCATCTTGGTCAGCTCGCGCGAGTGGTTGGTGTCGTTGGTCCCGGTGCCGCAGATCAGCAGCGTCTCGTCGCCGACCTCGGCCCGGACCGCCTGCAGCAGCTCGATCTCCTCGCCGTCGGTCAGCGTCGGGCACTCGCCCGTGGTGCCGGCGATCACCAGCCCGTGCGAGCCGTGCTCGAGCAGGTGCGCGGCGAGGCGGCGGGCACCGTCCAGGTCGACCCGGCCGTCCTCGCGGAACGGGGTCGCCATCGCGGTGATTACTCCTTCGATGCGAGCCATCTTGACCAGAGTACCCCGTCTCGCGGCCTAAAGCAGCTTCTCGAGCCCGACGGTGAAGCGATCGGGCAGCTCGCCGACCCTGCGCGCGGCGAGGACGACGCCCGGCATGAACGAGTGACGGTCGATCGAGTCGTGGCGGAGGGACAGCGTCTGGCCCTCGCCGCCGAAGATCACTTCCTGGTGGGCGACGAGACCCGGGAGCCGCACCGAATGGATCGGCTGGTGGACGTTGCCACCGGCGGCGTCGATCAGCTCCTGCGTGCGCTTCGCCGTGCCCGAGGGCGCGTCGAGCTTGCGATCGTGGTGCAGCTCGACGATCTCGCACTCGGGCATGTGCGGCGCGATCGTCTGCGCGACGACCATCATCAGCACCGCGCCGATCGCGAAGTTCGGGGCGACGAAGCAGTTGGCACCAGCGCTGGCCTCGGCCGCGGCGCGCGCCTTCTCGAGGTCGAATCCGGTGGTGCCGACGACGGCGTGCACGCCGGCCGCCATGCAGGCTTCGACGTTGGCCAGCGCCGTGTCCGGGATGGTGAAGTCGACGACGACGTCGGCCCCGTCCAGGACCTCGGTCAGCTCCACGCCCAGCGCCGGGTCGGCGCGGCCGCTCAGCTCCAGCCCCTCAGCCGCCTCGACCGCCTCGCAGACGGTCGCGCCCATGCGCCCGGCGGCCCCGGCGACAGCGACGCGGGTCATGCCGCGACCAGCGCCTCGCTGACCGGCGCCAGGGCGGCGCGGAAGCGGTCCTCGTCGGCGCCGACGCAGGCCGCCGAGAGCTTCTCCTCGGCGTAGAGCTCGGTCGCCAGCTCGGTCAGGTCGTCGACCGCGACGGCGTCGACCTTGGCCAGCATTTCGTCGAGGCTTTCGATCGGCAGCCCGAACAGGGTCGCGCGGGAGATCCGCGTCATCCGCGCCGCGGTCGACTCCGAGGAGAGGACGAGGCGGCCCTTGACGCTCTCCTTGGCCCGCGTCAGCTCCTCGTCGGAGACCGGCTCGCTGCGCAGCCGCGCCAGCTCGGCGCCGATGATCGAGCATGCCTCCTCGACGTTGTCCTCGCGGGTGCCGACGTAGGTGGCGACCAGGCCCTGGTCGGTGAACTGCTCGTTGTAGGAGCCGACCGAGTAGGCCAGCCCGCGCTTCTCGCGCACCTCGCGGAACAGGCGCGAGGAGGTCGAGCCGCCGAAGATCGAATCGAGCACCGCCAGCGAGTAGCGCCGCTCGTCGTCGCGGTGCAGGCCGGGAGCGCCGAAGCAGATGTGGTACTGCTCGGTCTCCTTCGGGTGGAAGCAGAGCCGCGAGGAGCCCTCGATCGCGGTCGCCGGGGCGACGCCGCCGCCCTCGGCCGGCGGCCGCACGAGGCGGTCGGCGAGCTCGACGATGCGGTCGTGGTCGAGGTGCCCGGCGGCACCGACGACGATCTCCGGCCCCGCGTAGCGGGCGTGGTGGTAGGACTCGATGTCCGGGATCGGGATCGAGGCGATCACCTCGGCCTCGCCCAGCACCCGGCGCCCGAGCGGATGGGAGCCGAAGACGGCCTCGGCGAGGACGTCGTGGACGCGGTCCTGGGGCTCGTCCTCGTACATCGCGATCTCCTCCAGCACCACCTGGCGCTCGGAGTCGATGTCCGGGTAGGTCGGCGCCAGCAGCATCTCCGCCAGCAGGTCGAAGACCGCCTCGGTGTGCTCGTCGAGGAAGCGCGCGTGCAGGTGCGTCGTCTCCTTGCCGGTGGCGGCGTTGACCGAGGCACCGAGCCCGTCGAAGAGCTCGGAGATCTCGATCGCCGAATAGCGCGCGGTCCCCTTGAACAGCAGGTGCTCGAGGAAATGCGAGACCCCGGCCTGAGCCGGGGTCTCGTTGCGCGATCCAGTTCGAACCCAGAGCCCGAGCGCGACCGAGCGGACCGAGGGAACCTCCTCGGTCACGACCCGGACGCCCGACCCCAGCTGCGTCAGCTTCGCGTCGCTCAACGCTGCGCCTTAGCCGCGGCGCTCGCGTTCACGGCCACCGCGGCCGCGGTCACGGTCACGATCGCGCCCGCCGCGTCCACCGCGCTCGCCGCCGTTGCGCCGGCCGCCGTCGCCGGAACCGACCGCAGCCAGTTCCTCCGCGGTTTTGCCCGCGATCGAGGGGTCGTCGGTGAGGCGCAGGCCGATCCGGCCACGCTCCTTGTCGACCTCGACCACGGTGACGTCGATCAGGTCGCCCGAGCTGAGCACGTCGTCGACCGAGTCCACCCTCTCCCCCGGTTTCACGTTGGAGATGTGGAGCAGGCCGTCGGTGCCCTTGACCAGCTCGACGAAGGCGCCGAAGGTGGTCGTCTTGACGACCTTGGCGGACTCGTAGCGGTCGCCGATTTCGGCCTCCTTGGTCATCGAGTTGATGCGGGCGACGCAGCCGTCGACCAGTTCGCCGGTCGGCGCGTAGATCCGCACCGTGCCGTCGTCCTCGACGTCGATCTCCGCTTCGAACTCCTCGCAGAGGGCGCGGATCGTTT
>JBEHWY010000014.1:0-37486 GCA_048498975.1 Actinomycetota bacterium | reverse complement strand
GTCGTGTGGTTGAGCTTTTCCGCAAATAGTCCGGGAAAGCTCAACCACGCTCCGTCGCTCTCGCGCGCTTGCGAGATTGACCACAACAGGGGCTTGTCAACCGGCTCGCCGCTTCGCCGCCCGTCGGGGCGAGGGTGATGCGGACGCGGGGCCTACCCCGACGTCGGCGGCAGCGGCGGGAAGGCGGGCGGGCGCTTCTCGAGGTAGCTGTTGACTCCCTCGGCGGCGTCGGGGCGGTGGAAGGACTCGCGGGTCAGCCCTTCGGCGACGCCGTAGGACTCCGCGAAGCTGCGCTCGAGGTCGGCAACGAGCTGCTCTTTCATGATCGCGACCGAGGCCGGCGAGCAGTTGGCGGCGAGGTCGGCGGCGTAGGCGACGGCGGCGTCGAGCAGCTCCTCGGGCGCGGCGAGGAAGTCGACGAGGCCGATCTCCTTCGCCTCCGCACCGAGCACGACCCGCGCCGAGAGCAGCAGGTCGCGGGCGCGGCTGGGGCCGACGAGCCGCGGCAGCAGCCAGGAGATCCCGTACTCGGCGATCAGGCCGCGGCGGGCGAAGGCGGTGGTCAATTTCGCGCCGGGAACGCAGAAGCGGACGTCGCAGTAGAGCGCCTCGATCAGGCCGAGGCCGGCGGCGGCGCCGTTGATCGCGCCGACAAGCGGCTTGCGCAGGGTGAGCGGGAAGCTGCGCGGGCGGGGCCGCTGGACGATGCCGCGTCCGGGCTCCTCCCCGGTCGCCTCCTCGAGGACGTCGAAGTCGGCACCGGCGCAGAAGCCGCGGCCGGCGCCGGTGAGGACGATCGCCCGCACCTCGGGGTCGGCTTCGGCGGCGTCGAGGTGGGCGAAGTACTCGGCCTCGAGCGCGTCGGTCCAGGCGTTCAGCCGCTCGGGCCGGTTCAGGGTCAGGACCAGCACCGCGTCGCGCCGCTCGGCAAGGACGAGTTCGGAGCTCACCGACCCAGCCTAGGCCACCGCTTCGAACCCACCATCACCAGAGTGAGCACCGCTTGTGGGTTCTCCCTATGTCCCATCCCCCCTTGAAGAAGCCCAGCCGGCCCGCTGGACATGCATGCGGGCCGGCTGGGCGGTTGGGCGGAAGAATGCCCGCCACCGGGGGGTCGTTGGTGGCGGGCCCTGCGAGCGGCTCAGCCGCTATCGGCCTGTCGCAGCTTCGCCGCCGCAGTCACACAGCGGGAGAATGGAGTCCCCTTCTCACCCTTGACGTGCTTCTTGCTCATGCCTTTGCAGGCTTCGCGAGGGGTGATTTCTTCGTCGGTGGCCGCCTTCGCCATTGCCGTCACGCACTGGCTGAAGGGGGTCCCCTTCTGGCCTTTGACGTGCTTCTTGCTCTGGTCACGGCAGTAGACGCCGTAGGCCTTCGCCTTTTCCGGCAGCGGTGCCTTGGGGCCGGGCGTTTCGGGGGCCGGGGTGTATTGCGGCCCTTTGCCTTTGCCGTGTTCTTCGCCTTGCGGCGAGGGACTGGCGAGGGCGGGCGCCGCCGCCAGCGCCAGCGTGGCCGCGATCGCGACGAGCTTCAGCAGGTGCTTCATCGTTGCCTCCTTCGCTTTGGGTGGCGCCCCGTCAGGGGCTCCGGTTGGCCGATTCGATGTTGAAACGGCCGGGCGAGGGGAGCGTCAGGACCTACCTTTGCCTTTTCCGTTTTCGGCTCCGGCGGCTTCTTCGCCGCTGGCCTGCTCCTGCGGTTCGGGGCTCACCTGGGCGGAGCTGCCCCTTTCCGAACGTTCGGGATGCGCCGGAGGTTCGGGGTGCGGTGGCTTGGCGGGCTTTGCGGTGGCCGGTTTCGGCGGCTTGGCGGGGTGCGAGGACTTGCCGGTCGTCTGGCTCGGGTGTTGCGGATGGTCCGGGTGCGTCGGGTGTTGCGGATGTGCGGGATGAGCCGGATGCGCGCCGCCGCTGGCCCGGTGCGTCGCCGCCGTTTCCTGCCCGTGGCTGGAGGCGGCGGGCAGCCCGGTCGTCGCCGGTTCGCTCGGAGAGTCCGACGGTTCCTCGCCGCCCGCCGTGGCGTTGCGATTGCCGCTGGCCGCGCCGACCGCGGCGGGCTGGCCGCGGAGTGCGGCGTCGCCCCGGGCCCCTGAGCTCGCGCCCGCACCGCCGGCCGGCTCGCCGCCGCTCGCCCCAGCCCCGCTGGCGGCGGCCGGGGTGCTCTCGGCCGCCGGCGTGGTCGCGTCGCCGCCGCCGGAGCCGAGGTGGACGAGGCCGCCACGATCGGCGGCGCCGAGCCCGATCGCCGCCACGGCCGCCACCGTCGCCGCCCCCTTGATCAGGGTCGAGCCGGCGATCGTCTTCGCCGCACCGACGCCGACCGCGCCACCGGTTCCAGCCCCGGCCCCGCTGGCGCCGCCGCCGAGCAGGCCCTTCAGCATCGCCGCCACAGCCACCGCCGGCAGCGGCATCAGCGCCGCCAGGTCGCGCTCGCGTCCAGCGATTTCCTCGCGGAAGAGGCGGCAGGCCGGGCAGCTGCGCAGGTGCGCGCGGATGTCGCGGCGGCGCAGGACGCGGCCGTCGCCGTCGGAGATCGCGCGGGTGACCTCCTCGCAGCGCATCTCACGCCCTGCCTCGATCTCGCGCAGCCCCAGCCGCGCCTCGTAGAGCGTCTGCCGCGCCGTCGCCGCCGAGGTCCCCAGGGCCGCGCCGATCTGCTCGAAGTCGAGACCGCCCAGCTCGCGCATCACCAGCGCCCCGCGCTGGCGCTCCGGCAACTGCCCGAGGTCGGCGAGCAGGGCTGCCAGCCGCTGCCGCTGCTCGGCCTCCTCCGCCAGGCCGGCGCCGCTCGCCACCGTCTCGGGCTCGATCGACTCGGTCGGCCGGCGCCGGCGCAGCAGCTCGATCGACTCGTTGTGGGCGATCCGGTAGAGCCAGGGCCTCAGCTCGATCTGCCGCTCCTCCCCGGGCAACGCCCGCAGCACCTTCAGCATCGTGTTCTGCAGCGCTTCCTGGGCGTCGTGGGGATCGCCGACCAGCGAGAGGCAGTAGCGGTAGAGCCGCTCCTGGTAGCGCTCGAAGATCGCGGCGAAGGCACGCTCGTCGCCGGCGGCGGCGCGCCGGGTGATCCTCTCGTCGTTTCGGGGAATCAGGGTGCTCATGCGGATTCCACATACCCCGGGAACGGTTTTGCCGACCGAATGTCAGCGCCCAGAAGCCACGATACGGCCTCGGCCCCGAATCTCCCAGGAATCAGGAATCCGTCGGCGGCCAGCCGTGCAGGCGTTCCTTGGCGGCGATCAGCTCGCTGTCGGCGGCGGCGACCGCCAGCTCGGGGTCGCCGAAGGCGCGGGCGACGCCGAAGGAGGCGCCGATCGGGCAGGCGCCGCCGAGGCCGGCGGCGGCGATCCGATCGGTCAGCCGCTCGGCCGCGAGCCGTGCCTGCTCGGGCTCGGTGCTGGGCATCAGGATCGCGAACTCGTCGCCGCCGATGCGGAAGGCGTCGTCGGCGACCCGCGATTCGTCGATCAGGCGGGCGACGGCGCGCAGCACGCGGTCGCCGACGCCGTGGCCGAGCTGTTCGTTGAGGCGGCGGAAGCCGTCGAGGTCGAGCAGGCAGAGCGAGAGCGGCTGCTCGTAGCGGTGGGCGCGGGAGATCTCGGTCGCCAGCCGCTCCTGGAAGGCGCGGCGGTTGGCCAGCCCGGTGAGCGCGTCGTGGCGGGCGTCGTCGACGGCGACCTTGAAGTCGGTGGCGTGCGAGACGTGGGCGGCGATCAGGTCGGTCAGCAGCTCGAGGGCCTCGACGTCGGTGTCGTCGAAGTTGCCGGGGATGCCGGAATAGACCTTGAGGACGCCGACGACCTCGCGGCGGTAGAAGAGCGGCACGCAGACGACCGAGGCGGCGCCGAGCTTGCGGCAGGTCTCGTGGTCGGCGCGGGGATCGGTCTCGGTGTCGTCGCAGCGCAGCAGGCGCCCTTCGGCGACGCAGGCTCCGGAGAGGGTGCCCTCGCGCTCGAAGCGGGTTCCCAGGAAGGGGGTCGCGTCGCCGGTGGTCACCTCGCAGACGAGGTCCTCGCCCTCGACGATCTCGACCAGCGCAGCGCTGGCCCGGGTCAGTTCCTGGCCGCGTTCGGCCAGCAGCTGCATCGTCGCCAGCAGGTCGAGGTCGGAGGCCGCGATCTCCGTCTGGGTGTGGATGATCGAGAGCAGCCGGTCGTCACGGACTTCGGTCACACCACCAGAATCGGCCCCAGGGGCCCCGTGCTTTAGCTTGACCGCGATGGACGCCAGCGCTCACCGCCACACTCACGGGCACGGCCACTCGCACGGGCTGGTCGACCCCAGCATCAAACGCTCGCGGGCGGGCCTCGTCGCCGTCGGCCTCTCGCTGCTGGTGCTGGCGCTGACGGCGCTGGCGCAGACGGCGATCTTCCTCACCAGCGGCAGCGTCGCCCTGCTCGCCGATCTGATCCACAACTTCGGCGACGCCGCCACCGCGTTCCCGCTCGCGATCGCCTTCCTGCTGCGCTCGCCGCGGGCGGAGCGGATCGCCGGCCTCTTCGTCGTCTTCGCGATCTTCGTCTCCGCCTGCGTCGCCGGCTTCGAGGCGATCTCGCGGCTGGTCCACCCACAGGCGCCCGAACACCTCTGGGCGCTGGCCGCGGCGGGGGTGATCGGTTTCACCGGCAACCACCTCGCCGCCGTGATCCGCACCCGCGCCGGCAAGCGCCTCGACAGCCCGGCGCTCGTCGCCGACGGCAACCATGCCCGAGCCGACGCCTACGTCAGCCTCGCCGTCGTCGCCAGCGCGGCGGTCGTCGCACTCGGCTTCGACCTCGCCGACCCGCTGATCGGGCTCGGCATCACCGCCGTCATCCTCGAGATCACCTGGGCCTCGTGGCGCACGGTGCACGGCCAGGACCCGCACCTCCATCACCACCACTGATCAGAGGCCGGCGAGCTCCCGCAGCAGCGCGTAGTTCTCGGGCGCCGGCTGCAGCTCGCCGCGCTCGATCCGGCGCGCAACCTCGGCAATCGCCGCGTTGACCGGCGCCTGCGCGCCGTGGCCGGCGGCCTCGGCGACGACGCGGCCGTTGACCTCCTCGGTCTCGCTGCGCCGGCCCTTGAGCCAGTCGTGCAGCACGGTGGTGGTCGTCAGCTCGAGGACGAAGCCGGCGTAGAGGCGGTCGAGCATCACCTCGACCACCCGCCCGGGGTCCCCGACCTCTTCCTCGCTGAGGCCGAAGATCGGCAGGATCGGGTGGCCGAGCAGGGCGCCGGTGTCGAGCGCCTCCTGGCCGGCGGCGAGCATCAGCTCGCGCATCCCCTCGTGGTTGAGAGCCGCGATCATCGGCAGCCCGAGGATCGCCGTCGGCGCCAGGGTCGAGCAGTTGCTGACCAGCTTCATCCACTTCGCGGCGCGGATGTCCTCGACGACGGCGACGGTGCCCGCGTGGCGCAGCAGCGCCGCCACCTCCTCCTCCCTGCCCGCCGTCGCCGGGCCGAGACTGCCGACCGCAAACCAGGAGCGCGAGGGCGGCGAGTGGCGCTGTACGACGCCGGGCTCGGTCATCATCGAGGAGACCTCGATCACGCAGCCCAGAGCCCGCTCGGGGCCGACAACCTCGGCGACGACGTCGGCGGTCATCCCGTTCTGGACGCCGACGGCGAGCCCGTCGGCAGCGAGCAGCGGCTCGATCAGGTGGCAGGCCCAGCGCGTGTCATAGGCCTTCATCAGGATGAGGACGACGTCGAAGGACCGGCGCAGCTCGGCAACCTCGCAGAGGTCGTATGCACGGACCGGCTGCACCAACGTCTCCTCCGGCATCTCGATCCGCACCCCGTCCGCCCGCATCTTCGCCACGTGCGCCGGCCATTGCTCGATCAGCGTCACATCGAGCCCCGCCCGAGTCAGATCAGCCCCGATCGAGGCCCCATTGGCGCCAGCACCGAGCACCGCGATTCGTTGACCCGGCATAGGCTCGGCAAGCTACCGTAAAGCAGCAGCGAACAGGGCGACCTTCAGAGGGGCTACGCCGGCTCGATCATCAACGCATCCGCGACAGCCAACAGCTCTCCACAAGCATTGAACACCGCCGACCCCGCCCGATGTTTGCGCCCTTCGCGCCAGGTCGGCCAGGCGACGACGACGTGTTCGCGGTCGACCGGGACCGGCCGGTGCAGCTGGGCGTTGATGCGGACCAGGAAGGCGACCGGTTCGGCGTCGACGCCGAGGAAGGCGGCGGAGACCGTGGGGCAGTCGAGCACCGCCCAGACCAGCTCCTCGCGCACGGTGCCGTCCTCGGCGGCGGTCCATTCCGGCGGGGTCCAGGGCGAGGCGACGAGCTGGCGTCCCTCGACCGCGCCGGCGAAGACGCCGAGCGAGTCCGCTCGCGCCCGCCCGCAGACGAAGCACTCGCTGAACAGGCCGCGCTCTTCGCCGCGGTAGTTGCGCGCCGCCGCCCGCGCCTGGCGCGGGTTGACCGGCTCGGGGACGTCGAGCGAGGGTGGCGGCGCCGGCTGCGCTTCGGCGATCGTTTCGCCGTTGTTGACGACCCGCGCTTCGTCGCCCTCCTGGACGACGTCGAGCGGCACGTCGAGCGGGATCGGCCGCCGCAGGTTGACCGCCGCCTGGCCCTCGATCAGGGTCGAGAACACGCCCGAGCAGTAGCCGCCGTTGCCGCTTTCCAGGGGTCCGTTGAAGCGACCGGGGATCGAGACCTGGCTGGACATTTATATGAGTCTTCAGATTTGCTCCGCCGAAATCAAGCGGCGAAGAGAGTGCCGACCTCGCGCGTCATGCGGCCGATCGTCTCCGCGAAGCTGATCAGCAGGTTGCGCAGCAAAGCCGCCTGCAGCGCCGGATCGTTCGCGGCGAAGCCCTCGAAGGCGGCGACCGGGAGGACGAGGCATTCACCCTCACCCTCGCCGCTGACGGTGACCGGCCGCACGCCAACGTCGGCCAGCGCCAGCTCGCCGAAGGCATGTCCCGGCGTCAGCGTCGCCAGGCGGCGGCCGCGCGGGCCGTCGAGGTCGAGCTCGACCCGCACCTCGCCCGCCATCAGCAGGTAGATCTCCTCAGCGGGGTCGCCGGCGGCGAAGATCGTCTCGCCCGGGGCGAAGGTGCGCGGCACCAGCTCGGCCTCGAGGCGGGCCAGCATCGCTGCGTCGAGGCCGCGGGTGAGGTGGTGCTCGGCCAGGGTGACGCGCTCGGCCGGCGCCGGAGCCCCGCCGTGGGCGACGAGCAGCCGCTCCTCGCACCACTCCGTCGCCGCGTCGAGGTCGGGGAAGGTCGCGACCTCCTCGGGCAGCTCGAGGCCGAGCTCGCCGTCGGCCGGGATGACGACGACCAGCGCCCGTCCCCCCTCCGCCAGCCAGATCCCGAGCGCCCCCAGCATCCGTGCCGCGGCGCGATCGATCTCGGTCACCTCGGTGAGGTCGACGACGGCGACCTCGAGCCCTTCGCCCTCCTCGACGATGCCGCGGACGACGCTCTCCATCGCGGCGAAGACGAGGTCGCCGTGGAGGACGTGGATGCGGCAGCGCCCGCCGACCTGGTCGAGCACGGCCGCCTGGGCCTGCGGCCGGCGCCGGCGCGAGGGCACCTCGGCGACGGTGTAGGTGCGGCGCACCGCCGAGCGCGAGGTGCGGGCGACGTGCAGCAGGTGCAGGCTGAGGTCCTCGGAGACCTGGCGGCAGACCTCGATCCCGCGCACGCTGTTGCCGTGCCGATCCAGCGGCGGCGAGAAGACGGCGATCCCGAGCTGCCCCGGCAGCACCGCGAGGACGCCGCCGGCGACGCCGCTCTTCGCCGGCATGCCGACGTCGACCACCCACTCGCCGGCTGAGTCGTACATGCCGCAGGTGGTCATCACGCTGAGCACCCGGTCGACGACACCGCGCTCCAGCGCCCGCTCGCCGCTGGCCGGGTTGACGCCGCCGTTGGCGAGCGTCGCCGCCATCAGCGCCAGGTCGCGGCAGTCGACGGCGACCGAGCACTGGCGGAAGTAGAGGTCGAGCGTCGCCTCGGGGTCGTCCTCGAGGATGCCGAAGCCGCGCAGCATGTGGCCGATCGCGCGGTTGCGGTGACCGGTCGCCGCCTCCGATTCGTAGACCTCGGCGTCGACCGCGAGCGGGTGGGCGGCGAAGCGGCTGTACTCCTCGACGATGCGACGCTCGCGCTCGGCCGGCGTCGCGCCGGTGACCAGCGAGGTGGCCGTGATCGCGCCGGCGTTGATCATCGGGTTCAGCGGCCGGCCGCTGTCGGGCGCGAGGCTGATCGAGTTGAAGGAGTCGCCGCTGGGCTCGACCCCGACCTTGGCGTCGACCGCCGCGAAGCCGTGGTCGGCCAGCGCCAGGCCGTAGGTGAAGGGCTTGGAGATCGACTGGATCGTGAACTTCTGCCGCGAGTCGCCGACCTCGTAACAGTGCCCCTCGGTGGTCGCGATCGCGATCCCGAACCAGTTCGGATCGGCCAGCGCCAGCGGCGGGATGTAGTCGGCGACCGCGCCCGACTCCTCCCCCTGCCAGCGCTCGTGCAGTCGCCGCAGGTAGGAGTCGATCGGCGAGCCGCTCACGGACGGGATCGTAGGCGCTGCGAGGCACGAACAACGGGCAGGCAAGGGGGGCGAGTCGCCGGCGTTTGCGTCCTTTGGGGGGCTATCACCCCCCGAACGACGCAAACGAGAAGCGCACGCGCCTGGGAACTCGCTCGGAGGCAGCACGGGGTGCTGAGCCGTGAACAGCTACTGGGGCTCGGGTTCACCGCTGAGGCGATCAAACACCGCGTCGCGACGGGCCGCCTCCATCCCCTGATGCGCGGCGTCTACGCGGTCGGGCGCCGGGAGGTGGGTCAGGAGGGGCGATGGACGGCGGCGGTCTTGGTCTGCGGCGAGGGCGCAGTCCTGAGCCACCGCAGCGCGGCCGCGCTCTACGGGATTGGCACCGAGCGACTCTGGGAGCGCCGGCAGGGGACTCGCATAGGGCTGATCGAATTGAGCGCCCCGCACTCGGTCTCCAAGCGAGAGGGGATCAAGGTGCGCCGCCGGCAGGCGCTGCGGCCCGAGCGATTGACCACCCATCGGGCCATCCCCGTCACTGCCATCACCCAGACCTTGGTCGACCTCGCCACTCTCGAACCGCCCAACCGGATCGAGCGAGCGGTCAACGAGGCCGACAAGCACGACCACATCGACCCCGAGTCGCTGCGGCGGGCGATCGAGGGCCACCCGGGCGAGCCCGGAGTCCGCGCCCTCCGGGCCGTCCTCGACAAGGACACCTTCCTGCTCTCCGACGACGAGCTCGAACTCCTCTTCCATCCGTTGGTCTGGGAGGCCGGTCTCCCCCTCCCGGAATCGAAAGTGGAGGTGAACGAATTCGAGGTCGACTTCCACTGGCCCGCCCTCGGCCTGGTGGTCGAGACCGACGGCTGGCGCTATCACCGCACCCCCGCCGCCCAGACCCGCGACGCCCTGCGCGATCAGGTCCACACCGCCTCGGGCCTCACCCCCCTGCGCTTCTCCCACTGGCAGGTCAAACACGACCCCGCCCATGTCGCCGACATCCTGCGGCGTACGGCGTCCCGCCTCAACCGCCCCGCGCCCGCCTGACCCGCACCCCTACCTGCCCACGGCGGGGTGCGGGTCAGGCCCACCACCGCGCCACCGTCCCTACCCTTCCGCCATGCCCACCCCCGTCGAGCTCCGCCCCCTCACCGAGGCCGACCGCGACGACTTCGTCGCCGCGACCGCGGCCAGCCGCGAGCTGCACCGGCCCTGGGTCGCGCCGCCGACCGAGCTCGCCGCCTTCGACGCCCGCCTCACCCGCAGCCGCGAGCGGGAGTGGGAGTGGGAGTGGCTGGCGGTTCGCCGCCGCGAGGACGACGCCATCGTCGGCTACTTCGAGATCAGCGAGATCGTCCGCGGCCCGCTGCAGAGCGCCTTCCTCGGCTACGGCGGCGTCGCCGCCCACGCCCGCCGCGGCTACATGACGGCCGGCCTTCACCTGCTCCTGCGCCGCGCCTTCGAGGAGCTGCGCCTGCATCGGCTGGAGGCGAACATCCAGCCCGCCAACGAGGCCTCGATCGCGCTGGTGCGCCGCTGCGGCTTCGTCCACGAGGGCTTCTCCGAGCGCTACCTGAAGATCGGCGGCCGCTGGCGCGACCACGAGCGCTGGGCGATCCTCGCCGAGCAGTGGCGTGCCGCCCGCAGCGGCTAGCCGGCGGCGCTCGGCTCGACGATCGGGGCCGGGGCGCGGAGGCGCTCCCACCAGGCCCAGGCCGCCATCACGGCGCCGGCGTAGAGCCAGCCGAGGGCGACGTCGAAGAAGTAGTGCTCGCCGGTCGCCATCAGGGTGACGCCCATCGCCAGCGGGTAGAGCAGGAGCAGCGGGCGCAGGGCGCGGCGGCGGACCCGCGGCCAGAGGAAGAGGGCGACCAGCATGCAGAAGGCCGAGTGCAGCGAGGGCACCGCGGCAACCAGGTTGACGGTCTTCTGGCCCTCGGTGAAGAGGCCGGCGGTGCCGACGCCGATGATTTCCCAGCCCCTGGAGGTGGTGCGTTCGAGCGGGTGCAGGAGGCCCATTTCGCTCGCCAGCCAGGGCGGCGCCGCGGGGAAGAGGACGTAGGTCGCGAGCCCGACCAGCGCCAGCGTCACCAGCCGCTTGACGAAGCGCAGGTACTCGAGCCGTTCGCGCGCCCAGAGGTAGCCGGCGAGGGCGAAGGGGACGATGAAGTACGACGTGTAGACGAGGGTGAAGACGACGTTCCAGGCGGTCAGCGAGCGCGGGTCGTAGAGGTGGGCCTGCAGCCATTCGGTCGGCACCTCGCCGAAGAAGACGGCTTTGTCGAAGTCGATCATCGGGTGGTAGTGGGTGCCGATCCCCAGCGAGTCGGCGGCGCCGCGGGTGAAGTCGTAGGCGGCGAGAACCAGCACCATCGGCAGCCAGTCGACCACCAGCTGCAGGACCTGGCGCGGGGGGCGGCCGATCGAGACGCAGGCCAGCGCGCCCACGGTCCAGAGGATCACCAGCTCGCGCTGGACCGGGATCCCGTTGTTGTAGCTCCAGACGACGAGGGCGACGAAGTAGAGGCCGAGCGCGACGGCGCGCACCAGCGTCCAGCGCTGGAAGCGAAGCGGGGGCGCCTCGGCGGCGCCCAGCCGTGCGTATTCGGGCGTGCTCAAGGGACTAATTTACGACGCGTTCACACTCGCCGCCAAGTAGCCTGCGCTTGCCGATGCCGCCCGAGATCGAGCACCCCACCGAACTGCTGATCGGCGGCGAGAAGATCGCCGGCGCCGGCGAGCGCCTCGCGGTCGAGAACCCTTACACGACGTAGACGATCGTCGAGCTCGGCGCCGCCTCGCCCGAGCAGGTCGAGGCGGCCGTGCGCGCCGCCCGCGACGCCTGGCCCGGCTGGGCGCAGACGACCGCCGGCGAGCGCTGCGAGCTGCTCCACGAGGTCGCCCGCAAGCTGCGTGAGGGCAGCGAGGGGCTGGCGCGGACGATGACCGCCGAGGGCGGCAAGCCGCTGCTGGAGAACCGCGACGAGCTCGAGTGGACCGCCGCGGCCTTCGACTACTACGCCGAGATCGGCCGCGACCACGCCGGCCGCGTGATCCCGCCGATCGAGAGCACGCAGCTGGCGATGGTGGTCAAGGACCCGCTCGGCGTCGTCGGCTGCATCGTCCCCTGGAACTACCCGCTGCTGCTGCTCGCCTGGAAGGTGGCGCCGGCGCTGGCCGCCGGCAACTGCGTCCTCGCCAAGCCCTCGGAGCTGACCCCGCTCAGCACCCTGATGCTGGCCACCGTCTTCGACCACCTGCCGGCTGGCGTCGTCAGCCTCCTCGCCGGGGCCGGCGACGTCGGCGCCGCGATCGCCTCCCACCCGGGCGTCGACTGCGTCGCCTTCACCGGTTCGGTCGCGACCGGCAAGAAGGTCGCCGCCGCCTGTCTGCCGCGGATGGCGCGGATGAACCTGGAGATGGGCGGCAAGGACGCCTTCATCGTCTGCGCCGACGTCGCCCCGCAGCTCGAGGTCGCCGCCCGCGGCGGCGCCTGGGCCGCCTTCCTCAACGCCGGCCAGGTCTGCACCTCGGCCGAGCGCTTCTACGTCGAGGAGTCGATCTTCGACGACTACGCCGCGGCGATGGTCGAGCACACCCGCTCGCTCGTCCTCGGCGACCCCTTCGAGGTCGCAACCGACGTCGGGCCGATGGTCTCGGCACCGCAGCGCGACAAGGTGATCGCCCAGCTCGAGGCGGCGCAGGCGGCCGGCGCGGAGCTGCTCACCGGCGGCGACCGCGGCGGCACCGAGCGCGGCCACTTCCTCGCCCCCGCCGTCGTCGTCGGCGCCGCGCCCGACAGCGCCCTGCTGACCGAGGAGACCTTCGGCCCGGTGGCGCCGCTGGTCCCGGTTTCCTCCCTGGAGGAGGCGATCGCCCTCGCCAACGGGACCGAGTTCGGCCTCGGCGCCAACGTCTACACGGCGAGCCTGGAGAACGCGGTCCGCTGCATGCGCGAGCTGCGCGCCGGCACGGTCTGGATCAACGACCCGCTGACCGACAACGACGCCGGGCCGTTCGGCGGCTTCAAGCAGTCGGGCCTCGGGCGGGAGCTGGGGCGCGAGGGCCTGGAGGCCTTCCAGGAGACCAAGCACGTGCACATGGAGTCGAAAATCGAGCGCAAGGAATGGTGGTACCCATACCGCGAGTACGGCGCCGGATAGCCGCCGCGCTCGCGCTCGCCGCCCTCGCCGCCGCCCTCGCGGTCGGGACGGCTGCGGCGGCGCGGGATGGCGGCGGCGCGGCGGCGAAGGCGAAGCCGTTTCGCGCCGAGGTCCATCGCGTCGATGTCGACGGCACGCGGATCGCCTACTACGAACGCGGCCACGGGACGCCGCTGCTGATGCTGATCGGGACCGGCTCGACGATGGCCGAATGGGACCCGGCGCTGCTGCGCCTGCTCGCCCGCCACCACCGGCTTGTGCTTTTCGACTACCCAGGAGTCGGCTTCTCCGGGCCCTGGCGCGGGCGCACCTCGTTCGACTCGCTGGCGAACTACACCGCCGGCCTGATGAGGACGATCGGGCTCGAACGCGCCGACGTGCTCGGCTGGTCGATGGGCGGCTTCGTCGCCCAGCGCCTGGCGATCGACCAACCCGAGCGCGTCACCCACCTCATCCTCGCCGGCACCAACCCCGGCGGCAGCCGCGCCGTGCTCGGGACCAAGCACTTCCAGGAAGTCGACAGCTCCCCCGACCCGAGCGAAAGTCAGATCCTGCTCGAGCTCTACCCGCGCGATCGCTTCGGCGAGGCGCACCGCTTCCTACGCCGGCTCGAAACCGCGAGTCAGAGCGGCGAGATCCCCAACGACTTCCACGTCGCCGCCCACACCACCGACCGCCAGGTCGCCGCCGAGGACCCCTGGCTGCGCAGCAACGCCAACTGGCGTCAGCTCGCCGGCATTGCCGTGCCGACGCTCGCCACCGCCGGCGCCCGCGACCCGGTCGTGCCGCCAGTCAACCTGCGGCGGATCGCTGCTCAGGTTCCCGGCGCCCGCTTCCAGCGCTTCGCCGGCCACCACGCCTTCCTCTTCATGGAACGCGCCCGCTTCAGCCGCGCGGTCGAGCGCTTCCTGCGAGGAGGCTGAGCATCAGCTCGACCGCCTCCTCGCGGCTCAGCCCCTGGGCGCGGACCAGCGAGCGCCAGGTCTCGAAGGCGAGCGCGTGGCCGATCGCCGCCCGCGCCAGGCGGCGGCGCCTGCCGCGCTCGGGGCGGCCGCGCAGCAGGACGTCGGCGGCGATCCCGAACCAGGCGGCCGCGGCTTCCATCGGCGCCCGCATCGCCGGCACGGTGGCGGCGTCGCGCAGCAGGTTCTCGAGCATCGGCTCGACCCGCTCGAACCAGGCGTAGGTCTGGGAGAGGGCGAGCCGCAGGCGCTCGTCGGGGTCGGCGAGCGCTGACCACGCGCCCGGGTCGGGCAGCGGGTTCTGCATCGCCCAGTGCGCCGAGCAGGCGCCGAACAGCGCCTCCTCGTCGGGGAAGTGGCGGTAGACGGTGGCCCGCTGCACGCCGGCCCGCTCGGCGACGGCGCTGATCGTCGTCCGCGCCGGGCCGAGCGTGCCGTGCAGGTCGACCGCGGCCTCGGTGATCCGCAGCCGCGTCTCCTCCTCCTGCTCGGCGCGGCGGCGCTTGCGGTAGGGCCGGTGCGGCGCTGAGCCTGCCTCGGCGCGCGGCTCGATCTCGGTCTTCAATTTCGCGGACATATCTGTATTGCGAATTTTGACAGACCGCTCGGACCTCTGCTACTTTCGCCGCACACTGCTGTTTAACGAACTGGAGGAGACGAGATGACCCCGACCCAGATCACCCCCGACCTGACCCGCTTCGACGCCACCCAGGGACCGCGCATCGTCGGCGCCGGGGACGGCCCGGTCGCCCAGCTCGGCGGCTGCGACGCCCGCTTCCTCGCCTGGAGCGAGGAGACCGGCGGTGGCTTCTCGCTGGTCGAACACCCGATCCCGCCGCGCTCGCTGTGCGCACCGCTGCACCGCCACGCCGGCGTCGACGAGTACAGCTTCGTGCTCGAGGGCCGGATGGGAGCGCTGCTCGGCGAGGAGGTCGTCTATGCCGAGGCCGGCGAGCTCGCCTTCAAGCCGCGCGATCAGTGGCACACCTTCTGGAACGCGGGCGATGAGCCGGCGCGGATCCTCGAGGTGATCTCGCCCGGCGGCTTCGAGCACTTCTTCGCCGAGCTCTCCGCAGGGCTGGCGACGGGCGAGATCGACTTCCCCGCGCTCGAGCGCCGCTACGGCATCGAGCACGACCTCGAGAGCGTGCCGCGCCTGTGCGCCGAGCACGGCCTCACCCACCCGCTGCTCGGGCAGGGCGCCTGAGGCGTCCAGGCGTCCATTTCGGGATTCCTGTCTAAAGCTCGCTCGCGGGGGTGCCGATGCCCCCGCGTGCCCGCCGTCCGCGCCTCGATCGCCGCCGCACTGATCGCCCTCGCCTCCTTCTGCGCCGCCGCCGGCGCCAGCGCCGCGCCGCGCGACCACTTCACCCCGCTCTCCGCCGAAGTCCTGGCCAAGCCGCAGCCGGTGCTCGCCGCCGACGGCCGTCGCCACCTCGCCTACGAGCTGATCCTGATCAACCACTCCTTCCCGACCGCGAAGCTGCGGATCGACAGCATCGAGACGATCGCGCGCTTCGGCGGCGGCGAGAAGGTCGTCGGCAGGCTCGCCGGCAAGTCGCTGACCGAGCTTTTCAGCGGCAAGCGGCCCTCGCCGCTGCTCGGTCCCGGCGAGAGCGCCTCGCTGCAGATGGACGCCAGCTTCCCACGCGGGGCGAAGCTGCCGCGCCACCTCGTCCACCGCGTCAGGGTCACGACCTATCCGGCCAGCGCGATCGACCAGACCACCTACCTGGCGGCGCCGACCGCCGTCGGCAAACGCAAGCCGCTGGTCGTGGCGCCGCCGCTGCGCGGGCCCGGCTGGGTGGTCGGCAACGGCTGCTGTGCCGAACCGACCTCGCACCGCAGCTCGGTGATCGCGATCAACGGCGGCCTGCACGCCGGCGAGCGCTTCGCGATCGACTTCTTCCAGCTCGACCCCGAGCGGCGCCTCGCCGCCGGGCCGCCCGACGACCTCGCCAGCTACCCCTACTTCGGCGATGAAGTCCACTCGGCGACCAGCGGCCGCGTCGTCGGGGTCGTCGACCGCCTGCCCGACGGGCCGATCACCTTCGACCTGCCGCCGATCACCGCCGCCGACGCCGGCGGCAACCACGTCGTCGTCAGGGTCGCTCCGCACGTCTACGCCTTCTACGCCCACCTGATCCCCGGCAGCGTCCGCGTCGCCGTCGGCGACCGGGTCAGCGCCGGCGAGACGCTGGGGCTGCTCGGCAACAGCGGCAACAGCAACGCGCCCCACCTCCACTTCCAGCTGATGGAAGGCCCGATCCCGCTCGGCTCCAACGGCATCCCCTTCCGCTTCAGCCACTTCCGCGGCGAAGGGGTGCTGACCAACTTCCTCCAGGTCTTCGCGCTCGGCGCCCGCGGCAAGCTGGCCCCGAAGCTGCGCGGCCCGCGGACGGCGGCGCTGCCGCTGAACAACCAGGTCGTCGACTTCGGGGGATAGGGTCGGACGCGATGGGTGGCCTCGCACGACGCGCTCGCCGGTGGCCGCTGCCGGTGGCCGTGCTCGCCGTCCTCCTCCTCGCCCTCCCCGCCATCGCCAGCGCGAGCACCACGCGGATCTGGGTCTCGCCGCGCGGCTCCGACGCCGCACCCGGCAGCAAGGCGGCGCCGCTGCGCACGCTGGCGCGGGCGCAGCGGGCGGTGCGGGAATCGCTCCGCGAGCACCCGGCGAACGAGGTCGTCGTCGTCCTGCGCGGCGGCACCTACCGGCTGCAGGCGCCGCTGAAGCTCGACTGGCGCGACTCGGGCCGCGGCGGCCACCTCGTCGCCTACCGCGCATACGACGGCGAGAAGCCGCTGATCTCGGGCGCGGTCCGCGTGCCCGGCTCGGCCTGGAAGCCCTACGCGCCGATGCCCGGCGTCTGGCGCGCCAAGGTCGGCGAGCTCCGCACGCGCGAGCTCTACGTCAACGGCGACCGCGCGACCCGCGCCGCGAGCGGCGAATACCCGGCCGGCTTCCGCCCCAGCTGGAACGGCGGCGGCGCCGGCAGCGGCATCGCCTACCTGCCGACGCTGCAACCCGGCGGCCTCAACCCGGCAGCCTGGGGGGACCCGACCACCTGGACGAACCCCGGCGCGGTCGAGGCGGTGATCGACACCCAGTGGAAGACGATGACGGTGCCGGTCGAATCGGTCACCCCCGCCCAGGGCTCGACCCCGGGCCTGCTGAAGATGGCCGAACCGGCCTGGCAGAACGCCAACGTCTTCCGCGGCACGGACGACGAACCGGGGATCTGGAGCTTCTGGCAGGTGACCCGCTTCGAAAACGCGCTGCAGTTCCTCGACGAAGCCGGCGAGTGGTACCTCGACGAAACCGGCGGCTGGCTCTATTACATGCCCCAGCCATGGCAGAACCTGCGCTCGGCCGACGTCGAGCTCCCGGTCGCGCAGACGCTGGTCGAAGGCCGCGGCAGCGAAGCGAAGCCTGTCCGCAACCTCGAATTCCGCGGCCTCACCTTCGCCTACGCGACCTGGCTGGAACCGAGCGGCGACAACGGCTACGTCGCCGACCAGGCCGGCTTCCACCTCGCCGGCACCGGCCACGAACCGAACACGATCGGCCACGACCCCGACGACACCGCGACGCCGGGCAACGTCGCCTTCGGCTTCGCTCGCAACGTGCGCTTCGTCGGCGACAGCTTCCGCCACCTCGGCGCAGTCGGCCTCGCGCTCGGCACCGGCAGCCAACACACGCTGGTCAAGGGCGGGACGTTCACCGACGTCGGTTCCTCGGCGATCCAGCTGAGCGGCATCCGCGCCGCCGACCACAACCCGCGCAGCGCGGCGCAAACCAGCGTCGGCAACGAGATCGCCGGCAACCTGATCTCCCACGTCGCCTGGGAGTACCCCGACGCGCCGGCGGTCTTCGTCGGCTTCTCCAGCGGCACCCAGGTCCTCCGCAACCGGATCGAAGACGTGCCCTGGAGCGGGATCGCGCTCGGCTGGGGCTGGGGACTGCTCGACCCCGGCGGCTTCCCCGGCCTCCCCCACGCGACCCGCCACCAGTGGGGCGAATGGGAAAAACCGACGCCCAACCGCAACAGCGTCGTCGCCGAAAACACGATCACCGAATTCCTCGGCCTGCTCTGGGACGGCGGCGCGATCTACACCACCGGCTTCCAGGGCACCAGCTTCGAAGACGGGCTGCGGATCGAACGCAACACCGCCTACGGCAAGCGCCCCGCGGCCGGCGGCAACACCTTCTACACCGACGGCGGCAGCCGCTTCATCACCCTGCGCGAAAACGTCTCCCACGACAACCCGATCGGCAAGACCTATCTCGGTCCGCCGCCCCGCCCCGGCGACCCCCTCCCCTACCCGGCGGCGCCGAGCTCCACCGACGGCGTCGCCTACGGCGGCGACCTCGGCGGCTGCGTCACCTACGGCGACATCGCCTACCAGCGCAACACCTGGCTGCAGCCGCCGATGGGCGAACAGATGCCGGTGATCAACCTCTTCTACGCACTCGCCACCGGCGGCAAGATCGTCCCCTACTCCGACCAGGGCTTCTTCGACATCTGCCCCTTCAGCGAAGCCGGCACCAGCTACCCGACCGGGCTCCAGTTCAGCGAAAACGCGACTTACCCGGCCACGCCCTAGCCGGCCCCGACTAGAGCTCCTCCTCGATCTCCTCCGCCTGGCGGCCGTGGCGACCGGCGCTCTCGCGGGCGCGGTCGGCGGCGGCGGCGAGGCGGTCGGCCTCTTCCCGCTTGGACTGCTCTTCGGCGGCGAGCGCCTCGGCGCGCGCCGCCTTGGCCTGCGCCTCGTCGCGGTGGGCGCTGGCGCGTTCGTCGAGCCGCTGGCGCTCGAGCCGGCGACGCTCGGCGGCGCGGCGGCCACGGACGACGGCAAATGCCAGCAGCGCCAGAACGACGATGACGATGACGATGATCAGAACGGTTGACATCGCTCCTCCTCTCGGCCGGCCGGCGGCGCCGGTCGGTGTTTCTCATTTCCCCGACGCAGTCGATGCGCAAACGTCAGGATCTCTTTCCAATCGCCCATGGCCGCATGCCTGCGCCTTCTCCGAACCCAGGCGATCAGGCGAGGCGGCGCTCGAAGGAGGTGACGAGGCCGTCCTCGCCGGCCTCGCCGGGGACGGTGCGCTCCAGCCGCAGCGCCGCCTCGCGGCCGTCGAGGCTCAGGGTCGCGACCTGGTTGTCGAAGTGCGGGCCCTCGAGCAGGCGCCAGTCGCAGCCGCGCGGCGGAGCGCCGGCGAGGCGGGCGAGGGCTCCGGCCAGCGCCCCCGCCGCCGGGCGGAAGGCGGCGCGGACGACGCGGCGCTCGTTCTCTTCCAGCGGGTTGCGGTAGGGAGAGCAGACCGCCTGGTAGACCGGGCTGCGGGCGGCGCCGTCGCCGGGCAGGCCGAGCTCGCAGAGGTAGGCGTGATGGACGTCGCCGGAGAGGACGACGACCGAGGCGGGGCGGCGGCCGCGCTCGCCGCGAGCGACCGCGGCGAGCAGGTCGCGCAGCTCGGCGAAGGACTCCTGGAAGGCGGCCCAGTGGTCGAAGTCGACCGTCCGCCGCAGCAGCTCGCTGGGGCCGGCGAGGAGCCTCCCCCAGGCGCCTTCGCCGAGCCGCTCGTTCCAAGCCTCGAGCCGGTCGAACGCGGGCGAGAGCAGGAACGGCACCGTCGTCGCCACCAGCAGGTGGTCGAAGTCGCCCTCGCAGTGCCGGGCGATCCAGTCCCACTCGTCTTCGTCGACGATCCGCCGCCGCTCGGGCTCGAGCACGCGGCCGGCGCGCGAGTCGACGAACAGCGCCCGGGTGCGGCCGAAGTCACGGTGAAAGCTCCAGCGCGTGCCCGAGGCCTCGGTGTCGACCTCGTCGGCCCAGCGGCGCAGGACCCCGGTCGCGTGCTGGTTGCCGCGCACCTCCCGGTAGACCTCGCTGGCGTCGAGCTCGGCCGGCGAGAGGTTGCCGAGGTGCTGGTAGATCCAGTAGCTGACGATGCAGTCGACCGCGCGCCGGTGCCACCAGGAGCGCCGCCGCACCTGCTGCTGCCAGGAGTAGGAGATGTTCCAGTCGTCGCTGAGGTCGTGGTCGTCCCAGAGCATCGAGGTCGAGACGGTCGAGAGCAGCCAGCGGATCAGCGGCTCGCCCCAGCTCTCCCGGTAAAGCCAGGTGTACTCCTCGAAGTCGAGGATCTCCTCGCCCGGCGGCGTCTGCGTCCCCCGACGGCGGCGGATCCGCTCCCGCGTGCGCGGCGCGCCCTCGTCGACATAGACCTGGTCACCGAGCATGAAGAGCTGGTCGGGCCAGCGGAGGCGATCGTCGCCGGCCATCTGCTCGGCGAGGACGAAGAGTGCGTCGGGCTCGAAGCCGTCCTCGCGATCGGCGCTCTCGGTGAACGGCGGCTCGTGCGGGAGGGAGACGCGGCAGGAGCCGAAGGCGATCTCCAACGGCTCCGCGCCGCCGAGGGTGCGGATCCGGCTCGGCGGCATCCCTTCGAGCGCCGGCCAGACGCACGCGCCGTCGAGCGCGACCTCGTACTCGTAGACATCGCCCGGCTCCAGCCCCTCGATCCTGACCAGCGCGTAGTGGTGGTCGGCGATGCGGAAGGTCGGCTCGGCGCGGCCGAGGATCTCGACCTCGCAGGGCGCGCTGGCCTCGACCCAAACCGTCGCCTCGGTCTCCGAGACGTAGCGCAGCAGCGGGCCGAGGATCAGCTCCGGCCGCGCGGCCGCGCCCATCAGTAGGCGGGCGGGTCGCGCGGGTCGCGGCGCTCGACGTAGACGTCGCGGCGGGTGCGCCGGCGGTTGGCTTCCTGGAAGAGGCCGATCAGCAGGCCGGCGAGGCCGGCGGCCATCAGGATGATCCCGACGGTGTCGATGTCGACGTGGGCGACGCGAAGGTTGGTCGCGAAGTAGAGAATCGCGCCGACGGCGATCAGGAAGATGCCGGCTCCGGTCGTCATCAGATCTTCCCCAGCAGCAGCAGGATCAAGAGAATGATCGCGATCAGCCCCAGAATTCCGCCGGCCACCGCCACCTTGAGCAGCACCAGCACCAGGGCGACCACGATCAGGACCGCAATTATCCCTCTGACCATCTTGTTCCTCCCAAGGGTTGCGCAGGGCCGACGGCCCCGCTTGCATGCCACCCTGGAGCCCCCAGACGAGAGCCGTGCGGCGTTCTCTATCTCCCCATCGCGGCCGCGTCGCAAACGTCAGGTTCTTCGTCCAATCGCCCCGCGGGGCCGCGGCGAGCTCAGGTGAAGATGATCTGGCCGCCGGCGGCGAGGCCGTAGAACTCGCCGACCGTGATCACCTCGTCGACCTCGTCGATGAAGTCGTCCTCACTCAGCCCGAAGAGGTCGACCGAGGCTTTGCAGGCGTAGAGGCCGGCGCCCGCTTCGGAGATCATCTCGACGAACTCGGGGATCGGCGGGATGTCGAGCTTCTCCATCTCGTCCGCGAGTTTGTGGGTGACGAGCGCCGAGACGCCGGGGATGCCGCCGGCCCAGGTCGCCAGGTGCAGGCCGGGGTTGCCGACCGTCGCCACCTTGACGTGCTCGTGTTTGGCTCGGTTGATCGCGTCGAGGCCGAAGAAGGTGAAGAAGAGGTTCGCCTCGATCCCCTCCATGCGGGCGCCGTTGGCCATGATCAGGCCCGGGTAGATGCCCTCCAGCGAGCCCTTGGAGACGATGATCGAGACCTTCGAGATCTGCTCGTCCACTTGATTGCCGCCTTTCCTAGATGCAGCCGCGCGGCTTCGGGATGCCGGCGACCTTGGCCGCCAGCTTGGCCGGGCCTTTGGGGAACAGTTGGTAGAGCTCCTTGATCGGCACCCCGGAGGCTTTGCCGAGAGTCCGGATCGAGGGCGCCGCGCCCGACTCCAGGTACGTCTTGCGCATGAAGTCGACGACCAGCCAATGGCGGTCGGTCAGCTCCGCGACGCCGCTCTCGGCGGCGATCGCGGCGGCGATTTGCTCGTTCCACTGCTGCGGGTCGGTGAGGAAGCCCTCGACGTCGACCTCGACGTCGGCGCCGGCGTACGTTGCGGTGCTCAACTCGCACCTCCTTGGTCGGTGATGGGTTGCTTGCCGGCGAGCGAGAACTCGGCGCCGACGCCGGGAACGTCGCGGCCGGGGAGCAGCATGTGCCAGTAGAGGGGCTGGAAGGCGAGCTTGCCGAGATGGTTGACCCGCGACTCGCGCAGCAGCGGCAGCGGCCCGAGATGGGGGGCGGGGAAACGGCCCGGCAGCGGCTCGTGCTCGTAGTCGAAGTCGATCAGCAGCGCCTTGTGGAAGCCGCTCTCGATGAAGCAGTTGACGTGGCCGTCGTAGCTGCCCTCGGGCGCTTCGCCGGCGAGGACGCGGGCGACGTTGGCGCACAGCGTCTCGCCCTCGAAGTGGGTCGCCGAGCCGGCCTTCGAGGTCGGCAGGCTGGCGGCGTCGCCGATCGCGAAGACGTTGCGGGCGGCCTTGCTCTGCAGGGTGTGGATGTCGACGGCGACGAAGCCGAGCTCGTCACCGAGCCCCGGCGAGCGTGCGACGAACGGCGCGCCGCCGTGCAGCGGCACCGTGACCAACAGGTCGAAGTCGATCTCGCGCTCGTCCCAGCTGACCAGCTTGCCCTGGGCGCCGTCGACGCGGCCGGTGGCGAACTCGGCTTCGAGCCGGATCCCCTTCTCCTCCAGCATCCCGGCCAGGTGCTCGGCGGCGACCGGCTTGGTAAAAGCGGCGTCCAGCGGCGTGGCGAAGACGATCTCGGTCTCGGCGCGGATGCCGCGCTCGCGCAGGAACCAGTCGGCGAGGAAGCAGAACTCCAGCGGCGCCACCGGGCACTTGATCGGCAGGTCGATCAGGTTGACGAGGAGGCGGCCGCGCTCGAAGCGGGCGAGCGCTTCGCGCAGGGCAACGGCGTCGGCGACCGAGTAGAAGGAGTGGACGTTCTCGCCCCAGCCCGGCCCGCGCAGCCCGTCGGTCTCGTCGTAGAGCAGCGCCGCGCCGCTGGCGAGCACCAGCGCGTCGTACTCGATCGTCTCGCCGCCCTCGAGGTGAACGGCGTTCTCGCCGACCTCGACCCGGTCGACCTCGGCGAGCCGGAGCTCGACCCCGTCGCGCAGCTGCGCGCGCCGCGAGCGCACGATCGCCTCCGGGTCTTCGAGTCCGAAGGGGACGAAGAGCAGGCCCGGCTGGTAGACGTGGCAGTCGTCGCGATCGACGACGACGATCTCCGCCTCCGCCGGGGAGTAGCGCCGCCGCAGCCGGTTGGCCACCAGCGTGCCGCCGGTCCCACCGCCGATGATCGCGATCCGCTTCGCCACGTCTCCAGCGTCACGCCGCGGCCCCCGTGACGCATCCGCAGAATCCCGCAGACAGGGCGTGCTTACTGCGGACGCGCGTAGTTGACCGGGGTCTGCACCAGGTCGAACACGGGGAGCAGGTCGGTGTCGTGGGAGAAGACGATGGCGACGTCGCACCGACCGCGCAGCGACGCCTCGATCGCGTTGACCGCAAGCTCGACGTCGACGCCCTTCTCGACAGCCGGTCGTATCGGGTAGTCAGGCGGGTAGCGCAGCGGACGCAACCGCGGGGCCACTATTGCGGGTGCTTCGGCCTGCCATGCCCCCACCTGTCGGCGGTTGGCAACGTGACCGACTCGGTCGCGCCTTGGCGAGGGCTGCCCTCTGTGTATCTCAACACTGACCAGCTCTGCCGCAGGGCCACGACCGTGGGCAGAAGCCAAAAGACGGGAGAGGCGCACAGGGCGAAAGTTGCCGTGCTCCCCCGGCAGAGCGTCGAGCCCGAAAGCCTCCCTCGCCGTCCGGTAGACGTTCTGCCAGTCGATGAAGACGGCAACCCTCACGCCTTCCCGCCACAACGAAGAAAACCCCGCCAGTCAGACCCGAAGGCCGGAGGGCGGGGAGCAATGAAGACAAAATAGCGCACCAGCGGAGACCGCGTCACCCGGCTCCAAGGCGATTAGCACCGGCGACTCTCCCCCTCCCCCAAGTGGCTCCGGTGCCGGGGCGGCCTGTTTTCGCCGGGCGGGGGTGAGTAGGCTCCGGCGAAACCGGCGCGAGGAGATTCGAGTGGCGCAGACGAGCGTGGAGGACGTACGTGAGCTGGCGGTATGGGACCCACCCCTCGGGGTGATCTCCGTCTACCTCGAGTTCGACCCCGGCGATCGCGAAGGCGCCTGGCGGACGCGGCTGCGGAACGGGCTCGAGCAGGTCCAGGAGCAGGCCAGCGGTCTCGAGCACGAGCGCCGGATGGCGGTGCAGGCGACCGTGCAGCGGATCGCCGCCCGGTTCGAGAACCAGGGACGGGACCTGCCCCGCGGCGAAGCCGGCTTCGTCGAGGTCACCGAGGGCGAGGGGACCGAGCGCTGGTGGTCCTTCGGCGTGGCGCCGGGAGCGCCGGCGACGGTGGCCCTCGGGCCGCGGCCGCTGGTCGCGCCGCTGGTCGACCTCGCCGGTCGCTGCACCGCGCACGGCGTGGTGCTGGTCTCGGCCGAGCGGGTGCGGGCGCTTCGCTTCGCCGAGCGCGAGCTGACCGAGCTCGCCGACTGGGAGCTGAGCGTGACCAGCCTCGACTGGCGCGAGCGCAAGTCCGGCAGCGGCGCCAACCCCGGCCAGGCGAGCTCCTCCGGCCACGACCGCTACCGAGAACGGCTCGAGCACAACCGCGAGCGCTTCCTCGGCGAGGCGGCGAAGCTGGCGGCAGGCCGGCTGCACGGCGACGGGCTCGACGACGCGCTCCTCTTCGGCCCGGCGATCGACGTCGAGCACTTCGTCAAGGGCCTCAGCGGCTCGCCCGTGGAAGCCGAGCGCTGCGAGGACGCCGACCTGATCTCGGTGCCGGCCGGGCAGCTGATCGACCGCGTCCTCGCCGCCGCCGAGCAGGTCGTCACCGAGCGCGATCGCGCCGTGCTCGCCCAGGCGCTGGGCGAGACCGAGCACAGCCGCCCCGGCGCGCTCGGTCGCCAGGACACCGCCGAGGCGCTGGAGGAAGGCCGCGCCGAGCACCTCGTCCTCGCCGCCCCGCTCGACGACGCGGCGGAGCCGCTGGTCCGCGCCGCCCTCGCCAGCGGCGCCGCGGTCACCGTCGCCCACGGCGAGCTCGCCGAGCGGCTCGCCGTTAGCGAGGGCGTCGCCGCGGTCCTGCGCTACTGAGCCGCCCGCGGCCGGACACCGACCCGCGCCGCCACCTCGCGGGCGCAGCGCTCGCCGCTGCGAACGGCGCCCTCCATGAAGCCCTGGGCCTCGGTTGCGGTGTGCTCGCCGCCGAAGTGCACGCCGCCTTCGGGAACGCCGGCGAAACCCCAGAAGCGCGTGTACTGGCCCGGTTCGTAGGCGGCGTAGGAGCCGTGGACCCAGGGGTCGGCGGCCCAGCGGTCGAGCTGGGCGTGGCCGTCGAAGCCGGCGGCGAGGCCGGGGACCGCGCGCGAGACGCAGGCCAGCGCGTCTTTCACGACGCGGCGCGGCGCCGGGCCGTGCACGACCGGGCCCGGGTAGGAGGCGCCGTAGCGACCGCCCGAGTAGACCGTCAGCAGCCCGAACCGGCCGCGCTCCCCGAGTGAGCTGTCCCAGGTGTCGACCTGCTCGTCGACGTATTCGCCGTCGAAGCGGTCGTAGGAACCGAGCTTGCCGCGGAACTGGAGCAGCAGCTTGGCGTTGGTCCCCATCCCGAGCTGCTCGATGCACTGGCGACGGCGGTGGCCGAGGCCGGCGCCGTCGAGGTCGACGCGGCGCAGCGCCGTGAACGGCAGGCAGAGGACGACGAGGTCGGCGGCGACCTCCTCGCGCCGGCCGGCGAAGCGCAGCGCGTAGCCGGATCCCTGGCGCCGCAGCCGCTGCAGCGGATGGGCGAGGCGGACGCTCCCCGGCGCCAGCCGCTCCTCGATGCCCCAGGGGATCTGGTCGTTGCCGCCGGCGACGTGGAAGCGCTCGTCGGAGGCGACGCCGGCGGAGCCGAACTCGAGCACCATGTTGATCGCGCTGAGGCGGTCGCAGTCGAGGCCGTACTCCTCGGCCATGTACTGGCGCACGGCGCGGCGCAGGAGGTCGTGACCGGGGCCGGGAGCGGCGGCGGCGAGCCACTCCTCGGCGCTGATCTCGTCGAGGCGGCGCGCGGCCGCGGTCGGCCGCAGCCAGTGGAAGCTGCCGACACGGCGCCGGTCGCGGTCGGCGCGGCGTTCGAGCAGCTCGCGACCGCGGTAGACGTCGCGGAAGCGGCGCTCCTTGCCGGCGAGGAAGATCCGTGGGTGCAGCCGCGGGAAGCGGCCGGCGATCGCCTCCACGTCCTGCAGGCGCAGCTCCAGCTCGCCGGCCAGGGCCCGGATGCGGCGGTGGCGGGTGTCGATGAACTCGCCGCCGTGCTCGGCGGTCTGGCCGCCGGCGAAGCCGCGCGCGGTCCAGCAGCGGCCGCCGACCCGCGCGGGGTCGGCCTCGTAGACGGTGGCGGCGATGCCGGCCTGCTGCAGCCGGTAGGCGCAGGTCAGCCCGGCGAGGCCGGCGCCGACGATCGCGACCCGCGGCTGGCCGGCGCGCTCGGCCCGCTTCGCCGCCGAGGCGGCTGCCGGCGGCGCGCTCGCCGCGCCACGCCCGAGCAGCGCCGCAGCCCCAACCCCGGCAGCGGCGCCGAACAGCTGGCGCCGGCTCAGCGGCCGGTCGGCGTCACACGCGGTCACGGCGCAGAAGATAGAGGCGGCGGCCGCGGCGCCGGCCGCACTCCCTCCCAGCGACGGGCGGGCCGACGCACCCAAGGGCAGGTAGGTGCGCCGGCCCGCCCGTCGCCAGCCCCGCCGCCGAGAGTCGTGGTTCCTTTTGGACCTCCTGGTTCCGAAAGGAACCACGGGATGCCGTGACAGGCCGAATCTCCGTCCCGTGGTTCCTTTTGGACCCCATGCGTCCATAAGGAACCACGCGATTCACACGCCTGAACCCTCAACGCCGTCTCCGATCGACCACGCCAGGGTGGGGTCAACGTCGGAGACGTTCAGCGCCCTACTCAACCACGCTGCGACAGCTCACGCCGCAAGCCGGCGGCGGCGTTGTCGCCGAGGCGCTTGAAGGCGAGCCCGAGCAGCGGGCCGGCGATCCGCGCCGCCCCCTTCAGCGTGACCCGCGCTTCGTAGGTCAGCTCGGCGCCCTCGCCGCGCGCGGCCACCTCGACGGTGTCCTCGGAGATGCTGGACGCGTTCTCGGCCCGCAGCACCAGGCGCCGGGGCGGCTCGAACTCGACGACCTCGTACTCCAATGGCAGGTCGCGCCCGAGCCAGTGGACGCGGACGAAGAAGCGCGAGCCGAGCCCCGGCTCGCCTTCCTGCAGCGGCCGGGCCTCGACCACGGTCGGGTCCCAGTCGCGGACGCTGGCGAAGTTCGCCATGTAGGCGAAGGTCTCGGCCTGGGAGCGGGAGCTGGCGACGGTGCCGCGGTAGAGGGCCATCGCTTCAGATACGCGAGCCGAGCTCGCTTGGATTAATCGCGCAGAGCTCGGCGCAGCGCTCGAACAGGGCGGCGCGTTCGGCGGCGCTCTCGCGCGTCCAGGGGACGCGGTGCTTGGGGCGTGGGCGGCGGTCGTGCCAGAAGGCGCCGCTGTGCTCGGCCCCGCGCGGGGAGCCGGCGAGCCAGACGATCGTGTCGGCGCCGGCGTCGGGGTCGCGCAGCAGCGGCCGCATCACCCGCTCGAACCGCGGCAGCGAGGCGGCGACCCCCGGCGTCGCGACCCAGCCCGGATGGACCGAGTGCACCGCGATGCCGCTGCCGGCGAGCCGCCGCGCCCACTCCTCGCTGAGCGCGACCTCAATCCGCTTGGTGTGCGCGTAGAAGCGCGCTCCGTCGAACTCGCGCCGCTCGAGCTGCAGGTCGTCGAGGTCGAGGCGGGCGCTGTACATGCCGCCCGAGGAGACGTTGATCACCCGGGACGGAGCCGAAGCGACCAGCGCCGGCAGCAGCAGCGCGGTCAGCAGGAAGGGGCCGAGCACGTTGGTCGCGAAGGTCAGCTCGAACCCCTCGTCGGTGAGGACGCGGCGGTCGGGGAGGACGCCGGCGTTGTTGACGAGGACGTGCAGGGGGCTCCCGCCGGCGAGGAAGGCGGCCGCCGCCTCGCGCACCGAGGCGAGGCTGGAGAGGTCGCACAGATGCAGCTCGGGCACCGCCCCCGGCGCCGCCGCGACGACCCGCTCCCTGGCCCGCTCCCCCCGCTCGCGGTCGCGCACGACCATGTGGACGTCGGCCCCGGCCCGAGCCAGCTGCCCGCAGGCCGCCTCGCCGATGCCGGAGCTGGCGCCGGTCACCATCACCGAGCGCCCCTCCAGCAGCAGCGGCCCCCGCGCCACCAGGCTCTCGCGCAGGCTGTAGCCGATGCGCGAGAACCCGGGCAGCACGGTCCAGTCCAGCGCCCGATCGGCGAGGTCCTCCCCGATGCGGGCGATCGGGCTCACAGGTTCGGCGGGATCAGGACACGGTTGATCGCGTGGACGATGCCGTTGCTGGCGCGGATGTCGGGAGTGATCACCTTGGCGTCGTTCACGTAGGCGCTCTTGCCTTTGACGGAGAAGCTCAGCTTCGCTCCCTCGAGGGTAGTGGCCGAGCTGCGCTTGACCACCTTCGCGGCGGGGAGCTTGCCGGCGACGACGTGGTAGAGCAGGACCTTGCGCAGCGCCTTGCGGTCTTCGAGCAGCCCGTCGAGGGTCTTCTTCGACACCTTCTTGAACGCGGCGTTGGTCGGCGCGAACACGGTCAGCGTCGTCTTGCCCGAAAGGGCGTCGACGAGGCCGGCCTTTTCGACCAGCGAGACCAGGGTCGAGAACTGCGGCGCCGCGGCCGCGGTTTCGACGATGTTCTTGCTCGGCGCCGCGGCGGCGCTCGCGGGTACGGCGAGAACGGCGAGCGCGGCTGCTACTGCGACAACTCGTCTCAACATGATTCCTCCTGGGTTTGTGGTCCGGTTGCGCTGAGCTACGCGGCGAGGGCCGCAGCCGGTTGGGAATCTCGCGGCAGACGAATTCGGCAACCGAAATCGGCGCCGGCCCGTATCCACCTGTGTGGAAGCGATGGCGAGATCGGTGATCGGCTCGAGCCGGCGCAGAGGGCTTCGCAGCTCGCGCCGCCGCGCCGACGCCGAGGAACGGCGCCTGACGGCGGCGCTCCACGCCGGCGAGGAAACCGCGATCGCCGCGGTGGAAGAGCGCTACGGCTCGGTGCTGAGCGGCTTCCTGCGCCAGGCGCTGCCCGACCCCGCCAGCGCCGAGGACGTGCGCCAGCAGGTGCTGCTCGAGGTCTGGCGCCGCGGCCCCGAATACGACCCGGCGCGCGGTTCGGCGCTGACCTGGATCCTGACCATCGCCCGCTCACGGGCGATCGACGAGCTGCGACGCCGCCGGCCCGAGCCACTCGACCCCGATCTCGTCCCCGAGGCCGCAGACTCGCGCGCGGCCGAGGTCGACGAGATGCTCGAGCGCTGGCGGCTCGCAGACCTGCTCAAGCAGATCCCGGCTGAAGAGGCGACGATGCTGCGGATGCGCTTCTACGAGGACCTGACGCAGACCGAGATCGCCGAGCGCACCGGGGTCGCACTGGGCACGGTCAAGCACCGGATGGTCGCCGGCCTGAGCCGGCTGCGGGACCTGATGATCGAGGAGGGGGCGGCATGAACGACCGTGAGCTGGCAGCCGAATTCGTCCTCGGCGAGATCGAGGGGACCCGCCGGGTCGACCTCGAACGGCGCCTGCGAACCGAGCCGGCGCTGCGGGCCGAGGTCGAAGCGCTGCGGGCGATGGGCGAGCAGCTGTCCGAGCTGCCGGCGAGCGCCTGGCCGGCGCCGGCGCCCCGCCCCGCCCGCCGCCTGCCCCGCCTCTCCCTGCGCCCGGCCCTGGCCCTGGCCTCCATGCTGGTCGTGCTCGCGGCCGGGATCGCGATCGGCGAGCTGCTCGCCGACGGGGGCTCCCCCGGCGCCGCCGCGGCGCTCACCCTGCGGCCGCTGCAGCCGGGCTCGGGCGCGCGCGCCTCGGTGCGGATGCCCGACCCGGAGACGATGGTCCTCGACGTCGCCGACCTGCCGCCGGCGGGCCGCGGCCACTACTACGAGGTCTGGCTGATGAGCAGCGCCTCGCGCACCGTCCCGGTCGCCTCCTTCCGCGTCGACGCCGCGGGTGACGCGCGCCTGCGCGTGCCGCTGCCGGCGAACCCCGGGGCCTACCGCTACTTCGACGTCAGCCGCCAGGACGCCGCCGCGGGGCCCGCTCACTCCGGCGAATCCGTCCTCCGCGGACCCACCGCCTGAGCGCCGCCGCCGCGCCCGCCGGTCAGGTTGGCGCTGACTTTGATCGCTTTCACCGCCCCGGTCGCCCCCACCTGGAGGAAGAAGCCGACGGCGACGAAGACGATGCCGGGGACGAAGAAGACCGGTGAGCCGAGCATCAGCAGGCCGACCCGGCCGAGCAGGTAGGGCGGGGCGCTGACGACGACGCCGAGGGCGGCGCTGACGGCGCTGATCGAGAGTCGGTCGCGGCGCGAGCGCGGGCGCTGCACGCCGAGCATTCGCGCCGGCACCGCGATGTAGGTGACCATCAGCACGCCGATCACGATCCCGAGGGTGAGCGTGAACCAGGGCGGCTTGGCGCGGGTGACGATGGTGGTCGCGACGGCCAGCGCCGCGCCGACGGCGGCGCCCCAGGCGACGATCGTGCGCAGGCGCTCGCGCGCTTCCTGCATCGCCCGCCGCACCGAGGGCGGCTGCTCGGGCTGGGCGACGGCGAAGGCGAAGGCGGCGTTGAGGAAGTAGCTGGCGATCGTCCCGGCGATGATCAGGGCGAAGATCGGGACGAGGATCGCGCCGCGCAGCTGCGGCAGCGACTTGTCGTGCAGCAGGTGCAGGCGCAGGTCGTACATCGCCGCCCAGACCCACATCGCCGGCAGCAGCTGGATCAGCGTCAGCCGCCAGTTGGAGAGCAGGATGCGGAGCCCGGCGAAGATCATCGTCACGCCGCCGATCGCCAGCGCCAGCGGCGCCAGCACCGGCTTGCTGCGCGCCAGGTCGGTCAGCGTCGTCGCGATCCAGGCCTCGTCGGCGCGGTTGATCGCCGCCGCCATCCCGCGCAACCGCCGCCGCAGCGCTTCGAGTAGTCCTTCCGGTCTCACGGGTTGAAGGCGAGAAAGAGGAAGGCGGCGAGGATCGCCAGGTGGACCCCGCCCTCCTGCAGGGTCGCCCGCCCCGGCAGCAGCGTCAGCGACCCGACCAGCGCGGTGAGGACGAGGAGCACGATCTGGGTCGAGCCGAGGCCGAGAACGAGCGGACCGTCGAGCCAGATCGAGGCCAGCGCGATGACCGGGATCGTCAGCCCGATGCTCGCCATCGCCGAGCCGAAGCCGAGGTTGAAGCTGATCTGGACGCGGCCGCGGGCGGCGCTGCGAGCGGCGGCGAAGGTCTCCGGCGCCAGCACCAGCAGGGCGATGACGACGCCGACTGCCGACTGCGGCGCGCCGATCGATTTGACCCCGTCCTCGATCGCCCCGGAGCTGACCTTGGCGAGGCCGACGACGGCGACCAGCGAGACGAGCAGCAGGCCGAGGCTGCGCAGCGCCTGCGCCCGGGTCGGCGGCGGCCCCTCGTGGGCGGGCTCGTCCTCCTCCCCGTCGGGCAGGAAGTGGCTGCGGTGGCGGACGGTCTGGACGAGGAGGAAGAGGCCGTAGAGGGCGAGCGAGGCGACGGCGGCGAAGGCGAGCTGGGAGCCGGAGAATTCGCCGCCCGAGCGGCTCTCGGTGAAGGTCGGCAGGACGAGGCTGAGCGTCGCCAGGGTGATCACCGTGGCGAAGGCGGTCGCCGAGCCCTCGGCGTTGAAGACCGCCAGCCGTTCGCGCAGCGCCGCGATCAGGATCGAGACGCCGACGACGCCGTTGCAGGTGATCATCACCGCCGAGAAGACGGTGTCGCGCGCCAGCGTTTCGGTCTTGTCGCCGCCGGCGACCATCAGGGTGACGATCAGCCCGACCTCGATCACCGTCACCGCCACCGCCAGCACCAGCGAGCCGTAGGGCTCGCCGACCCGCTCGGCGATCGTCTCGGCGTGGAAGACGGCGGCGATCACCGCGCCGGCGAGGAAGAGGTCGACGAAGACGACCACCGCCGTCGCCGGATGGCTCCCCCAGGTCGCCGCCAGCGCCACCAGCGCCGCCAGCGGCACCACGGTCCGCCAGTTGTCGATCAGCCGCTTCACGCACGCCGATCCTACGTGGGCCGTTTGCGTCGTTCGGGGGGCTATCACCCCCTCAACGACGCAAGCGCGTCAGGCGCTGAGGGCGGTGGCGCCCTCGACCACCCGCGCGGCGAGGTGCGCGGGGACCTCCTCGTAGCGCTCGAACTCGAGCGTGAACTCGGCGCGGCCGCCGCTGATCGAGCGCAGGTCGGGGGCGAAGTCGAGCACCTCGGCCATCGGCACCTCGGCCCGGACCTCGGTGGCCCGGCCCTTCGCCTCCATCCCCAGCGGCCGCCCGCGGCGCGCGTTGAGGTCGCCGATCACGTCGCCGACGACCTCGTCGGGGCAGTTGATCGTCAGCTTCACGATCGGCTCGAGCAGAAAGGGGTCGGCGGCGGCCATCGCCTCCCTGAAAGCCATCGCGCCGGCGAGTTTGAAGGCCAGCTCCGAGGAGTCGGTGTCGTGGTGCTTGCCGTCGACGAGGCGGACGCGGACGTCCTTGACCGGGTAGCCGGCGACGGTGCCGTGCGCCATCGCTTCCGCCACGCCTTTCTCGACCGCGGGGATGAAGCCGCCGGGGATCGCCGCGCCCTTGATCCGGTCGACGAACTCGAGGCCGCCGCCGTCCTCCCCGGGCTCGATCTCGATCGCGCAGTCGGCGAACTGGCCTTTGCCACCGGTCTGCTTCTTGTAGCGGGCATGGGCGCTGGCCGGCGCGCGGATCGCCTCCTGGTAGGGGACGCGCGGCGGGTGCAGCTCGATCTCGGCGCCGAAGCGCTCCCGCATCCGCTCGACCAGGACTTCGACGTGGACCTGGGTGAGGCCGGCGATGATCTGCTCGCCGGTCTGCGGGTCGCGGTGGACGTCGAGCGTCGGGTCCTCCTCGCCGAGGCGCCGCACGGCGGTCGCCGCCTTCTCCTCGTCGCCCTTGGTCTTCGGCTCATAGGAGAACGCCATCACCGGCGCCGGCAGCTGCAGCGGGCGCACGGCGAGGGTGCGACTGCCGTCGCCGAGCACGTCGCCGGCCCGCGTCTCCTTCAGCTTGGCGACGGCGCCGATGTCGCCGGCGCCGAGCTCGGCGACCGGCCGCAGCTCCTTGCCCAGCGGCTGGGAGAGCTGCCCGATCCGCTCCTTCTGGCCGCGGGTGACGTTGACCGCGTGGGAGTCCGAGCGCAGGGTGCCGCTGTAGACGCGGAAGAGGTTGACGCGACCGGTGTAGGGGTCGGCGGTGGTCTTGAACACGTAGGCGACCAGCGGCCCGTCGTCGTTGGGGGCGATCGCGACCTCCTCGCCGGCCTCGTCGAGCGCCTCCAGCGGGCCCCGCATCCGCGGCGAGGGCAGGTCCTCGACCAGCGCGTCGAGCAGCCGGTTGGTGCCGAGGTTGCGGGTCGCGACGCCGCAGGTGACCGGGAACAGGTGGCCCTCGGTGACGCCGCGCTTGAGCGCGGCGACGATCTCCTCGTGGCCGATCTCCTCGCCGTCGAGGTAGCGCTCCATCAGCTCGTCGGAGTTCTCGGCGACCTCGTCCATCAGCTTCTCGCGGTACTCCTCGGCGCGCGGGCGCAGCTCCTCGGGGATCTCGACCCGGGCGGCGCCGCCGCGCTCGGTGCCGTCGTAGACGAAGGCCTCCATGTCGATCAGGTCGACGACGCCGCGCACCTCCTGCTCGGCGCCGATCGGGATCTCGGTGGCGACGACGTGCTGGCCGAAGGCCGCCTTCAGCCCCTCGAGCACGGCGAAGAAGTCGGCCCGCTCGCGGTCGAGCATGTTGACGAAGACGAGCCGCGCCAGGCCCTCCTCGTCGGCCCGCTGCCAGAGCCGTTCGGTGTTGACCTCGACCCCGGCGACGCCGTTGACGACGACCACGCAGGAGTCGACCGCGCGCAGCGCCGCCGCCGCGTCGGCGACGAAGCTCGGCTCGCCGGGCGTGTCGATCAGGTTGATCTCGCGCTCGCCGTGCTCGAAGCAGGAGACGCAGGCGTTGATCGAGAGACCCCGCCGCTGCTCGTCGGGCTCGTGGTCGGAGACCGTCGCCCCGTCCTCGACCCTGCCCAGCCGGTTGACCGCCCCCGCCTCGAACAGCATCGCCTCGTGCAGACTGGTCTTGCCGCACCCGCGATGCCCGATCAGGGCGACGTTGCGGATGCGATCAGCAGCCTTGTGCGGCATGTGACGACGTTACACCCGAGCGGGCGACGCGTCTACGGCGTCGCCCGCGCCCGCCCGCAGCCGCCGCTACAGCAGCGCGTCCATCTGGCCGACCGCTTCGGTGATGCCCTGCTCCATCTGCATCTCGAGCAGTTTCTCCATCGCCTCGCGCGAGGGGAAGGTGGTGCGCATCTGCATCCGGGTGCCGCCCTCGTGGTCGGTGAGGCTCATCGCCATCGCCATCGTCGGCATCGCGTCGTTGCGGTTGCCCTCGGCGTCGGCGAAGCCGTCGCGGAGGCTGAGGGAGCGCGGCGGGTCGACCGTTTCGACATCCCACCAGCCACTGAATTTCTCGCCCTCGGGGCTGGTCATGAAGTAGGCGGCTCCGCCGCCCGGCGTCAGGTCGTGGCGCTCGAAGGTCGCCGGGAAGGTCGGCGGCCCCCACCAGCGCTCTAGCTGGCGCGGGTCGGCCCACAACTGCCAGACCTGCTCGACCGTGGCCGCGAAGTCGGCGACCAGGGTCATCGTCAGGTTGTCGAGGTCTTTGTCAACGCTGGTGACGCTCATCGTTGTCCTTTCCGAGGTTCTTGATCGGGGTCGGGCACCTCGGCGAGCAGGTCGGACATCCGGTCCACCCTGCCCCGCCACAGCTCCTCGAGCTCCTCGAGGGCCTGTCGTGCCCTGCCCACAGCGTCGAGATCGGTTCGCACGATCTGCTCCCTCCCCCGCCGCTCTTTCTGGACGAGGCCGCTGCGCTCGAGCACGGCGACGTGCTTCTGCACCGCCGCGAAGCTCATCGGGTAGGCAGCAGCCAGCCGCGACACCGACGCCTCGCCTTGCAGGCAACGGCGCACGATGTCGCGGCGGGTGGCATCTGCCAGGGCGTGGAAGAGATCGCTTACCGCGTCCACCGCCCCCTCGTCGATCTCACTTACAACCATTTGGTTGTAGGTTAGCGAACTACTGCTGAGCGCGCAGGGTGACGCTGTTGGCCGCCTTGCAGAGCGGGGTGCGCAGGGCGCGGGCGTAGTAGCGGCCGCTGTGCAGGCCCGGGTTGCCCATGTTCCATTCGTAGCCGTCGCCGTTGGCCTGAGCGAGGTCCATGCCGACCTGTTCGTCGCTGCCGGGCCGCTGGGTCGCGCCGAGCTGGCGGTAGAGGACGATGGTGCGTTCGGACTTGCAGGCGAGCTTCGGGCTCTTGATGAAGCCGAAGAAGCCACCGGACTCGGCCTGGATCAGGACCTTGGTCGGGGCCGGGGCGGCGGCGCTGGCGGCGCCGGCGAGCCCGGTCAGGGCGAGGGCCGAGGCGGCGAGGCCGAGGGCGAGGCTGCGGATCTTGTTCGTGCGGGTCATCTGATTTCTCCTTCAAGTGGTTGGTTGCGACTTGCACGACCATGTTCGGGCCGCGCGAGCGCCGCTCCCAGGGACCCAAGGGGTGAACCCGGCCACCCCTCCGGCGGCGGGATGCGCCGTGAGTGCTCACCTGTCCCCGCCCTTCCGGTGAGTGCGCAGTTGTCCCCGCATGCCGGGGAGAAGTCAGCCCTCACGGCGAAGGCGGGGAGAAGTGCACACTCACGGGCGCTTCCTAGCTCGCGGGCGGGCCGGCGCACCTACCTGCCCTGCGGGTGCGCCGGTCCGCCCGCGTCGCCTCAGAGCGCCAGCGCCAGGAGGCCGCGCCCGAGGAGGTAGGCAGCGGCGGCGGCGCAGAGGGCCATCGCCACGTGGCGGCTGTGATCGCCGAGCCAGGCGTTGGCGGCGGCGACCGCCGCCTGCGTGCGGTCCGGTGCCACCGCATAGCCGACCAGCGGCACCTCGGCGAGAGCGAACATCACGAGGTTGAAGAAGACGATCCGCCAGAGCGCCACGGCGGCGCTGCTTTCGGCCTCGGCGATGTCCTTCAGCGCGACCAGGTAGAGGGCGCCGGGCAGGCTGAGGGCGATGCCGAGCAGGAAGGTCAGCCAGAGCGAGCCGCGGGAGAGGATCCGCCGCGACCATGGGTCGCGGCCTGCTTCGGCGAGGTGCTCGCGCCGGCGCTGCCGTCGTTCGCGCAGCCGCCGGTCACGGTCGGTGAGCAGGACCCAGAACATCAGCAGCGCCAGCAGCCCGATCGCGACGTCGAGCCCGGGACCGAAGTGCTCTTCTGACCCTTCCAGCAGGCTGCTCGAGCTGAGCCCGAAGACGATCGCCGCACCGGCGCTGACACTCGCCGTCATCGAGCCTGCGAGATAGGCGCCGAGCAGCCGCCGCGGATTGGGCTGGGCCATGATCAGGACGACCGCGGCGAGCAGCGACGGGTAGACCGCGGCGGCGAGGGCGAGCGGGAGCAGTTCGAGCATGCGGCGGCGCGGATCCTGTCACTCCGCGCCGCCGCATGAGCGCTTCGATCAGCCGGTGATTCCGTGCGCCACCGGGTAGTAGCCGCTGGCGTGACCGGTGACCTTCGGGTGGTAGCTTTCGCCGATCGGGTTCGAGAGGCCGTTGATCCACTCCGTCGAGGAGCCGCCTCCGCCGTCGCAGACCGCGTGCCCGATGAAGTTCGGGATCACGTTGCCGAAGTGGAAGTTCGACCCGGCCCGCGTCGCCGCGGCGCTGATCACGTTCTTGATCATGTCGGCGGTTTCGTTCAGCCGCGTCTCCTCGCTGGAGCTGAAGAAGGTGAGCGCGTTGCAGTCTTCGCCGTTGAACAGGCGCGGGTAGTCGAGCACCACGACCTGGGCGTTCGGCGCCCGTGACTTGATCGCGTTGTTGACCGAGTCGAGCCGTCCCGGCAGCGTGTTCTGGATGATCGACTGGGCGTTGTTGATCGCGCCGTTGCAGTTCGACGCCCACGAGGGCAGCGCGCATTCGGTGATCACTTCCGAGAAGCCGGCGTCGTTGCCGCCGATCGTGTAGCTGACCCAGTTGGTGTCCGAGGTGACGCTGGAGACCTGCGAGCTGAGCAGGCTGCTCGTCGTCGCCCCTGAGCAGGTGGCGTTGACGAAGGTCCATTCCGGGTGCGCGTTGTGGAGCAGGTACGGATACGCGTACACGGACCGCTGGCAGCTCGATTCATAGAAGGTGCGGGTCCCCGTCCCCGACGAGTACGAGTCTCCCAGCGCCACGTACTTGGTCGCCCACGCTGGCGCGACAAACACGGCGCAGGCGACGAACACGCAGAAGACTGCGGCGATGCGACTGGACTTCATGATGGCTCCTCCCGGAGTTCGACCGGGCTCCCTTTCCCACTGCCCGGCGTTGCCCGAGCCACGCTAACACTGCACTCTTGGTCTGTCGATTAATCAGACAGAATTGATACAAGAGGCGCGCGACTTGCGGACGGATATCTCTCGGAGGCGTGACGGGGAGGGTGCTCGCCACCCTTCATGGGCAGGTAGGGCGGCGAGCACCCTCCCCTCCCGGGTTCAGGCGAGCGGCCTGTCCATGAAGGCGTAGTTCCTCCCGCATACCGGGAGGAACTACGTCCTCACCGCGGGAGCGGCAGCGCCTGATGAGGACGTACTTCCTGCCGCTCTCGCGGGCGGGACGGCGGAGCTCCCCGCCTCGTGGGTGAGGCGGGAGAGCG